>NZ_JBHSIU010000040.1:0-25927 GCF_042653625.1 Dactylosporangium cerinum | reverse complement strand
CCGGCGCCGGCATGCGCCGAGTATAGGTGCCCGATCAACACAGCCGGGTTCCCGTCGCGGCGGGTGCGGAACGATTCGCGATGCACCGGTGAGCCGGCCGCGCGGGCGATCACCATGAGCTCCGGGAAGTCGGCAAGGTCGGGTTGCGGACGCTCCCGACCCTCGGGCACGCCGTAGCCATCCGCACGCAGCACCCCGGTGACCACGCGCAGTTCCTCCAGCGCCTCGTGCGCGTTCGACCGGATGGCCCCGGCCGCCATCGCCACCCGCGTGCTGGCTGACGAGCGACAAGCGGTGGGCGAGCACGTCGTGCATCTCCCGCGCGATGCGCGTGCGTTCCGTCAGCCGTGCCTGCTCGACCCGCAGGTGCTGCTCGGCCTGAGGCAGCTGGCCCGTTCGCGCAGCGAGGCGACCAACTGGCACTGTGCCCGCGCAAACGTGCCCAGCCCACCGCACTCGCGAGGAGCCCGCCCGTACCGCGAGTCGACCCGGAGCGGGAACTGGGGGTCGTCCTGCAGCAGGAAGTAGACCGAGACGGCGGCGACCCGCCACGGCGACGGACGCGGCGACCAGGTTTCGAGGAGGACGGCTCGATCGGGGCGCAATACCTCGTCCTCAAGGACCGTTGGGACGTCGATCGGCCGTGTGGAGCACCCCGCGAACCGCCGGCGAATGATCTTCACCGCAGGGCCGAATCCGATGGCCGTCAGATGCCGACACGGCGCTGCCCACGACCAACTCGGTGGGCGGGACACCGCCCAAGGTCCAGACCGATCGGCACGGAGCAGCACAAGCCGACGCCGACCGGTCTGGACCCTTCCGAAACAGCCGATCACTTTCGGAACACATCAGGTCCACAATGGACGAACGAGCAGAGGCGGTTGATCTACGTTTTCCGCAGGTCAACCGCCTCTTGATATTGCGCGCCCGAAGGGACTCGAACCCCCAACCTTCTGATCCGTAGATAAGAAGTCAGACGTTCCTGGTCCGAGCCTTGAACGGCTTGTTTTTGGCGAGCCCGATTATGCCGGAAATCAACGGCTTGTCCGTCCACTGTGGACGTTTTGCCATCGCCTCCGCTGGCGGGGCGTCGCGTGTCAATCGAAGCGCGGATGGATGCGTGGCGAGCTTCGCAGACCTGCCGCCCGGCGAGTCACTCGCGGCGCCGCTCATCTTCGCCGAGCGCCTCGCCCGGCTGGCCGCCGACCGCGCACTGCTGCCCTGACCGTGACCGCCAGCGGCGGCGCTACGCCGGGGTGAACAGCGTGAGGCCGCCGCTGGCGTGGGCGACCACGACCCCGGGGCCACGCACGGCGAGGGCGGTCACGTCACAGGCGATGCGGTCCGCGACAGTCCACGTCGCTGGGTCCCACACCAGGAGCTCGGCGTCGCCGCCGGTGACGAGGCGCCCGTCGGCCAGCACGGCCGCCGCCCGCGCCCCGGCGTGCCGGCCCCGGCTGGGCCGGCCGCAGGCCGGTCGGGGTCCCACACCATCAGGCCGCACTCTCGGCGCCCGACGGCGACGACCCGCCCGTCCGGCAGCGCCGCGACCGCGGCAAGGCCCTCCGGCGCGCGCCCGATCTCACGGGGGTCTTCGCCGGGCCGGGCCGGGTCCCACACGAGCACCCGGCAGTCGCCGTCGGTGACCACGCGACCGTCCGGCAGGGCCGCTACTGCCCCCGGGTCGACCACATTGCCGACGGTGTGAGCGACGACGTCGGCCCCGTTGAACCGCCATACGGTGACGTCGGACCGCGCCCCGTCCTTTCCGTCGACGACGACCACGCCGCCATCCGGCAGCATCGCGACGCGAGGAGCCTCCGCGGTCTGCTTACCCACCGGCTCAACCACCACCGGCTCGTAGATGTCGAGGTGGGCGGGGTCCCAAACCAGCACCCAACCCGGGAACCCGTCCACGTATTCAGTCTCCATGAACGGCACGACCCGGCCCTCCGGAAGGGCGGCCAGCGCCCCAATCTGCCTCGACCGGGCAAGGCGAACGTCCAGCGGGGCGGCTTCGGGACGGGCCGGGTCCCATACCTGCACGCGGCCGTTCTCTCCCGCCGCGACCACACGCCCGTCGGGCAGCACCGCAATCGCCCGTGCCAGCATGTCGTCGCGGTCGCGGTCCGGCCGCGCGGGGCCTTGGCGCGTCGGATCCCACAGAAGGACTCGGCCGTCGTGGCCGCCGCTGACCACCCGCCCGTCGGGCAGCACCGCCACGCCTCCGACGCCGCCCGGCTGCTGGCCGATCTCCTCGGGCTCGGCCTCGGGCCGGCGCGCATCCCACAGCAACAACCGGCCGTCATGGTCGCCGCTGACCACCCGCCCGTCGGGCAGCACGCCGAGCGCCCCCGCTCTGGCTTTGCGGCCCCAGCCGGGCGACCCGGGGTCGGCCGGGTCCCAGAGCCCGATACCGAGATGGCCGACGACGACGACACGCCCGTCCGCGAGCACCGCGATGGCCTGGGCGTAACCCAGCGGCCCCCAGCTCCTTCGGATCGGTGCCCGGGGCGCCCAGGTCCCACACCCGAACCCGTGGGTCGTCGACGTTGAGGTACTGGACGTAGGAGGCCGTCACGAGCCGATCGGCGAAGAGGGCGGCGATCGCCCCAACCCCACCGGGGTGGTGACCGACGGTCTGCGGTTCCTCGCGGGGACGATCGGGGTGCCAAATCTGGATCACCCCGGACAGTTGCCGGCCGACCGCCAGCCGCCCGTCGGGCAGCGCCGCCAGCACCGCGCCCATGTGCTCGTGGGGTCGACCGTCGCTCAGGCGCTGCGTGGGGTCCCCGGGCCGCGCCGGGTCCCAGAGGAAGACGGCCCCGAAGCCCCCATCGCCAGCCGCCCGTCCGCCAGCACCGCCAGCGAGTACGCGCCGGACAGCGCGAAGGGCTCCGCCCCCGGCCGGGCCGGGTCCCACACCAGCGCCCGGCTCGAATCGGTGGAGACCACCCGCCCGTCGGCGAGCGGCACCATCGCGCGCACCGCGTGCTTGTGGCGGCCGAGTTCGGCGACGAGGGCGTGGTGGCTTGCGCGCCGGTTGGTCCACGTCGGCACGAGGGTGGCTGCGGCGGGCAGCCGGGCCCGGAGTGCCCTGGCAAGGTCCGCGGCACCGAGCTCCATCGTCTGGGCCAGTAGCTGGCGGGTGACGTACCCGGGCCGCGTGACTGCGCCCGTCCGCAGGCGGTGGGCCTGGCCGGCCACGGCCGCGCGCAGCGAGCCGACCGCGACGTCGCCCGGCGCGGCGGCCGCGGCCCGGTCCATCTCGGCTAGGACACGGTCCACGCCGACGGCGACGATCGCCGCCTCGGCCCAGCCGGGGTCGGCCGCCAGCGCGGTCAGCCGCTCGGGGCGGTCAGTGAGCGTGGCCGGGTAGCTGTCCAGCAGGTACCGGGGCGTGTCGGTCGGCCACCCCGCCCGGCGCCAACCGTCGGCCCAGTCGTCGATGCGCCGCCGGTGGGCCGGGTCGGCCAGGACTGGGTGAGCCTGCGCGTACTCCAGCAGCGACGCGTGCGCGAACTGGTACCGCGGTCGGTCCGCCGGGCGGGCCGGTCAGGTCGGCGAGGTCGGCCGGCGTCAGGGCGCCCGCCGCCACCGTCAGCAGGCCGAACAGCTCGGCCGCGAGGTCGCCGACCGGCCCGCGGACCGCGAGGTCGATCTCCTGCCGGGCGAGATCGGCCAGGTGCGCAGCGCCGGAGAACGCCCTCACGGCGACCGGGTCGGCGACCCGCAGCGGATGCCCGGAGGCGACGTCGACGGGCAGTTGCGGGTGCGGACGGCTGGACACCAGCACGTGCGCCCGGCCGCCGGCCAGCGTCGGGAGGACGGCGGCGACGCTCGGCAAGCCCGGCGGCTGCAGGTCTTCGTCGAGGCCGTCGACGACGAGCAACAGGTGCCGGTCGAGCCGCTCGGCCCGGGCAGCGGCGGCCTGCCACAGGGCCGCGAACTCGCACCGGTTCGCCGCCGGCTGGGCGGTGCCGCACAGCGCGGCCAGCTGCGGCACCACCGCCGCCAGGAACCGGGCGCTGTCGGCGTCCGACGCCCGGCGGGACAGGAAGAAGCACACGGCGTCGACCCCTGGCGGCAGGCCAGCGGTCACCGCCTCGAACAGCAGCGCCGTCTTGCCCGTGTACGCCCCGCCGGCGAGCCACCGGTAGCCGGCGGTGCCGGTCGCGAAGGCGGCGAGCTCCGCCAGCTCGCGCTCCCGGCCCAGCAGCAGCGGCATCCGCGCGTGCAACGCCCGGCCAAGGTCGCCGACCGCCGCCCAGTACGGGGCCTCGCCCGCTGCCGCGGCTGCCGGCAGCACGGCCAGTTCGCGCGGCCCGCCGACGCCGAGCCGTGCCACCAGGCGGCCGGGTCGGCGACGCCGGCGCCCCAGCCCGGTTGGTCCGGATGCGCCTCTAGGGCGGTCAGCGGGACCACGGTGAGGGCCGACGGGCCCTCCCGCAGCCCGTGCTCGGTCACGACCCCGAGCAGCCGGCCGTCGGCGACACCGGCGCGCCCGACATGCCGGACCAACTCGGACCGCTCCAGCCCGGCGGCGTCTGGCGGCAGCGGCCGGGGCGCGATCGACACCACGAGGCTGAGCAGGCCGCGGGCGAGCTTCGATAGCGCGGGCACGGCGCCCGTCGCGTCGACGCTGTCGCGGACCGCCTGCGGGCCAGGCACGTCGGCGAACCAGGGGAAGCCGAGCGCGTGGCAGCGCTCCACCACCGCCGGCGCGTCGCTGTCGCGGTCCACCCGCGCCAGGCCGAGCGGCCATCGCGGGGCGTCCAGCCTGGGAACCTCGAGCATGGCCAGGTCCGGTCCGGGGCCGTCGACGTCGCCGACGAACCGGTCGTCGACGGACGCGGCGTAGCGGCGCTTGTCGGGGTCGCGGACCCAGACCGCGGCCGCGCCAGCGACCACGTGTGCGGCGGTCAGCACGGTGCGGCCCGCCACGATGCGGCCGGAGCCGTACCGGTACCGCCCGCTGGCCGCCGCGCCGCCCAGGTCGGCGATCACCTCGACCAGCCGGGCCGTCAGCGGTACGCCCACCGGCGGCCTACCCCTTCAGCTCGTCGCCGGACTGTGGAATCCGTACCGGCCGTCCGTCGCGGTCGACCGGGCCGCCGAACAGAACCGTCAGCTCCACGGTCATCGACTCCACCGGCAGCTGTATGCCGGATCCGGCGCCCGCCGCCCGCGCCCGCAGCAGCTCGTCACGCAGCACGCCAATAGCCTCCGCGAGCCCCAGCCCTTCCACGTCGCCGTCCACCGTCATCGCTCCTCCAGCTCACCAGCACCGGCCACGCCACGTTTACGGCACGGCGGACCCGGACCACAACCCCGTACCGGCCGGATTGGCGGCGCCGCCCCGTCAGACCCGGCGCTCGGCGTCGCGGATCGGCACCTCGCGGTCGGGTGGAAGGTAGGCGGCCAACTCATCTCCTTACTTCAGCCCTTGCCCCCGCAGACTGGCCGGGCCAGAGTTGGACGTGAGCCCAGACGCTGGCGAGGTGATCGGAAATGGTGTTCGCCGTCTTCTTGATCGTGCTGGTGGCAGTCGCGGTCGTGTCATCCGCCAGCGCATGGGTTGCCAGGTGCCGAAGCCGGGATGCGACCGGAGCACAGCCGGCTTCGCCGCGACCGGCGGACTCGTGGGCTATCTCTGAGGCGATCGGTCGGGCTGACTCGGACGGCGAGTGCGTCGAGGCCGTACTCACCGTGTGGCTGCTTGCTGGTTACCTGTCGGCCGAAGGGTACCGGCGAGACATGGCCAGCCTTGCCGCGCAGGACGCGCTCTTCCATCCGCTGGTCACCCCGCCCGACCGGTGATCGGGCCTTGCACAGCGCACACCGAAGCATGCTGCACCGGGGCATCGACGGCGAGGACACCAGCCAGCAATGGTTCGGCGCAGGGGCCTGACTGAGACGGCGTTGACGCGCGGCCGTCGGCCTCCACCACCGGCACCGGAACGCTGAGCTGGACCAGACTGGGAGTAGACGGGGGAGACTCCCCCGAGTTCTCACCCCGCACCGGCCGGGTTCCGGCGTAACGTGAACGTTGGCCTGCGAGACGAGCGGGAGAGCGAAACTGGTAACCCAGTTGAGCTGAGAGGCTGAACGACTGAAAGGTCGGACGGCGATCCCGTACACCTGACCCGGGTAATGCCGGGGAAGGAAATCGCCTCGCAGGTTATTTGTGTGCACTGAACACCGGCCACGCCGTCCATGACGGCGTGTTTGACGTTCTTGACGGACGCGGAATCCTCCCGGATGGCCGCCGATCGAGGCGTACCGCGCCGGAATGGGCTACTACGTCTGTTCCGCCAGAATCGCGTGGTCGAATGCTGCTGCGGTCGGTTGGGTCTGTTCAGGCATGCATGTTGAGCTTCTCGGCGGTGCGGAACAGCAACGTGGCTTTCTCGAATTGTTGTGGGTCGCCTTCGCAGTCGATGACCACGATCTGACCGGGGCGCAGCCGCCGACCTACCATCGGACAGCCCGCTCAAACGTCACCCGTGGTGCCAATCGCCCGCCCCAAGATCCGCCAAGCGCCGGACGCCGTCGTGGCTTCGACGCGTACCCGGAGCAGTCGCGTCGGTAGCCACCGAGCCAAGTAACGGGGGTCGAGCACCCGACCAACAGGCCGTGATCGAGTGGTTCGCCGACCGTGATCCGGCCGAGGCCTGCAACCTGTTCGGGCTCCTCATCCGGGTAGAGGAACGGCTACGTCAGCAACTTGGCCAAGTTCCGCGCGGCCGATGCCAGCTCCCTCTGCCCGTCGGTTCCGACCGGTCGACGCTGAGTCCGGAGACCAAGGAGGTCGCGATGAACGGACAGCGGATCATCGTCGAATACAGCGGATCCAAAGAAGTGTCAATCCCCTGGAATCGTGGAGGACTGCGTTATGCGGCCTGGGTCTCCAGGGCAGGGCCTCGGCAAAGTCGTTAGGTGATGCCGAGTAGGGCCAGTGGCCGGTTGGCGTTGCGGGCGTGGTGGCGGTTGGCGGCGGCGATGTTGGTGGCGCCGGCGAGGCGGAGGACGCCGATGGCGGTGTTGCGGATGGCGGCCATGACCGGCGGGCCGGTGCCGGTGCGGATTTGGGACCGGTCTTCGTCGTAGGTGACGTCACGGACCCAATGGACCTTGTTCTCGATGGACCAGTGTCCGCGGATCCAGTCGGCCAGGTGTGTCGACGTCGGTGCTGGCCAGGACGATGCCGGTGTGTTGGTCGGCGGCGGCTAGGACGTGCCGGGCGGTGCTGTCACGGGTGCGTGAGTCGCGCAGGGTCTTGCCGTCCACGGCGATCGCCCGCCTGGATCCGGGCGCTGGTGTGGGAATCCTTGTGCCGAGCCATGTTTCGATCGCCGCGGCGAGCAGATCCGGGTCGATGGCTTGCAGCAGTCTGCGGATCATCGCCTCGGACGGTCGCCGGTCCGCGTCTTCACCCTGTAACCACGCCGCCGGGCTGTGCGTCGCAGTTGGCGGGTGTGCCGTCGATGACCATGCCGTGCCCGACCAGGGTGGCGGCCAGGCGATAGCCGACCGCGCGGCCCACGCCGAGGAGGGTCGCGGCTTCTCGCGGCGCCTGCTTCGTCAGCGATGCGCCACCGTCGTGCAAGCATGTGAGCGGACACATTTCTTGCTGGAATGGCGGACCAGATGCTCTTGACCGGCTTGTTTGTGGCGTTGACAATACGGGTCTGTTAACGCTCACATTCGCGTCCCTTTGAGGAACCCGCCATGCGACAAGCGTTCCCACAGCGTCAGCAACCATCCTTCGCCCCCACACCGTCCCGCCTCCGCGCCCGCACGCTCGCCGCGGGCGCGCTGCTCGCCCTGCTCTCCGGGCTCGTGCCCGCCGGACCGGCCGCTGCCACGGACGTCACCAGTGGCCTGCTGCTGCGCTACGACCTGACCCAGACATCCGGCACCACGGTGATCGACAGCTCCGGCAACGGCAACAACGCCACGCTGAACGGCGGCGGCACGTGGACCGGCGCGAACGGCCTCGCGCTCGACGGCGTCGACGACTCCGTGAAGCTGCCGAACAACCTCATGGCCGGGCTGTCGTCCATCACCGTCTCCGTCGACGTCTACGTGGATCCGGCGCAGCAGACCCCGTACTTCATCTGGGGGCTGGGCAACTCGGCGACCTCCTCCTCCGGCACCGGCTACCTGTTCACCAGTGGTGACGCGTTCCGCGCCGGCATCACCACGACCAACTGGGCCGGCGAGAAGGTGACCGGCAAGGGCGGGAACCTGGCCCGGGGCGTGTGGAAGTCGGTCACGTACACCCAGACCGGCACCACCGGCACCCTGTACGAAGACGGCGTCCAGGTCGCTCAGAACACCGCCGTCACGGTGCTGCCCAGCGCCGTCGGCAACGGCACGACGATCAACAACAACCTCGGCAAGTCCAACTACGCCGCCGACCGGTTCCTCAAGGGCAAAGTGCTGAACTTCCGGGTGTACAACCGGACGCTCAGCCCTGCGGAAGTGTCGGCGATCGCGCTGCCGGACACCCAGCGGGTGGCCGCCGACGCCGCCGGCCTCGACCTCGGCGATCTGTCGAAGGTGACCGGCAACCTGACCCTGCCCACCACCGGCGCGTACGGCTCGACGATCGCCTGGTCCTCCAACGACCCTGCGACGATCAGCCCGACCGGCACGGTGAAGCGCCCGACCCCGTCCGCCGGGCCGGCCCAGGTGACCCTGACCGCCACGCTCACCCGGGGCTCCGCGACAGACACCAAGGCGTTCACCGCCACCGTGCTGCCCGACGAGTCGGACCAGAGCAAGGCCGACGCGGCGGCGGCCGCGCTGTCCCTGGTGCACGCCGACGACGTCCGGGGCAACCTCACCGTGCCCGCCACCGGACTGTACGGCGCCACCGTGACCTGGCGTTCCGCCCAGCCGGCGATCGTCGCGCCGGACGGTGTCGTGCACCGCCCGGCACACGGCGACGGCGACGTGCAGGTGACGGTGACCGGCACCGTCACCATCGGCACGGCGAGTGCCGAACGGGCCGTCGAACTCACCGTCCGCGAACTGCCCGCTCCTGCCCCGTACGCCGGCTACGCCTTCAGCTACTTCACCGGGAACTCGATCGCCGGGGAGAAGATCTACTTCGCGGCCAGCCGCGGCAACAACGCCTTGCGCTGGACCGAGGTCAACGGCGGCCAACCGAAACTGGAGTCGACGTACGGGACCCTGGGACTGCGCGACCCGTTCCTCATCCGGTCCCCGCAGGGCGACCGGTTCTACCTGATCGCCACCGACCTCTCCATCGGTCGCAACGGCGACTGGGATCTCGCCCAGCGCCAGGGCAGCCGATACCTGGAGGTCTGGGAGTCGACCGACCTGGTGAACTGGTCCGCGCAGCGGCACGTCCAGATCTCGCCGCCGAGCGCCGGCAACACCTGGGCGCCCGAGGCCTACTGGGACGACGTCCGCGGCGAGTACCTCGTGTTCTGGGCCTCGAAGCTGTACGCCGCCGACGACCCGAACCACACCGGCGGCACCTACAACCGGATGCTCGCCGCGACCACCCGCGACTTCGTCACCTTCACCGAGCCGACGATCTGGCAGGACCCGGGCGCGTCACGCATCGACTCGACGGTCATCAAGGCCGGCGACACCTACTACCGCTTCACCAAGGACGAGGGCGGCGGCGGCACCGGCTGCTCGGACATCATCCAGGAGAAGTCCCCGTCGCTGACCGCCGTCGACCTGCCGGGCAAGCCCTCATGGTCCATGGTCGACTCGTGCATCGGCCGCGACGCGGGCACCTCCGCCGTCGAGGGGCCGACCGTGTTCAAGGCGAACCCGGGCGACACCTCGGGCTCGGCGTACTACCTCTTCGTCGACGAGTACGGCGGCCGCGGCTACATCCCGCTCGGCACCGATGACCTCGCCAACCCGAACTGGCGCGTCCCGGCGTCGTACAGCCTGCCCGCCAGCCCACGCCACGGCACGGTCATCCCGGTCACCCAGCGGGAACTCGACGCCCTCATCGACGCGCCGCCGCCGGCGAAGCGCACCGAACAGGGCCTGGTCGCCCACTACCCTCTCAACCAGGGCAGCGGCGCCACGGTCACCGACGACTCCGGCAACGGCTACCACGGCACCCTCTCCGGGGACGCCAGTTGGAGCGACGGCACCCTGTCCCTCGGCGGCGGCAACGGCCACGTCCGGCTCCCCGACAACATCATGTCCGGGCTCACCGAGATCACCGTCTCGTTGGACGTGAACATCGCTGCGGACCAGGCCACGCCGTACTTCATCTGGGGTCTGGGCAACACCGACGCCGGCGGCGCCGGCAACGGCTATCTCTTCACCACCGGCAACAACTACCGCAGCTCCATCAGCGTGAAGAACTGGACCGGCGAGGAGACCGCCGGCAGCTCCAGCGCCGTGCCCCGCGGGGTGTGGAAGACGCTGACCTACACCCTCGACTCCGCCGGCACCGCCCGGATCTACCTGGACGGGGTTCGGGTGGCCGAGAAGACGGGTGTGGTCAACCGGCCCGGCGACATCGGCAACGGTCGTACCACGGCCAACTACATCGGCCGGTCCCTCTACGCCGCCGACAAGTACCTCAAGGGCAAGGTCCGTGACTTCTCCATCTACGGCCGGGCGTTCACCGACGCCGAGGTCGCCGCACTCGGCTCGAACGCCACCGGCGTCACCGCCGTACAGCTGGCCAGCCTGAAGGTCCCCGCCCTGATCGACTCGGCGACGAGCACCATCACCCTGCCGGTCAAGCCGGGCACCGATCTACGCAATCTCGACCCGGCGTTCGTGAGCGCGCCGACCTCCACGATCACACCGGCCGGACCGCGGGACTACTCGTCGCCGGTCACGGTGACCGTCACCAGCCAGGCCGGCGCGACCCGCGCGTGGACCGTGCGGGCCGTGGACATGCGGTCCCCCGTCCTGCCCGGATTCAACGCCGACCCGAACATCGTCCGGTTCGGCGACACCTACTACATCTACGCCACTACCGACGGCTACCCGGGTTGGAGCAGTTCGACGTTCAAGGTGTGGTCGAGCAAGAACCTCGTCGACTGGACCGAACACAGCACGATCCTGGATCTCGGACCAGACATCGCCTGGGCGGACAGCAACGCCTGGGCCCCGACCGCCGTCGAGAAGAACGGAAAATACTACTTCTACTTCTGCGCAGCGCAGAGCATCGGCGTCGCCGTGTCGGACTCGCCGCTCGGGCCGTTCGTCGACCCGCTCGGCAAACCGCTGGTGAACAAGGCCGACTACAACGGCGCCCAGCAGATCGACCCTGCGGTCTTCACCGACGACGACGGCACCAGCTACCTCTACTGGGGCAACGGCAACGCCTACGCCGTCCCGCTCAACGCCGACATGATCTCCTACGACGTGACCAAACGGGTGCAGCTCACCAACCTCACCGGCTTCCGCGAGGGCCTGTTCATGCACAAGCGCAACGACAGCTACTACCTGTCCTGGTCCATCGACGACACCCGCAGCGAGAACTACCGCGTCGGCTACGGCATCGGCACCAGCCCGCTCGGACCGTTCACCAGCAAGGGCGAAATCCTCACCAAGGACACCAGCCAGGGCATCCTCGGCACCGGGCACCACTCCATCATCCAGGTCCCAGGCACCGACGACTGGTACATCACCTACCACCGCTTCGCGATCCCGGGCGGCGACGGCACCCACCGGGAAACCACCATCGACCGCCTCTACTTCAACGCCGACGGCACGATCCGGGCGGTGGTCCCGACCCTGACCAGCGTCACTCCACTGCACTACGAGGGTGGCCAGCCGCAGGCCACCGTCTCCAACCCGGGCACCGACGGCTGGTACGGCGCCGGCGCCGCCCTGACCCTCACTGCCGGCCCGGGCGTGCGGCTGATCGAGTACCAGATCGACGGGCAAGGCTGGTTCCCGTACCGGGAACCGGTCACGCTGACAGCCGACACCCACCACATCGACTACCGGGCACAGGGCGTCAACCTGTGGTGGAGCGACCCGTGGTCCCTGACCGTCAAGGTCGACCCGGTCGCACCGACCGTCACCGCGACCCTGTCGGCGCCCTCAACGTCTCGGACCGTCACCATCACCGGCAGCGACGCCGCCTCCGGCGTGGCCCGCACCGAATACCAGGTGGACGACGGGCCGTGGCAGACCTACCAGTCACCCGTGGTGCTCGACCCCGCAGCGCACGTCGTCCGCTACCGGGCCACCGACCTGGCCGCCAACACGAGCGATGTGGGTGTCCTCCAGGCGCCGGCATTGGCGCCGGCACCCATCGCACTGCAACGCCCGGAGGTGGGCGGAGCGCCCAAGGTCGGCAAGGTCCTCACGGCCACCCCGGGCGAGTGGGACCAGTGTGACCTCACGTTCTCCTACCAATGGCTGCGCGACGGCACGCCGATCGCCGGCACGACTGGACAGCGGTACACCCTCCAGGCCGCCGACGTCGGCCACCGCCTGTCCGTGCAAGTGACAGCAACCCGCACGAACACCATTCCCGGCGTCGCGCGGTCGAAGGAGACCCTACCGATCATGGCCAAGTAGTCACGAGCCAGCGGGGTGCTCGCCCAGATGTCCGGCTGAGCACCCCGCTGATCGGTGGTCTATTTGCCGGAGAACGTCCACAGGTATCACTGCCCTAAGACGAGGCTGTCGCGTCCATCGGTTCAGCGGCCACCGCGGTGCCGGGTGACATCACGGACCCGGCCGACCTGGACCGGCTGTACGCCGCGGTCCGCGACCGCGGCCAGGGCCTGGACGTGCTGTTCGCCAACGCGGCCACCGCCTCGTTCGCGACGCTGGAGCAGACCACCGAGGAGGACTACAACCGGATCTTCGACGTCAACGTCAAGGGCACGCTCACCACCGTGCAGAAGGCCCTGCCGCTGCTCAACGAGGGCGCCTCGGTGATCCTGAACGCCTCCACCGCCGCCGAGCACGGCGCACCGGCCTTCGGTGCGTACTCGGCGTCCAAGGCTGCCGTACGGTCTTTCGCGCGAACCTGGGCCAACGAGCTCAAGGGCCGGGGCATCCGCGTCAACGCGATCTCACCGGGCCCGATCGACACTTCCGGGATCACGGAACTCGTCGGCGAGCAGTACGCGGCCGCTACCAAGGCGAACCTGGCCGCCGGGGTCGCGATGGGCCGGATGGGACGCCCGAAGGAGGTCGCCGCCGCCGTGGCCTTCCTTGCCTCCGCCGACAGCAGCTACATCATCGGTGCCAACCTGTACATCGACGGCGGCGAGAACCAGATCTGAAACCGCTCCGTGGCGGCGTGACGGTCAGGCTGTCACGCCGCCACAGTCCGGCATCGGCGATGACTCGAACCGGCCCGCCGTGCCCCATAGACCTGGTCACCCGATCGAGACCTGGGCTCAACGTCCAGTCCAACACCCTGAGCAGACAAGCCATCCACATGCGGTCGGCTCGCTCGAAGAAGGCAAGGTTGCCCACATGACCGGGCTGTGGCGGCCGCGCGACCAGCAGCGCGTCGATTGCGGCGTGGGCGGCCGTGATCGCGCTGACGCGGCCGACCTCGTAGAATGTATGTAGCCGGGGTCGCATTTCGATCACGGGAGGTGCGCCGTGGTAGACCCGCACCAGCCCCAAAACGAACCCCCAAGGCCCGACGCAGGAGCGATCGCAGCCCGGCAAGCGGGAATATTGAACACCGCCGGGTGGCGGCTACTGGTGTGGTTTGTCATGGCGATTGCGGCATTGTGGCTGCTCAAGCAGTCCGGCGTCCTCGGGGTTTGATGCCGGCGTCACCGCCAGTGGCCATGCTCAGGCGAGGCTCACGTCCCCAGTCCGCTGGAGCGTACGCAAGCCCCGAAAGGGACTACAAAAGTTGCGGTTAGACCAGCCCTCCGGGAGCGGTCATGAAACGGCGCAAAACCGACGTCCGGGCCCTGCCGGCCAAGTCCGCCGGGGCGCTCGACGAGCGCTTCCAGGCGGCAACGCCGCTGCGGCGCCTGCTCAACAAGGTATTCCCCGACCACTGGTCGTTCCTGCTGGGCGAGATCGCGCTCTACTCGTTCATCGTGCTGCTGCTCAGCGGTACCTTCCTCGGGCTGTTCTTCGACCCGTCGATGCGCGAGGTCGTCTACGACGGCAGCTACACGCCACTGCGCGGTGTGGAGATGTCCCAGGCGTACAACAGCACGCTGCAGATCTCATTCGACGTGCGCGGCGGCCTGTTCATGCGGCAGATGCACCACTGGGCCGCGCTGCTGTTCGTGGCCGCGATCGTGGTGCACATGTTCCGGATCTTCTTCACCGGCGCGTTCCGCAAGCCGCGCGAGGCCAACTGGATCGTCGGCATGTTGCTGTTCTGGATGGCCTTCCTGGAGGGCTTCGCCGGTTACTCGCTGCCCGACGACGCGCTGTCCGGCACCGGCCTGCGCATCGCGAGCGCGATCATGCTGTCCATCCCGATCGTCGGCACCTGGGTGACCACCTCGCTGTTCGGGGGCGAGTTCCCGGGTGAGGTGATCCTCGACCGGCTCTACATCGTGCATGTGCTGCTGGTCCCCGGCGCGCTGCTCGCGCTCATCAGCGTGCACATGGGCCTGCTGGTGAAGCAGAAGCACACGCAGTGGCCCGGCCCCGGCCGGACCAACAACAACGTGGTCGGCGTGCGCATGGTCCCCGGCTTCGCGGCCAAGGCCGGCGGCTTCTTCATGATCGTGTTCGCCGTGATGGCCGCGCTGGCCGGCTTCTTCCAGATCAACCCGATCTGGCTGTTCGGCCCGTACAAGGCAGCAGTGGTCTCGGCGGCGAGCCAGCCCGACTGGTACGTCATGTTCCTCGACGGCGCGGCCCGTCTCTTCCCGGCGTGGGAGATTCGGTTCCACTTGTTCGGTAACGGCTACACCCTCCCGCCGATCTTCTGGCCCACGGTTGTGCTGCCCGGTCTCCTGTCGATGTTGCCGATGTTGTATCCGTTCATCGAGCAGCGGTTCTCGAAGGACAAGGCTGTCCACAACCTGCTGCAGCGCCCGCGGGACAACCCGTCCCGCACCGCGCTCGGGGCCATGGCCATCACCTTCTACATGGTCCTGCTGGTCTCCGGCGGCAACGACGTGGTGGCCGACAAGTTCAACATCAGCCTCAACGCGATCGTCTGGGCGGGGCGTATCGGCATCCTGATCCTGCCGCCGCTGGCCTACTACCTGGCGTACCGGATCGCGCTGGGCCTGCAGCAGCACGATCGCGAGGTGCTGGTCCACGGCATCGAGACCGGCATCATCCAGCGCCTGCCGGACGGCCGCTTCGTTGAGATCCACCAGCCGCTCCCGGTGGCCGGCGATGGGCGGGGCGCCGAGGAGGAGCACGGCCCAGAGTACGCCGACTGGGTAGTGCCGAAGAAGATGAACCGCGTCGGCGCGCTCGCCCCGCCGGTGAGGGGCTTCTGGTTCCCGATCGAGAAGGCCGCCCCGCCGAAGTCGGCCCGGCGCGAACTCGAAGAGCGCGAGGAGATCACCACGGGCCACAAGGTCAAGTAGCCGGGAGGGGCCTCACCTCTCGGCTCTCACAGGCCAGCGGGCCATGTCCAACAGCGGCTACTACCTCACCGGCATGATCGCCTGCCCGGAATGCGGCAACCGGCATCGGCACCTCGGCCAACGGACACACCAAGCGGTACCGCTACTACACGTGCTTCACCAAAGCCTGCTCCGGCAAGTACCACGTCCCGGACGGCGATCTTTCGCCCCGGCCCTTGATCCAATGACGGATTCGGTCGCCATTGGTCGCCACCCCGCACTCATGGCTGCGGCGACGACGTCGTCGCCGAAGACTTCGCCCCAGCGGCCGAAGGGCTTGTTGCTGGTGACGATGAGGCTGGCGCGTTCGTAGCGGCTGGAGACGAGTTGGAAGAACAGGTTCGCGGCTTCGGCTTCGAACGGGATGTAGCCGACTTCATCGATGATCAGCAGCGGAATCCGGCCGAGTTTCACCAGCTCGTCCTGCAGTTTCCCGGCGTGGTGGGCGTCGGCGAGGCGGGACACCCATTGCGCGGCGGTGGCGAACGCGACGCGGTGCCCGGCTTGGCAGGCCCGGATACCCAGGCCGATGGACAGGTGGGTTTTGCCGGTGCCGGGCGGGCCGAGGAACACGACGTTGTCTCTGCCGGTGACGAAGTCCAGGGTGCCCAGGTGCGCGATCGTGTCGCGTTTGAGGGAGCGTTTGGTGCTCGAAGTCGAAGTCTTCGAGGGTTTTGCGGGCGGGGAACCGGGCGGCGCGGATGCGTCCGTCGCCGCCGTGCGCTTCGCGGGCTGCGACCTCGCGTTGCAGGCAGGCGGCGAGGAACTCCTCATGCGTCCATGACTCGGTCCGGGCCCGTTCAGCGAGCCGCTCGACCGCTGCGGCGAGGGACGGTGCCTTCAACGCCCTGGTCAGGAACGCCAGTTCCGCGGTCACGTTCCGCGTAGTGGTGCTCTTGGCCGGCATCACGCCACCTCGTTGCCGTCGACGGTGACGCCGAACATGCGGTCGTAGTCGCCCAGGTCGCGGTGTTCGACCTGGACGGCGACCGGTGCGACCTTGGCCAGCCGGCGGGCCGCGCACAGGTCCGCGGCCGCTGCGTGGTGGACCTACCCCGCAGGGCAGCGGCTCGCCCTCGGCGGTAGAGGGGCTGGCACCGCTGCCCGACCGCCCGTCCCGGACCGAGGCACGGGCCATGACACGGACCCGCCCGGGACGTGCACACACCGCCTGATGGAGCGCTGTCATCCGTACACCGCCAGCGCTGCCTCGGGGATGAGGTGGTCCGCAGCCGCAATGACTTGCTGGACGGCCGGGTACTGCTTACCGACCCGGGCGATCATCCTGTCGCCGATTTTTGAAATTTGACCCCTTTTGGGTTCCAGTGTGGGGCGCACAGCCATGCTGGTGGCGAAGAGCCGGTCGGCGTTGATGCCGGTGCCGCTGACGCCGTAGACGTAGTTACGTTCGATGGTCCAGCCTGCGGTGTTCTCGGTACGGATGGCGTCGGCGCCGCTGTCAGCGATCCAGTTGTCGCCGAGGTTCCAGTCGGTGATGGCGTTGCCGCTGTTCGCCCCCACCGCCACCGGAAGGCCGACAGCCGCCGCGGCGACAACCGTCGCCACAAGTCAGCGGATAATCACGCGTCCAAGATCAGGGGCGAAGCCCCGGTGAAGGCGTGCAACCTGTCGTGTTCGTCGGTGACGATGCGGGCGGTGGCGGGCAGGTCGGCGCGGATCCTGTGTTTGAGGTGGAAGGTCAGTCTCTGGTTTGACGCAGGTTGGCATAACCAGTCGCGGCGCCCGGGCAGCCCGCTTAGTGCTCAGTTCCTCAAAGGCAGTACACGAACTTGCGGCGGAGTGTGCGGGTGGGTGGTGCCGGTCGTCCCCAGATCCAAGGTTTGGCGTGGGTGTTGAGCTGGGTCGTTGCGGTGTCCACGGCGTAGGCAATCTCGGCGGTGTCGGCGAAGGTCTGTCTGTCAAGCCCCGGGTTTGATGGAGAGTTGGTTGGCTGGTTTCCAGGGGTGCGGCGACCGGCTGGGTCATCGCGTGTAGTGCTTCGTGTCCGGCGGGCGGGACGTGGCCGAGCTCGCCGTGCAGCCGGCGGTTGTTGTACCAGTCGATGTACTCGACGGTGGCCATTTCCAGGTCGTCGAGCCCTCGCCAAGGTCCTTTGTTGCGGACGAGTTCTGCCTTGTAGAGGGAGTTGAACGCCTCGGCCATCGCGTTGTCGAACGAGTCGCCCTTCGAGCCGACCGAGGCGACGGCGCCGGCCTCGGCGAGCCGCTGGGTGTAGCGGATCGCTCGATACTGCACGCCCGCCGACGCGGGCGGCCGCTGGTGTTCCATCGTGCTGCTTGCCCGGACCAGGCCGGAGGAGCGAGCGGCCGTAGACGACGCCCTGAAGGGCGCTCTGAAGACTGAAACCAGCCGAGTTGATGGGCGACCGCCACATACAAGGCCGTCGTCCGCTGCTCCAGCGCATCGCTGTCCGCGAACCGCTGCGCCCGCTCACTCAATCACCATCTGCCAGCACAGCGTCAAGTCGGCCCGCGGCCGATGTCGGTCGGTAGCGTGACGAACAGTGCCGTCCCGCGACCGGCCGGACTTGAGATCTGCAGGTGTCCGCCGAGCGCCTCGACTCGGTCGACGAGACCCACGAGCCCCGAGCCGAGGGCCGGGTCGGCGCCGCCGCCGCCGTCATCGCGGATCGACAGCGTGAGGATCTCCCGTTGGGTCTCGCTGTCGACGGTGATGTCGACGTCAACGTCGATCGAGAGGGCGTGCGCGTGCTTGGTCGCGTTCGTGAGCGCTTCGGACACGACGTAGTACGCGGCGACCTCGACGGATCTGGGCAGCCGGCGTTTGGGGCCTGGGTTGATCGTGACCGGGACGGGGCTGCGGCGGGCGAGCGACTTCAGCGCGGGCATGAGGCCGCCCTGGGAGAGGATGGCCGGGTGGAGGCCGCGGGAGATCTCCTGCAGTTCCTTGAACGTATCGGCCAGGCCTTCGGTCGTCCGGCCGAGCCGCGCCCTGACCTCGTCGGGGTCGCCCGGCAGCAGTGCCTGGGCCTCGCGGAGTTCGAGGCCGAGCGACACGAGGCGCTGCTGGACGCCGTCGTGCAGGTCGCGTTCGATACGGCGGCGGGCCTCATCGGCGGCCAGGACGATCCGGGTACGCGACATGTTGAGCTCCGCCCGGCTCTCGGTGTTCGCGACGGCGGTGCCGACAAGTTCGGTGAACTGTGCCAGCCGCTGCTCAGTATCGGGTGGCGCCGGTTCGCGTCGGGCCCACAGGACGGCCAGGGCGCCCCATACCCGGCCCTCGACCATGATCGGTGCAGCGACCGACGAGTGGAGCCCTTCTTTGCGGGCCAGATCGGCGAGGGCCCCGCCGCGGTCGTCGTAGCTGTCTACGCGGGCAGGGCGGGAGGTGCGCAGCACCAACTCCGTGATGCCGCCTTCGACGGCAAACTGCCGCCCCAGCAGGGGCTCGATGCCGGGTTTGCTGTACTCGGCGATGACGCTGACCGTGCCGGGCGCCTCGTGGCGTAGCAGTCTCGTGGCGTCCGCCGCCAGCAGTGACGCCGTCTCGGCGGCGACCGCGGCGACGACGTCGGCCGGGGCCGCGCCGTCGGCGACGAGCACCGCCACCCGCCGCAGGCTCTCCTGTTCCGTCGCGAGCTCGCGCAGGGAGTTGGCCATGGCCTCGCGCTCGGTCGCGGCCTGCAGCAGTATCTCCAGGTGGGGCACGACCCGTTCGCGCAGCCGACGCAGGATCGGCTCCGGCAGGTCGGCAGGGATGAGCAGGGTGCCGGTCTGCGAGCCGGACTTCAGCGGGAGTGCCGTTCGGCGGTCCTCGGCTGGGACGCTGTCGCGTTCGATCGCCGCGAACGGCAGCTGCAGCGTCTGGGCCAGGCGGCGCGACGCTTCCGGGAGCACCGACCGAAGATCGTGCACTGCCAGACACAGGCGGGCCAGCCCGGCAAAGAGGTCTGCCTCCTCGCGACGTTCGACCGACTCGGTTGCTCGAGCGCGGGCCAGCTCGGCCATCAAGCTGGCCAGTACCGCCGCGACGAGGAACGCCACGAGTTCCGCCCACTCCCGGGTCTGCTTAACGTCGAGGCCCCGGACGGGCGGGACATAGCCGATGTTGTAGGCCGCGACGCTCACGACCGACATCGCCAACGCCAGCCGCAGGCCCCAGATCGTGGAGATCGCCAGCACGCCGAGCAGGAAGAACACCTCCAGGGCGTCCCGCGACGCTATGTGTCCGAGCAGATAGACCAGCAGCATCTCGACCATGACGAGCAGCGCGCCGACCGTGATCCCCAGCCCAAGCGTGGGCGGCGTCGGCCGCACCAGCCGGGCCGCCAGGCGTGCCAACATCACCGAACCCTCTCTCCCCATCGCCCGCCACCGGCGTCACTCTCTGTCATTCCCATGATCGGTTCGTGGTGCGACGCGAGCGATGCGACCGCCTTTGCCTCCGCCCAGCGGCCATGCCGCCTGCGCAATCTGGACGCCCGGGATGAGGCAGGTGTGCCTATACCGATCACCACCATGTCGGCCACCGCAGGTCACGCTATGCCGCTCACCCGGCGCGATCGAGCGAGGCGAAGGGTGACAACCGACCGGTCGACCGGCCCGACGCTCGAACCACCAGCGCACCGGGCGGCCAAGGCTGCTCGCCCTGTCATGCTGATCCCGACAGTCGGGTGAGGCCGCATCTCCCCGGCTTGCGTGACGGTGTAAGCGGATGGCATCTGCTGTCGGGCTGGAGGGCGGCGGTGGAAGCATCAATGCGCGGTGCCGTGCGGCGGATGGTGAGCGGGCCGGTTAGGCTCCGGTGCGTTGGTGGGGCGCTTACCGTGGTACTGCTGCTGGGGCTGCTGGGGGGATGCGCATCAGACCGGACGCCGGAGCCAGACCCCGGGGGCGGGCCGCGATCATCTCCCGGTGGCTTGCCACGTCCCCCTGCGGGGCAGGATCCCACCGACTTCAGCCACGGACCGGCTGATCCGTCCGCTCGCGGCGATGCGTTGGTGTCGGTCACCACGTTGGTGCGGCATCTCGAAATTCCCTGGGGCGTTACGTTCCTGCCGGACGGCGGTGCGCTGGTGACCGAGCGGCGGACCTCGCGGATCCTCAAGGTCGGGCCGGGCCGAACGCCAACCGGCGAGCTGACCGTGGCGGCGGTGGCCACGATCACCGAGGCGAGAGCGGACAACGAGGGTGGCCTGCTGGGTATTGCGGCCTCACCGACCTTCGTCAAGGACCGGACCGTGTTCATCTACTACACCACCAAGACGGACAACCGGATCGCGAAGTTGCGGCTCGGTGGACGTCCGCAACCGATCGTCACCGGCATACCCGGCGGCGGCCTCCACAACGGCGGCCGGCTGGCGTTCGGCCCGGACGGGTACCTCTACGCGAGCACCGGCGACGCCTCGCGGACCGAGAACGCACAAAACCCGGACAACCTCGGCGGAAAGATCCTCCGCATGACCGTGGACGGCAAGCCCGCCCCGGGCAACCCGTCCCCCGGCTTGCTGGTGTGGTCCTACGGGCATCGCAACCCGGAGGGAATGGCCTGGGACAGCCACGGCAACATGTTCGTCGCCGAGATCGGCGAGGCGGTGTGGGACGAACTGAACGTGGTCCAGCCTGGGCGCAACTACGGCTGGCCGATGGTCGAGGGCATCGGCGGCAACGCAAAGTACGACGACCCGATCGTGACCTGGCACCCGGAGGTCGGCGTCAGCGCCGACGTCGCAATCAAGGGCCGGACCGCGGTCGTCACGTGCCTGCGCGGACAGCGCATCTACCTCGTCACCCTGGATGGGGCGATCGCCCACGGGGTCAACAGCCGACTGGTCGAAGGCGGCACGGCCGACACACCCGGCATGCGTTGGCGCCCCGGGGCCGGCGTCGCCGGACGCCCCGTGGAGGCACTGGTTACCGAGTACGGCCGGCTCCGCACCGCGATCAACGCCCCGGATGGCAGCATCTGGCTCACCACGTCCAATCGCGACGGACGCAACGAGCAGGGGCCGTCGCCCGACGATGACCGGATCCTGCGGCTGACCCTGCGCTCCGCGTCCGGTGCAGCCGGAGGCTGAGCGTATCGCCGTTCACCGAACCCTGGATTGGGTGCGCCGGCCGTTTCCGACCGCGCTGATGGAACGGGTGGCGTCTGGTGTGTTCGCCGCCAACCAGGTCCTCGACCGCGCCGGCGCGGCGTTCGAGCCCGTCCGGTACGACTCAGCGGCCTGCCTTGCCGGGTGATGGGGATGGACGCTCCTGCGCCATCGACGCTTGCTCGGCGGCGGTGCGCTCGGGTTCAAAGCGCCGTGCTGCTGGCAGCGGTGAGGGCGGCCAGTGCGGCCGGCACCGCCGCGGCGAGTCGGGGCAGGTCGGGCACCATCTGTGGGTCGGCGCGCAGTCCGACGTGGATGCTTCCCTGGTACGTGGACAAGGCGATGCCGAGTGCTTGGCCGTGCGCCAGCGGCGCGATCGGGTAGACCTCCTGGAGTGGGGCGCCGGCCAGGGTCCAGGGCCGGGTCGGGATGGGCACGTTGGTGACGATGGTGTCGAAGAGCAGTGGGGCGCAGTGGCGGGTCAGCGATGCGGTGAGGTGGTGCACTGCGGCGGGCAGCCGGTCGGCGAGGATCGGGAATGCGCCTGGGCCGTGGGTGAACCCGGCGGCCTTGTGCTGGTTCATGATGGTACGGATCTTGTGGAGTCTGGCGAGCGGGTTGGGTTCCCGGATCGGCAGGTCACACAAGTAGCCGGAGAGCAGGTTGCCGCGGTGTGGTCCGTGGGTGCGGCGGCTGACCGGGATGAGTGCCCGCACGTTGAGGCTCCCGACGCGGCAGTCTTTGCCGGTGAGCCATTCGCGCAGCGCGCCGGTGATCACGGTCAGCAGGATGTCGTTGTCGGTGCCGCCGTGACGTTTCCCGACCTGGCGAACCGTGTCGAGGTCGAGTTTGAGCAGGGCAAGACGCTGGTTGGTGGATGGCGCGGTCGTGCTGATGCCCGGTGCCAGCAGTGTGCCGATCCGGACGTGGGACACCACGGATGCGGCGATGCTCGCGGTGCCGAACGCTTCGGCGACAGCGCCGGGAATGTTCGCGGCGTAGCGGGCGAGCCCGGCGACCGTCCGATCCGGGTGGATCGCCATGCCAACGACGGCTCGCCCGATGTCCAGCAGAGACGACGGCCCGGACGCCGCCCGGTTCGGCGGGGCAGCCCAGTGCGGCGGGGCAGCCGCGGTCGGCGGCGCGTCGGTGCATTGGTCCAGCAGGCGGATGCCCAACTGCACCGCCCGCAGGCCGTCGGCCATGGCGTGGTGGACTTTGACCAGCACCGCGAAGCGCCCGTGGGTGAGGCCGGTGATGAGGTGTAGTTGCCACAGTGGGCGGCGCTGGTTCAGTGGTACGGCCATTATGGTGCCGGCCAGGTCGGCCAACGCGCCTTCGCTGTGCTCGTCAAGGGTGTGCTGGTGCAGGTGGTGTGCGAGATCGAACGACTCGTCCTGGACCCATCGCATCGCGCCGGGTGGCAGCCAGGTCATGCGGACCCGCTGGCGGAGCGACAGCACCCGCTCGACGCGGTCGCCGAGCAGCGCGGACAGCCCATCCGGCGCGATGTCGCGTTGCGGCCCGAAGATCGCCAGCGCCCCCAGATGCAGCGGTGCTTGCCGGGACTCCAGGCAGAGGAAGGCCGCGTCGAGCGCGCTGAGTTGTTCAAGCTCCATCAAATGCCCTGCCGCATGGCGCCTCGTCGTCCCTACGTGGTGATCGCGCTCCAGCCACGGAACCGCCGTCTCACACTCGCGCTGACCCGTCGGGGTGCGTAGCGCCTGCCTGCGGGTCACGCGGCGGGCAGACTCTCCCGACCTCGCACCGATAAACCCGTATCGCGAAGAACTACCCGTTCAGGCACGAAGCTCCACTGTAGACAGCGCCACGGCCGACGCTGACTGATCGGCAGCCCTGCGCTGAAAGGCCGCGGTGCAACGACAGTAGCCGCGGCGTCGATGACGTCGTGCTCGCGCCCGCCCCACAGAGTGACAGCTTCCGGAAATCAAGCGGGCGCGCCTGCGACGGCACGTCGCCTGTGCCCTCATCCGCGGGCCACCAGCAGCCGCCCGCAGCCTCGAAGGCCGACACTCCGTGCCACGTTGTCGGTAGTCCTGCCCTCCCCGATCGCAGGACTGAGCGCCGCGGGGCAGAGTGACCCGAATGTGGTATCCACTCATCCGTCCTTTCGCCGCCGCTCCGCAGCCGATTCGGATGCGGAGGTTCGGGCCCATGCATAGGCTCGTGGTGGCGGTGACGGGACCATCGGATCGGCCGGGGCCGGCCGCCTGATTTTCACGGGGGGTACGTGTCACGTCGATCAGCACACTGACGGCGCCGCGATGCAGTCGCCGATGCAGTTCGGGCAGCAGCCGGGCCAGCAGCCTCCGGGCAGCACACCTCACCGCCCTGGTCCACCACGACGACTCCGCCAGGCGTACCCGCAGCGGGGCCAGGCGGCAGTCGGCTGCCAACAGGCGTGGCCCGGGATACGTAGCCCTGTCGCGTGCTATGGAGGAAGAGACCACCAAGGGGAGACACATGGACCGGCTCAGCCTCGGAGTCCTCGGCACGTCGCGCAAGGAGCACGAGTACCGGCTACCCATCCATCCCCTGCACCTAGATCGGGTCGACGCCGACCTACGGTCCCGGATCTTCCTGGAGCACGGCTACGGGCAACGCTTCGGCGTGCCCGACGAGCAGCTCGCGCCGCTGGTGGGCGGGATCGGCTCGCGGGACCAGCTGATCGCCGCGCGCGACGTGATCCTGCTGCCCAAACCGACGCACGAGGACATCGCCGAGCTGCGGCACGGGCAGGTGCTCTGGGGCTGGCCGCACTGCGTCCAGGACGAGGCGGTCACCCAGCTGGGCATCGACCGCCGACTGACCATGATCGCTTGGGAGGCGATGAACCACTGGACGGCGGAGGGCGCGTTCAGTGTTCATGTCTTCCACAAGAACAACGAGCTCGCCGGCTACTGCTCGGTGCTGCATGCGCTGCAGCTGCTGGGGAGCACAGGGGACTACGGCCGCCGGCTGCGGGCCGCGGTGATCAGTTTCGGGGCGACGGCCAGAGGCGCGGTGATCGCGCTGAACGGGCTCGGAGTTTCCGACGTCACCGTCCTGACCCATCGCGAGGCGACCGCGGTGGCCTCACCTATTCCCTCGGTTCGGATGGGCCATTTCGAGCGAACCGAGCCCGGCTCCCCGCGGACCCTGGCGATGAAACGTGTCAGGCCGCTGCCGTTGGCGGAGTTCCTCGCCGATTACGACATCGTCGTCAACTGCGTGCTGCAGGACACCGACGCGCCGTTGATGTTCGTCACGACCGACGAACTGGGCCTTTTCGCCCCAGGCACCTTGTTCGTCGACGTGTCGTGCGACGAGGGCATGGGCTTTGAATGGGCGCGGCCGACGTCCTTCGCGGACCCGATGTTCGGGGTCGGGCACGGGATCCACTACTACGCGGTCGACCACAGCCCGTCCTACCTGTGGAACTCCGCGACCTGGGAGATCAGCGAGGCGTTGATCCCGTACCTGCGTACGGTGATGGACGGGTCGGACGCCTGGGACCAGGATGAGACGATCCGCCGGGCGATCGAGATCCGCGACGGTGTGATCCGGAACTCCAAGATCCTCTCGTTCCAGGGGCGCTCCGCCGACTACCCGCACGCTCATATTTGAGCGGGCACCGTTACATTATGGGATCGTTGGACGCGTTGAACCTTGATCGGGTCGGCGGTCAGATCGCTTGGGCGAGTTCGGTGAGCGCAGCGGCGACCCGCGTTGCCGACGGGGCGTCGATGGCGAGTTCGTGGTGGCCGCGGCGTAGGTTCTGCATGAAGGCGTGTCCGGTGATGATGACCTGTGCGGTCTTGTCCGTTCGTAGCCCACGCATCGGTCTGAGCCGGTGTTTGAGCTGGCTGTGGTCGGCCTCGATCGGGTTGTTGGCGTACTGCTTGACGTGGTGCCACGCCTGCGGGATCAGCTCGTCGAGGACCGCGGGATGGACCGCGGCGGCGTCGGTGACCACCTCGGCAGGCTTGACCTTCAGCGTGGACAGCGCACGGCGGAAGAACCTCCTCGCCGCGTCAGCGTCTCGGCGCACCGAAACGAGCACGTCGATGATCTGCCCGTACTGGTCGACCGCCCGGTACACATACCGCCAGACTCCGTTGACCTTGATGTACGTCTCGTCAACGAACCACCTGTCGCCGGGCGCATGGCGGGCGAACCGGGCCACGTCGGCCAGCAGCGGGGTGAACCGCTGCACCCACCGGTAGACGGTCACATGGTCGACCTCGACGCCACGTTCGACCAGCAGCTCCTCAACGTCCCGGTACGACAGATT
>NZ_JBHSIU010000039.1:0-96310 GCF_042653625.1 Dactylosporangium cerinum | reverse complement strand
TGCAGCCCGCCTTCCGCCAATAGCCGGACCAGGCCGGCCCGGACGATCATCACGTCGTCGGCGACGACTACCCGCACGGCAGCCTCACAACCATGGTCGTGCCGCCGCCGACCGGGCTGTGCAGCTCGACGCCGCCGCCGAGCGCTCCGGCCCGGTCCGCAACGGCGGTGAGTCCGCCGGCTGGCCCGGCACCGCCCGGTCCGTCGTCGGCGATCCGCACGGTGAGCCACGAGCCGTCGTCGGCGACCGATACCTTGGCCCGCCCGGTGCCGGCGTGTTTCGAGACGTTGTCCAGTCCTTCGGCGACCGCGGCGACCGCGGCCCGCTGGGCCGGCCAGCCCAGCGCGGCGCCGGACAATGTGACCGCGAGGTTGACGC
Organism: Dactylosporangium cerinum; assembly: GCF_042653625.1. Lineage (NCBI taxonomy): Bacteria > Bacillati > Actinomycetota > Actinomycetes > Micromonosporales > Micromonosporaceae > Dactylosporangium > Dactylosporangium cerinum. Next base: position 95,932 of record NZ_JBHSIU010000039.1, on the reverse strand, counting down.
TGAGCCTGGAGCGCAGGACGACGTCCTCGACGGCGGCCTCGAGTCCCTCCGCGGCGAGGACCTCCGCGAACGACTCCGACGACTGCGCGCGCAACGCGGCCAGCGCCTGCCGCACGTGACCCTCGGCCTCCGTGAGCAGATCAGCGGTCGCGGCGTCGGCCTGAGAGCGCGCGGAGCTCAGCTGCATGGTGACGGCAACGAGTCGCTGCTGGGCGCCGTCGTGCAGATCGCGGTCGATGCGGCGGCGTTCGGCGTCGGCGGTCTCGACGATCCGGCGCTGTGACGCCCGGATCTCGGCGAGCTGGTACTCGCCGGCCGCCCGGGAGCGGGTTCGACGGGCAACGCCGACGACCTGTCGTTCATCAATCGACTGACCGTGCCCCCGCTGGCGGCGCCCACAGTCTCGGCGGACGGGACGAAGCAGTTCTCGCTGACCATGCAGGCGGGGCGGACCGCGATGCTCGTCATCGGCGAACGGCACCTGTCAACGGTGCTGACGGAGTACACCGAGCACTACAACCGCCACCGCCCACACCAATCACTCGATCAACGACCACCTGACCCACCACCGGTCACCAACCTCGGTGCCGCGCGGGTCCGACGACGCCCGATTATGGGCGGACTGATCAACGAATACTCGCAGGCAGCGTAGTCAAACCGAATTTATGAGCCGCACAGGCTCTGATGGGCCATGACGAGGAGACCCGGCAGATCGCCTTCCTCATGCGGGTCGACACGATCGACCGTCTCGCCGCCGAGGCGATAAATCTGTCAGCCAACCGACGGCGGCAGTGTGAGCGTGATGTGCAGGCCGCCCCCAGGTCTCGGGGCGGCGGTGACGGTGCCGTGATGCATTGTCGCGATCGACGCGACGATGGCCAGGCCGAGTCCGAAGCCATCGCCGGAGGTGCGGTCGTTCAGGCGGTGGAAGGGTGCGAACAGGCTGTCGATGGCCTCGGGTGGGATGAGCGGGCCGGTGTTGGCCACCACGACCGTCGGCCGGCCGTGCACGGTAGATGTGCTGACCCATACGTCGCCGCCCGTGACGTTGTAGCGCACGGCGTTGTCGACCAGGTTGGCGATAAGCCGTTCCAGGAGCACCGGATCGCCGGACGTGGTCGCCGGCTCCAGTGACGCGTGCGCGCGCCGGTCGGACAGTTTGGCCGAGTCCAGGACGTCCTCGGCCGTTGTGGCGAGGTCGACGTCCTCGCTGACCGTCAATCCGCGGTCGTTGCGGGCCAGCGTGAGCAGCGCCTCCACGAGCCCGTCGGCGTGGTCGACCTCGATGCGGACGTCCTGCGCCATCTCGGACAGCTCGGCGTTGGTGGGCGCCGGCTTGGCGAGCACGACGTCCACCGTGGCCCGCATGGCCATGAGCGGCGTGCGCAGTTCGTGACTGGCGTTGGCGATGAACCGCTCCTGGCCGACGAATGTGGCCTGCATGCGGTCGAGCATCTCGTCGAACGTGTCGGCCAGCTCCCGCAGCTCGTCACGCGGACCCTGCAATGCGATCCGGGCCGACAGGTTGCGCTGCGAGGCCGCGCGGGCGGCCGCGGCGATCGTGTGCACGGGTCGCAGCACCCGGCCGGCGACGAGCCAGCCGGCCGACGCCGCGAGGCCGATCACCGCCGCCAGGGTGGTCAGCGAGACGCGCAGGAGCTGTGACAGCGTCTCCGCGCGCTGGGTCTGCGCGCCCCAGACCTGGTATGCCGTCACGCATTTGTCCCTGAGGTTCGGGTCGGTATCCTTCGACCTGAGGGCCTCGACGCAGATCGGCTCGAACTCCTCGCGATCCGGCACCAGGAACGTCGACGTGTCCACCTGCCCGCCCGGCAGGCGGACCGACCACGAGGTCACGGCGGTGGGAATGGCCGCCACCAGCAGGTACGTGATCACCACCAGGATGACGCCGGCGGCGGCGAAGAGGCTGGTGTACAACAACGTCAGGCGCACCCGGACGGTCGGCTTCGGCTTGGTCACATCCGGTACCCCTTACCGACGATGGTTTCGATCATCGGCGGCGGGCCGAGCTTGCGCCGTAGCCGGGCCATGGTCACCGAGACGATCGTGCTGAACGGGTCCGCGTTCTCGTCCCACACGTGCTCCAGCAGCTCCTCAGCGCTGATCACGGCGCCGTCGGCCGCGACCAGGATCTCCAGCACGCCGAACTCCTTGCGGGTCAGCGACAACGCCTGCGTGCCGCGGCTGGCGCGATGCCGGGCCCGGTCGACGGTGACGTCGCCGCGGCGTATGACCGGGGGCGCGGACGGAGCGCGCCGGCCCAGCGTACGCACCCGTGCCACCAGTTCGTGGAAGGCGCACGGCTTGCCCAGGTAGTCGTCGGCGCCCAGCTCTAGGCCGTCGACCCGTTCGTCGACGCTCGCGGCGGCGGTCAGCATGAGGATCCGCGGTCCGCCCGGCGCGGCGGCCAGCAACCGGCACACCTGGTCGCCGTGCACCATGGGCAGGTCGCGGTCGAGAACGACCACGTCATACGCCGTGTGGCCGGCTCGGTCCAGCGCGGCCGCGCCGTCGTGGGCGACGTCGACCGCCATCCCAGCGTCGCGCAGCCCCTCTGCGATCCGCTTGGCCAGTGTCGCGTGATCCTCGGCCACCAGCACTCGCATGGCCCAAGTGTGCGCCCCCGGACATTGCAACGGTCCGACACGCGCGGTCGCGGGGGTGCAAACCCCTGGCACGTAGACATTGCGGCATGAGACGGATGCTTGCAGTCCTGGTCCTGCTGGTCACGTTCGCGGCGGCATGCAGCGACGACGGCGCAAAGCCGAAGGGTGGCTCGTCGCGGGACGCCGACAACTCCTATGAGCGGTTCGCCGCATGTATGCGGGAGCATGGTCAGGACATCCCGGACCGCGACCCCGACAGCGGCAACGTGGCGATCACACCGCCGGCGGCCAACCCGGGCCCCTGGAACTCCGCGATGAGCGCCTGCCGGCAGTTCCTGCCCAACGGCGGCGAAGCGGCCGTCGTCGATCCGCAGCAACTGGAGGGGCTGCGCGCGTATGCGGTGTGCATGCGCGAACACGGCGTCGAGCTGACCGACCCTGACCCGACCACCGGCAAGAGCCAGTTCGGTGGCCGGCTGGCCAACGCCACCCGGGATCAGATCGTCAACGACCCGGCCTACAAGTCCGCGGACGCCGCCTGCGAGGACCGGCTCAGCGACGGCGGCGCGCCGAAGGAGGGTGGCAAGTGACCCGGCGGCGCGCCGTGCTGGTCACCGGAGGGACGATCCTGGTGGCTGTCGCCGTCGCCGCCGCCTCGCTCGGCTTCGGCGGGGACCAGCCGCCCAAGCCGAGCGGCGGTCCGGCACTCGCGACCGCGCCGGTCACCCGGGCCACGCTGACCCAGACCCAGCAGGTGAACGGCACGCTGGGCTACGGCACGCCGGTACGGGTCAGCGCACGCGAGAACGGCACCATCACCGCCCTGCCGGTCCTGGGCGCCGTGATCAACCGCGGCGAGTCGCTGTACCAGGTCGACAACCGGCCGGTGTCGCTGTTCTACGGCGACCGCCCGCTCTACCGGCCGATCCGGTCCGGGGACTCCGGGTCGGACGTCACCGAGGTCGAGCAGAACCTCGCCGCCCTCGGCTACACCGGGTTCACCGTCGACACGAAGTACACCGCCGCAACCGCGACCGCGGTGAGCAAATGGCAGAAGGACCACGGCATCACCCAGACCGGGGTCTTCGAGCCCGCCGCCGCGGTGATCGCCACCGGCCCGGTGCGGGTCGCCACCGTCGACATGCAGCCCGGCGACCCCGCCAACGGCCAGGTGCTCAGCTACTCCGGCACCACCCGGGTCGTGCAGATCCCGCTGGACGTGACCTACCAGAGCATGGCCAGGCAGGGCAGCACCGCCACGGTCACCCTGCCGAACGGGACGGTCGTGCCCGGCACCGTCGCCACGGTCGGGTCGGTGGCCGTCGCGGGCCGCCTGACCGAGGACCCGGCCACGATCGACCTGACGGTCACCGTAGCCGACCAGTCCAAGCTCGGCACCCTCGACCGGGCACCGGTCACGGTCTCGCTGGTCGCGGCGACCGTCGAGAACGTGCTCACCGTCCCGGTCGCCGCACTCGTCGCGCTCGCCGACGGCGCCACCGGCGTCCAGGTAGTGACCGACTCCACCAACCACTACGTGCCCGTGAAGCTCGGCATGTTCGCCAGCGGCCGGGTGCAGATCTCCGGCGACGGCGTCACCGAGGGCACCCTCGTCGGGATCCCGTCATGATCACGTTCAGTGGGGTGGGCAAGTCCTACCCGGGCGGGGTCGCGGCCCTGCACGACGTGTCACTGACGATCGAACCCGGCGAGCTGGTCGGCATCGTCGGACCGTCCGGCTCCGGCAAGTCGACCATGCTGCACCTGATGGGCGCGCTGGACCTGCCCACCACCGGCACGGTGGTGATCGGCGGCCGGGAGCTGTCGCGGCTGTCCGACCGGCAACTGTCCGCACTGCGCGGACGCACGATCGGGTTCGTCTTCCAGCAGTTCCACCTCGCCACCGCAGTGCCGGCCGTCGACAACGTGGCAGACGGCCTGCTCTACGCCGGCGTCGGCCTGCGCGAACGACGCCGCCGCGCCGCGGACGCCCTGCACCGGGTCGGGCTCGGCCACCGCCTCGACCACCGGCCGCACGAGCTGTCCGGCGGCGAGCGGCAGCGGGTCGCCATCGCCCGCGCCATCCTCGGCGATCCCCCCTTGCTGCTGGCCGACGAACCGACCGGGAACCTCGACACCGAGTCCGGGACGCACGTGCTGCGACTACTCCACGAACTGCACTCCGGAGGTACCACCGTCGTGCTCATCACCCACGACCGGGACATCGCCGCGGGCCTGCCGCGGCGGGTCGAGATCCGCGACGGACAGGTGACGTCATGACGGCACCGTCGCGGCTGCTGCCCCGCGACGTCGCCCGGGTCGGCGCCACCGGCCTGCGGACCCGGCCGCTGCGCGCGGTGCTCGCCGCGCTGGGCATCGCGATCGGCATCGCGGCCATGGTCTGCGTCGTGGGCATCGCGAGCTCCAGCCGCGCCCACATCGACGAGCAACTCGCCAGGCTCGGCACCAACCTGCTCAAGATCAGCCCGGGCGAGACCCTGCTCGGCGACGAGGCGCACCTGTCCACCGACGCCGTCGCGATGGTCGGCCGGATACCCGAGGTCAACTCGGTGACGGCAACCGCCAGAACCACCGCCCACGTGTACCGCAGCGAGCACATGCCGGCGGCCCAGACGGGCAGCATCGCGGTGCTGGCCGCCCGGACCGACCTGCTCGACACCGTCCACGCCGCCGTGACCCGCGGCACCTGGCTCAACGCCGCCACGGAGACCTACCCCGCCGTCGTGCTCGGCGCCACCGCGGCCCGGCGGCTCGGCATCACTGCACCCAGCCCCGAGGTCAAGGTGTGGCTCAACCACCAATGGTTCACCGTGATCGGACTGCTCGACGCAGTGCCACTCGCGCCCGAACTGGACAACGCCGCGCTGATCGGCTGGCCGGTGGCGACCGCGCAACTACGCTTCGACGGCCACCCGACGACCATCTACACCCGCACCCGCGACGACTCGGTCAGGTCGGTCCAGACGATCCTGGCCAGAACGGCCAACCCGGAACACCCAAACGAGGTGAAGGTGTCACGACCGTCGGACGCGCTGGCCGCGAAGGCCGCGACCGACAGCACGCTTTCCGGGCTCCTGCTCGGGCTCGGCGCCGTGGCCCTGCTCGTCGGCGGCGTCGGCGTGGCGAACACCATGGTGATCTCAGTACTGGAACGACGCTCCGAGATCGGCCTGCGCCGGGCCCTGGGCGCGACCCGGGGACACATCCGGCTGCAGTTCCTTACTGAGTCGCAGCTGCTGTCGGCGCTCGGCGGCGTCGGCGGGGCCGTGGCGGGCATCGCGATCACCGGCGCCTACGCGGCCTATCAGGGCTGGCCCACAGTGGTGCCGGCCTGGGCAACGGTCGGCGGGGCGCTCGCCACACTGGTGATCGGCGGCTGCGCCGGCATCTATCCCGCATGGCGCGCCTCCCGCCTTCCACCGACCGAAGCACTGGCCGCGCCGTGACCGTGACCTAGGGCGCGTTTCATATTTCGGTCAGAGCCACTCGCTGATGATGGTGACGGTGAGGACTGCCCGGTAGCGGACGGCGAGTTTGATGCCCCTATGGATGTCAAGGGGTTGGGGGCCGGTGTCGGGTGATGACCTGGAAGAGTTCGCGGGCGATGTAGCGCTTGAGGCAGCGGATGGCTTCGCGGCGGGTTTTGCCTTCGGTGGTGCGTCGTTCGACGTAGGCGCGGGTGCGTTGGTCCCAGCGGAGTCTGGCGATGGTGATGGTGTAGAGGGCGGAGTTGGCGCGGCGGTCGCCGCCTCGGTTGAGGCGGCGGCGCTGTGTCTTGCCAGAGGAGGCTTCGATCGGGCTGACGCCGCAGAGGGCGGCGAAGGCGGCCTCGCTGGTCATGCGTTCGGGATTGTTGCCGACGGCGAGCAGGAGCGCGCCAGCGGTGTCGGGTCCGACGCCGTACTGTTGCAGCAGCGTGGGCGTGTGTGCGTCGATTGCCTCAGTGATGCGGGCGGTGAGCTCGTCGATTTCTGTGGCAAGCTGGGCGATGCGGGTGGCGAGCAGTCGCAGGGTGTAGGCGGCCGCGGACGCCGGGTCGGTCGGTGTGCTGGCTGGCAGCTCGGCGCACTGCCGGACCAGCTTTGGCAGGCTGAGCCCGGACAAGGTGTCGCGCAGTGTGGGGTCGGCGCGAACGAGGACCGCCTTGAGCTGGTTGATCGCCTGAGTCCGGGACTTCGTTGCGGAGTCTTTGGCGAGCCGGAACATGCGCAGCATCTCCACCGGGCCGTCGCTGGACTTGGCCACGGTGGTAGCTCGACCAGACAGGACGGCGCGGGCTGCGGCTTCGGCGTCGATCGCGTCGGTCTTGCCTCGCCGGCGCCGTTCGCCGTGGTCGGGCTGGTTCACCTCGATGACCTCGACGCCGGCTTGGCGGAGGTGCCGGTTCAGCGCGACGCCGTAGGAGCCGGTGCACTCGACACCAGCGCGTCGCACCGGTCCGAACGTGCGTGCCCACTGCAGCAGCTGCTGGTAGCCGGCCGTGGTCGTTGGGAAGTTGTTGGTGCCGGCCAGGGCTCCCATCGTGGTCAGCGTTGCCGCGACGTGCACGTCCTTGTGGGTGTCGACGCCGAGAATCACCTCGGCCGTGTGGGGATCGTGACGGTGGGCGGTGCGGTCGGGCATGCTGGGCATGGTCGGTCGGCTCCTGATGGCTTGGGAACGGATGGGCCGTCACCGGGCCGGCTCACCCGGATCTTGCGCAGAACGGGGATGAACTGCGGACTGTCGCCGCGTTGGCCAGTGGTCAGGGTCATGGCCAGGACCTTCTGGCCTTGCTCGCAGGCCAGGTGTGTCTTGGTGGTCAGGCCGCCTCGGGAGCGGCCGAGTGCGTGGTCGGCGGGTTCGTCGTGGACGCCGCCGGGTGGTTCCTTCTGCAGGTGACCGTCGCGGCGGGCGCCGGCGGCGTGTTGATGCGCGCGGCTGGTCGTGGAGTCGATGCTGACGTCCCAGTCGATGCGGCCGGCCACGTCTGCCAAGGCCTGCAGGGCGGCCAGGATCGCGTCCCAGGTGCCGTCGCGCTGCCAACGGCGGAACAGGCCGTAGACGGTAGGCCAGGGCGCGTACTCGGCGGGGACGTCACGCCAGGGTGCGCCGACCCGGATTCTCCATCGGATCCCGTCGATGAGCTGCCGTCTGGTCCATTTCGGCGGACGCCCCCGCACCGACGCAGCAGGCAGCAGCGGCGCAAGCGCCGCCCACTGCGCGTCGGTCAGGTCGTGCCGCCTCGTCACCGCTAAGGTGGCCACGAGGTCTCCGGTATGCAGTTCTGCTTGGTCGCTGAACCACGTACCGGAGACCTCTTCAGTTATCGATCACCGCCACGCCGTGACTTCACCGGCCCCCACCACTTATGAAACGCGCCCTAAGCCCATACACTCATTGGTCAGGAATTCTGCGCTGAACATCTGCATCTCGCGGACGGAGACCAGCGACGAGCAGCTACAACGATCCGATCCCATCAACACCACACATGGTCGACCCTAGCCGAATAGCGGCGATTCTCCGCATACCCTATGCGAGTCAGGGGACGGATCTACACGCAAATCCCTGTTGCTTATCTGTTGCGCCTGGACCGAACCTTCGGTGCGATGCGCAGTAGCGCTGCCCCCACCGCCACGAACGCGAACCCAGCCAGAACAACCCACACTGTGTTTGCTCCGGTCAGAGCCAGTCCACCGCCGGTGGCCATACCGCCACCGATGACGCCGCCGCCTGTGTACCCATCCATCGCCTACCACTTTCTCTCTCTGCGCAGAATCGTGTCCACGTACGCCTTCGCGTGTACAAATTGGAGGAACATGTCGAGCACCAGCTCATACATGCTTGCGGCCAGCACCATGTGCTTCCAGCCGCGATATCGCACCGTCACTACCCGTTCCAGAACAAAAACGGCAGTAACGAGCATCCAGAGAGGACGGAGATGAAATCCGCCCACGGCCGCCGCAAATATCAGGGAGCCTAAGTACGTGAATGTGACAAGTACACCTAGCATGGTGAACAACTGCCGGCCCCAATAGCGCCATGTGATACGCGTGAGGCCATATTGAAAGCAGTTCTCGATAGCTCCGCGCTTCCAGCGTTCGCGTTGTTTCCACAGCGCACGCCACGTCGGCATGACCTCCGTGACGAGCGTGCATTCCTTCGGGCTGAGGACCTTGTAGCCGAGGTGCAGCAACGCGAAGGTCAATTCATTGTCCTCGGTAAGGACGCTGGTGTCATAGACACCACCCATCCCGTCGCCACGAGGCAGGATGCCTGCAATACGCCCGCGACTGACAGCCTTGAGGGTACCGACCCGAAACAGCGCCGCCGTACCCGTAACGACTAGGCACTTACCGTTGAGGCGTGCCACATCTCGGGCATAGCGGGCGTACTCGTTGCGCTGCAAGTGACCCACGAAACCGCCGCCTGCGCTGCCTCGGAAGATACCCCCAACCGCGCCCATCTTGGGGTCCGCGTTCAGCTGGGCAACGGCGTAGTTCAGGAAGTCAGGGTCCAGTTCGCTGTCAGCGTCTACGACCATGACCATGTCATGGTCGGCCATTTGTGATAGCAGTTCAGCAAAGACCTGGTTGAGCGCGCCCGCTTTCTTGTGTCTATTGTATTTCGTCACAAGAACCTGCGCACCAGCCCAATAGGCCAGCTTCACAGTCTTATCGGTGCAATTGTCCGCCACCACGACGACACGGCTCGGCCGGTACGTCTGGTTCTGCAAGGCGTCTACCGCGCCGCGGATACCTGCTTCCTCGTTGTGTGCCGGTATCACCACGATGAGCCGCCCCTTCGGGGTAGCGCGCCCAACAGCGAGGACGCTCTCGCGACTCGGACGCCGCCCCGGTGTGCGAGGCCCAGGGAGAAGGCCTTCCCGCGAAGACGGATTCACTGGCCCGCTGCCGTGCAGAGCCGCCGCCCTGGCGTTCGCCGAATCCGACACCAGGTGGTGACGTCCTGCAACCGGTACCCCAGCGTGGGGTCTATGGGTTGTTGTAGTCGGAGTTCCCCGGCCTACCCCCGCCCAAGTTCCCACGCAGAACCCCTTCCCCCGGGTCGACGTTCGACCGCGTCCGCGTCCACGATGGTTGCGCACGTCCCGGCCTACAAGGGCAACCGTCGATATCTCACCCGGGATTCACCCCGGGTGAGATGACGGAGGTCGTCGGTGGGATCACCCGCCCACGCGCGGGTGCTGTCCGGCGGTCGTCGCGTCGACCGAGGCAAATGCGTGTCATGACCTTGACGAGGACCAGACCAAGATGACGTAAAGCGAGGTCAGCGATTCGGCGCCGTCCGAGCGCTCTTCCGCTCCTAAACCGTGTGCCGATCGCGTCGGTCTCGACGGGGCCGTTGCGTTGTTTGATCGGGTGGCGCGGTGAACTCGCGCTCGCGCCTGGCTCAGATAGCGCCGGCGAGCTCGGCGAACGCTGCGGCCACGCGGAGCCCTGTAACTGCCGGAAATTCCGTCCACGCAGGTCAGGCGGCATGCTTGTACTCGTGGAGGATGCCGCCGAGGCGGTCACGTCGGTGGATGTTCAGGTGGGTAATCTGGTCCGGATCGGTGATCGGTTCGGGCAGCGGCGCGAGTGGCCGAGAGTTCGCGATGCCTTGATGCGGTCTGTGTCCGTTGTAGAAGATCTCGAACTCGCGTAGCGCGTGCAGCAGATGTCGCTGGTTGAGGATCAGCGTCCGGTCGAGCAGTTCCCGCCGGCAGGTCCGCACCCATCGCTCCATAAGGGAATTCATGCGGGGAACGCGGACGCCGCTGCGCACGACGGTGATCCCGGCGTCGGCGAGGACGGCGTCGAACAGGGCCGGGTACTTGCCGTCCCGATCCCGGATCAGGTACTTCACCTGGCATCCGGCGTCCTCGAGGTCCATGACGAGGACGCGTGCGTCATACTGCCGCGCGTATCAATGATCATTCGGATTGTGTGACGATCACTCATCCGTTCCACCCGTTGGTGGGGCAGCGTGTGACGGTGTTGTTCACCGCCCGGCGTGGCGGGGTACGGATGTTGACATGCCGGTCTGGACTGAGGCAGGTCACCGTGGCGGAGTCCTGGACTGACCGCGGCCCCGAGCCGCAGCAGCAGCGACTGTCGGTGGAGGGCCTGCAGGAGCTGCTCGATCTGGTGACCGCGTTGCGGCGACGTCGGGAGGCTCAGCAGGAGACCGACGGTGAGGGTGAACCGGAGATACGGTCGAAGGGTGACGGTCGAGGCTCGACGGGTCGAGATGGTGATGGTTCTGGCGAACATGGCCATGACGGCCCTGGGATGCGGTCATGAACGGCGAGCAGAAAATCACTGCTGGACACCGGCAACGTCTGGCCGTCGTCTATCTGCGGCAGTCCAGCCTTGCTCAGGTCCGCGACAACACCGAGTCGACCCTGCGGCAGTATGACCTGGCCGGAACCGCGGTCAGGCTGGGCTGGCCCCCAGCCCGGGTCATCGTCATCGATGCGGATCTGGGCTGCTCCGGCCGGCAGGCGGCCTCACGCGCCGGTCTGCAGGAGCTTGTCGGGCGGGTCTGTATCGGTGAGGTGGGCATCATCCTGGTCCTGGAGGTGTCCCGGCTGGCGCGGTGCTCGGCGGATTTCGCCCGGCTGTTGGAGTTGGCCCGGCTGGCCGACACTCTGTTGGCCGATGCGGACGGGGTCTACGACCTGCAGGAATTCAACGACCGGCTGGTGTTGGGGATCAAGAGCACCATCAGCGAGTCCGAACTGCACCTGATGGCCGGGCGGATGCACGCCGCCCGGGTCAGCGTCGCCGAGCGTGGCCGGTTGCGGTGCCGTCTGCCGATCGGCTACGTCTACGACGACGAAGGCGACTGCGTGCTGGACCCGGATGAGCAGGTCCGGGCCGCTGTCACGGATGTGTTCGCGATGTTCCGGCAGGCCGGATCGGCGTTCGGGGTGGTGGAGGCGTTTCGCCGGCGGCTGTTTCCCCGCCGGGTGTTCGGCCGCGCTCACGCGGGCCAGCTCCGGTGGGGCCCGTTGACCAGCAGCCGCGTCCAGCGGATGCTGGCCAACCCCACCTACGCCGGGGCCTACGTCTACGGACGTCGGGTCGATGCCCGTCAACTGCAGCCGGACGGGACCACCAAGACCGTCACCACCCGCCGGCCCCGGGATCAGTGGCCGGTGCTCATCCACGACCATCATCCCGCCTACCTGAGCTGGTCGGCCTACCTGGACAACCTGCAGATCCTGGCCGCCAACCACACCGCCGCCCATGCCAGGCCCGTGCGGGAAAGCCCGGCACTGTGTCAGGGCATCATCCGGTGCGGCTCCTGCGGGCAGGCCATGCAGACCCGCTACCACCACCGTTCCCATCCCCACGGCGCCTACGCCTGCGACCGGATGACCTCTCACCAGCCCACCAGCACCTGCCGATCCATCGACGCCGCCTGCGTCGATGCGATCGTGGTCGATCGGCTCCTGTCCGCGTTGACGCCTGCTGAGATCACCCGGACCGCCGCCGTCGCTGACGAGATCACCAGCCGCGTCCAACGCAGGCTGCACGCCGCCGGGCTGGCCGTCGAACATGCCCGCTATCAAGCAGACCGGGCCGAACGCGCCTTCAGCGCCGTCGAACCCGAAAACCGCCTGGTAGCCCGCACCCTGGAAACCCAGTGGGAGACCCGCCTCAACCAGTTGGCCGACGCCGACGCCGCCCTGGCCGACGTCCGCGCCCAACTTCCGGTCCTGCCCGACTCCGCGGCTCTGGAACACCTCGCAGGAGACGTCCACGCACTGTGGTCAGCGCCGACAACCACCGACCGCGACCGCAAACGGCTGCTGCGCACGGTCATCTCCGACGTCACCGTCCTACCCGAACCCGACCGACGAAAGATCAGCATCGGGATCCGGTGGCACACCGGCGCGACCGAGCGCATCACCCGTTCCCGGCTCACCGCACCGCGAACCCCGCCGACAGCGATGGCCATGATCCGCGACATGGCGCCCACCCACACGAACCGCCAGATCGCCGAGATCCTCAACACCGCGGGGCACCACAGCGCCTACAACCACCCGTTCAACCCCGGCATCGTCAACAATCTGCGCCGCGACCACAACCTGCCCGACCCCCGACCGCTGCAGGACGCAGAGATCACCCCGACCGAAGCCGCAACCATCCTCAATATCAGCACAGCCTTCATCTACTACTGGAGCAGCCGCGGCTACATCCCCACCCGACATATCGGCCCCCGCCTCGCCCTCACCTGGAACCCCGCCATCGAGGCCGAATGCCGCACCCGCGCAGCATTCCCACCCCACCACCGTTCGACACCACCCCGGGGAGAGGCACTATGAAACCATCATCAGGTTGCGGGCGGTCTGGGTCACCCACGCGGCGGTCGGGTGCGGTGCAGCAGCGCGGCCAGCCAGGCCCGGTCAGCTGGGTCGAACCGGACCCGCTGCTCGCCGAGCTGGCGCTGCAGCACCGCGAGCTGATGGCGCAACGCCAGGATCTCCGCGTCCTTGTCCCGATCGCTGCCCGGTAGCAGCCGCAGCAACGCGAACGCGTTGGTGATGCCCAGGTACGCCAGTCGCGACAGCATGAGGCGGCATCATCGCGCAGTCACCAACGACGATGGGTCCGGGGACACGGAAGGAGCTAATCAAGAACGGAACTCAAAGATCGAATACCCGCTGACCAGCACGGACGGATTTCTCGGCAGGTTCAGGGCTACGCGCCAAGGACATCTGCCACGCGCTCGCCGCGATGGCGTCGATGTCGCGCTCGGTGGCTGCCCGGTACTCCACCCGGCCCATGCTGCCAGCTCGGGCCGGCCCGTGTCACACGTGATACCGCAGGACGACGTTCTCCGAGCCCTCCTGACGCTCCACATCGAACAGTCGCAGCGACGTGACCGGCGCGGTGAAGGCGGGCGAACCGGCGCCGAGAGCGATCGCCGCCATCATGACGTGCAGCTCGTCGACGAGCCCGGCCGCCAGCAGGTCGTTCCAGAGCAGACGGCTGCCGAACACGAGGATGTCGCGGCCGTCCTGCTCCTTGAGCCGGGCCACCGCCGCGTGGCCGTCGGCCCGACGGACGAGGGTGGTGGTGCCGGCCCAGATGTCGGTCTCCTCCTCGGTGAGCGAGTCAGAGATGACCACCTTCGGGGTCTGGCCGCAGAGCTGGGCGATCTGCCGCTGCTGGTCGGCCCGGGCCGGATCGTGCGGGGTGGCCGGCGCCAGCGCCGGGTTCTCGGCGATCGGCGGCCAGAAACCCTTGAAGTCCAGGTAGGTGCGCGGGCCGAACAGGAGGGTGTCGGCCGCCAGCATCCGTTCCAGGTTGTGAGCGTCGAAGAAACCGTCCATCGGCAGGGCCCAGACGTTGCCGCCCTCCCCGTCGAAGTAGCCGTCGAGCGAGAAGATGCCAGTGACGATGAGCTTGCGCATGGTGACTCCTCTGTCTGGATGAACGGGTCATCCAGGCAGAGTCACCGTCGGGCGCGGATTCATCGCCGCGGCGAAGAAATTTCCGTCGGTACGTCGAAATGGCGGCGCAGGCCCTGGTCGAGGAACGCGGCGATCCACGAGACCTGCCCGTCGCGCAGGCTCAGCACGTTCACCGCGCTCAGTGGGAAGCGCTGGCCGTCGTACTGGTAGCAGGCCAGAGCGGGCTGGCCGTTGGCGGTGATCGGGATGAGCCGCCACGGGGTGGCGAACACCCGCTCGGCCAGGAACTGGCCGACCGCCTCGCGCCCGGCGAACCAGGCCGGCAGCGGCGGCATGGTGAACCGGGCATCATTGGCCAGCAGGGTGAGCAGGGCTGGCACGTCGGCCCGCTCCCAGGCGGCCACGAAGTCACGGACCAGGACCGCCTCGCCTTCGGCACCGAGCGCGGCCAGCTCGGCCTGCTGGGAGCGGGCGGGCACCCGCTCGGCGACGGTGGCCCGGGCCCGCTGCATCGCGCTGTTGACCGAGGCCGGCGTGGTGTCGAGGATCCCGGCTGCCTCGGCCGCGCTGAAGCCGAGCACGTCGCGCAGGATGAGGACCGCCCGCTGGGTGCCGGGCAGGTGCTGCAGCGCAGCCACGAAGGCCAGCTCCACCGTCTCCCGGCGCAGGTACGCCTCCGCCGGGTCCGCGCCGTCATCCAGACGCAGGCCGTCGTCCACGCCCCCATCTACGCCTTCGTCGGGCCAGGGCTCCAACCAGATCGGCGCCGTGACCGGCTCGCCGAGATCGTGCGGGTCGGGGCTCGCGGGACCGTGGTCGGGCGAGAGCACCCGGCGCGGGCGGTGCCCGGCCAGGCGTAGGCAGGCGTGCGTCGCCACCCGGTAGAGCCAGGTCCGCAGCGAGCTGCGGCCCTCGAAACCGGCCAGCCCCCGCCACGCCCCGAGCAGGGACTCCTGTAGGGCGTCCTCGGCGTCCTGAATGGACCCCAGCATCCGGTAACAGTGGGCGTAGAGCTCGCGGCGGTGCTGCTTGGTCAGCTGTTCGAAGGCGAACCCGTCACCGGCCCGCGCCGCCGCCAGCAGCTCGTGCTCCCCGTCATTCATGCCCCGTGTCCGCCCATCCCGCTCGCACCCCCAGGGTCCAGCTCGGACCTTGGGCTAGTTCGTGCCGTCGGGGGTGAAGATAACCCGGCCGGCCGCCTCCTCCACCACCCTGAAGAGGGTTCCCTCCGGACACCGTCCCTCGACTGGCGCCTCGCCTTCCAGCTCCATGCCGAGCTCGACGAAGAACGCAGTAGCCGCCTCAAGGTCGTCGACAACGACGCCGACGTGGTCCATCCGTTGGATCGTCATGCACCGAGCATAGGGTCGGGTCGGATGCTGGCTACGTCGCAGTGACGGTGGCGCGCCTGCTCGTATACGTGAACGATCACGGTCCATTGTGGACTCAAAGACACACTGTGGATTGCTGCCAGTTGTGATGCCAATTCGCACGACAGGCACGACCTCGGCGGGCACCGTTGCATTGAGCGTTGGCAAGATCGAGGCAGACTTGAGTTGCCCCTGTGTCAACCCCTGGGTCAGGCGGCGGGACTGTAAAACGAACGATGTAACTCCTGATCAAGGAGCAACACCTGATGACCGATGTGTTGATCGCCGAGGCCGACCCCCCGTTACGTGGAAAGGCTCGGCGGCGGGGAGGCCGGCGAGGTCGAGGAAGTAGACGTGCGCGCCGGCCACGACCAGCTGGGGGCGGGCGGGGTTGACGACGCAGTGGGACGCGTCGCCGTCCAGGCGGATCGCGGCCAGGGCGCGGCCGTGCGGGTCGGTTACGCGCACGGCGCCGTCGCGGCTGACGCTGGCCAGCCAGGAGCCGTCCGGGGCCACGGCCACGCCGAGGACGACGGCGGCGTGGTGGACGACGGCCCGCTCGGCGACCGCCGTGGCCGTGGGCCGTCCAGCGAACGTGGCGGCGGCAGCCCAGCTTCGGGCGTCGGGGTCGTTGTCGGCGCCGGGCGGCCGGGAGTTGTCCGGGGGGACGGTCCAGATCCGGGCGGTCTCGTCGCGGCCGGTGCTGGCCAGCCAGGAGCCGTCCGGGGCGACCGCAAGTCTCAGCACGGCGTCCGTGTGGCCGCGGAGGGTTGCCCGGTGCGTGCCGTCGGCGTTCCACAGCTCGATCGTGTAGCTCTCGCCGGCGACGGCGAGCCAGGAGCCGTCCGGCGCCGACGCGAGCGTGTTGGCCCGGAAGGTCGCACCGAGCAGCACGCCGAGGGGCGTGCCGTCCGCCGGGTCCCACAGCCCGACGGCGCCGCCGTCGCCGGTGCTGGCCAGCCAGGAGCCGTCGCCGGCCGCGGCCAGCTTCCTCGCGTCTGCGGCGCCGGTGAGCGGGCCGGCCCGCAGCTCGCCGGTGGCGTTGTCCCAGAGCCAGGCCGCGCGGTCGTTGGTGGCCGATGCGAGCCAGCTGCCGTCCGGGGCGATCACGAGGTCGAACACCGACTGGCCGCCGTGGTCGTGCACGGCGCGGACGGCGCCGTCGGCGTTCCACAGCCGGACCGTGCCGTCGTGGCCGGCGCTGGCCAGCCACGAGCCGTCCGGGGCGATCGCGACCCGCGTGATGTGGCCGGTGTGGCCGCACAGGACCGCCCGCTCGGCGCCGTCCGCGGTGTGCCACAGGCGCACGGTGCCGTCGTGGCCCGCGCTGGCCACCCAGGAGCCGTCGGGCGCCATGGCCAGCCCGGTGATCTTGCCCGCGTGGCCACCGGCCCGCGTCGGGGCACGCGGGCCCGACGGGTCCCACAGCCGGACCGTGCCGTCGTGGGCGCCGCTCGCCAGCCACGCGCCGTCCGGCGCCACGGCCAGCCGGCCGACGCCCTGCGAGTGTCCGGTGAGGACGGCCCGGCAGGTGCGGTCGGCGAGGTGCCACACCCGGACGGTGCCGTCGTCCTGGTACAGGTTGTCGCCAGCAGCGCTGGCCAGCCACGAGCCGTCCGGGGCCACCACCAGCGCGTTGACCTGGCCCGTGTGGCCGGTCAGCGTGTCCAGGGCCGCGCCGGTCGCCGGGTCCCACAGCCGGACCGTGCCGTCCTCCCCCGCGCTGGCCAGCCAGGAGCCGTCCGGGGCCACCGCCAGCGCGCGCACCCACCGGTCGTGGCCGGTGAGGGTGGCGCGGAGGCGGCCGTCGGTGGGATCCCACAGCTCCACGGTTTCGAAGCCGGCGGTGGCCAGCCAGCTGCCGTCGGGCGCCACGGCCAGGGCGCTCGCCGCGCTGCGGTACTCGCCCCGGGCGGCGATGCCCAGGTGGAGCCGGGATCCGTCGGCCGCTCGCCACACGCATGCAGTCATGTTCCTGTGGTCGACGTAGGCGGCGATCGCCAGCCACGATCCGTCCGGTGCGACGGCGAGGTCGTCGACGCGGGTGATGCAGCCGGCAAGGACGGCCCGCTCGGCGCCGTCGCGTGGATCCCAGATCCGCACGGTGCCGTCGTCGCCGCCGCTGGCCAGCCACGATCCGTCGGGCGCGACGGCAAGCGACCAGAGGAGCTTGCTGTGGCCGCTGAGCACGGCCCGTGCAGTACCCGACGGAAGATCCCAGATCCGGACCCTGCCGTCGCCACCGGCGGCGGCCAGCCAGGATCCGTCCGGGGCTACGGTCAGCGCGTAGGCGCCGTTCGGCGATCCGCGCAGGGTCAGCAGTTCGGTGCCGTCGACGGGATCCCACACCCGCACGGGGTCGGCGTGGCCCGTGCTGGCCAGCCACGCGCCGTTCGGGGCCACCACCAGGGCGGCCGGGTCCACCTGGTGTCCGGCGAGCACCCGCTCGACCGACGGGTGGGGCTGGTCGGGCAGCGGCGGGGCGGTCGGCCGCAGGTGGGGCGCGCCGACCCGGCCGGCGAGGCGCTGCCCGGCGGCTGCCAGCAGCGGGTTTCCAGCGGCGTAGGCGGCGAGCGTCGCGATGTTCATGAGCATCGGGTCAGCCGGGCGGTACAGGTGGCTCGTGCCGCGCAGGACCCGCTCGAGCGCTCGGGCGTGGGCGTCGCCGGGCACCGCGGCGGCGTCGGCCTGCACGCTGGCCGGCCCGAATCGGTGGTTCTTGACGCTCGCCCACCGCAGGTCGCGCAGGAGCGCGACGAGTTCGCCGGCCAGCCCGGCCTCCCGCAGGTGCACGGCGAGCTGCGGCCACAGGTACGGTTCGCCGGCAGGCAGGCGCCACCACGCCGTCAGTAGGTCCCCACCGTCGGGCAGCTCCGCCCGGTAGGCGTCGATGAGCCGGCGGTGCCAGCCGGCGGCGTGGGGGCCGGCCTCGTGCCGGAGGTAGTCGGCGATGACGCCGTGCAGGCGGATTGCGGGCGGGTCGAGCCGGAACTCCACGACCAGGTTCACGTCGAAGTACGCGTGGCAGAGCCGGTGCGCGCGCTGCGGGTCGACGCCCCAGTACCGGGCCAGCATTGCGACCGGAAGGTCGGTGTCGGTCGGAAAGATACCCAGTTCGCGGTACCGCTGGACGGAAGTCTCCGGGTCCGGGAGCATCGTCAGGCTGGCCGCGAGCGTGGCGCCGATCGCCGTCTCCCGGGCGCCGGCGTCGGTGGTGTCCAGTGCGGCCGGACCGCCCGTGTCGAGCATGGCCTCGGCCCACCGGACGGTCTCGGCGAGCCCGTCGCCGCGCGCGGCCCGTCGCCGCAGCACCCCGTTGGCCAGGCCGCACAGCACCGGCCAGCGCCCGGTGCGGGCCACGAGCGCGGCGAGGCTCACCGGGCCCGGGTCCAGGCCCCGGCGCAGGATCGCCTCGGCCTGCCCGGCGGTCAGCGCGTCGACCCGGACGCGGGCCGCGCCGACCGGCACCACCGCCGCGATCCGCGTCGTGACGAGGCGCACGCAGTTCGGCGCGCCGAGCAGGAACGGCACGAGCTGGTCGGCGGTCCACACGTCGTCGAGCACCAGCAGACACCGGCGCCCGCCGATCACGTCGGCGAGGTGGGCGCCTGCGAGCCGCGGGTCGGTGTAGGTGGGCCGCTGGCCGGTGAGGTACTCGGTCAGGTCGTTGACCGCCGTCGCGATCCCGGGACCGGTGACCTGCTGCCCGAGGGTCTTCCAGAGCACGCCGCCGGGAAAGTGCCCGAGCACCCGCCGGTCCCGGGCGGCGAGCGCGGCGAGCGTGGTCTTACCGAACCCGCCCGCGCCCTCCAGCCCCGTGAGCACCACCGGGCTGGAGGCCAGCACGGCCCCGACGAGCGCGTCGAGCACCTCGGGCCGCGCCACCGCGTCGCGGGCCTCGGGCACCGGCATCGCCCAGGACCTCCGCGGCGGCGGCCCGGCCAACGCTGCGGGCAGGTGCAGGAAGTCGACGGCGAGGTGGAACAGATCGGGATCGCCCAGATGCTCGGCGATGGCCCGGGCGTCCCAGATGTCGAGGGCCACGCCGTGCCGATCCCGCGCCTCATCCTGCAGCTCGTGCCGCTGGCTGACCGTGACCGCCGTCACCGTGAAGTAGACGACCCGCCGCACCCCGTCGCCGCGCGCGCGGATCGCGGCGAGATCCCGCCGGATCTTCCCCGGCACGCCGCCGCGCTGCACGGTGCAGGCGATCACGATGGTCCCGGTCGCCCCGTCGGTCCAGTGGCTCTCGGCGTCGCGCCCCTGGTCCCCGCCGGCGCCGACGGGCCCGGTGGCGGGAATCAGGTTTGGGGCGACGCGCTGCCGCGCCAGGCCGAGACAGAGCCGCTCGAACTCGTGGTGGCCGTTGGTCTCCCCGAGCTTCTCCAGCGAGACCCGGATAAGCTGCGCGCGCTGCGTCGGGCTGGTCACCGGTCCCACCCTCCCGTCCGAGATCGAACCCGATCGGCGACCATCATCGCGCATCGCTCACATCATGTCGTGATGCCCGGTCATCACATCGGTCCCTACCTTGAGCCCATCCGGCGGCGCCTGCCCCGGACGCGGTGTTGCGTCGTCACCGCTGTCCTGCCTCGGACGTCAACCTGGGGCGGGCCTCAAGGAGTGTCAGGGGTGGTTTCATCGACGAGAGGAGACCGGGTGGACACGGAATTTGTAGACTTCGTGCGGCGCCGGGGAGATCATCACCTGAGAACGGCCGTCCTGCTCACCGGCGACTGGCATGCGGCCGAGGACCTCATGCAGTCCTGCCTGAGCAAGCTGTACCGGGTGTGGCATCGCCTCGACACCAGCACCGAACCCGATGCGTACCTGCGCCGCATCATGGTTAACACGCACCGATCCTGGTGGCGCGCCCGATGGCGCCGGGAGATTCCCCGGGCCGACCTGCCCGACCTGCCCGGTCCAGGTGACATGGGCGACGCCGGCGCGGCGGCCGAGGACGTCCGCAGCGCGCTGGCACGGCTGCCGGCGCGGCAACGCACGGCGCTGGTGCTCCGGTTCTTCGACGACCTGTCGGAGGCGGACGTCGCCGAGCTGATGGGCTGCTCGGTCGGCACGGTCAAGACCCACACCCATCGCGGTCTGCAGGCGATGCGCAGGCTGATCCCGCCCGACGCGGCGGTCAACCGAACCGACACGGAGAGGAGTGGAGTCCGGTGAGCACCCAACAGGAGGAGCCGTTCATGAACGAGACAGAAGTCCGCGCACTGCTCGTCAGAGGGACCGAGGACCGCCCGCCGGGCTTGAACCTCATGGCCGCCGTGCCGACCGCACCGCCGCGAGGGTCGCTGGTGGTCCCGCTGGCGGTCGCCGCGGCGGTGGCAGTGGCGGTGAGCATGATCGCGCTGGCCCTGCCCCTCGGCCCGCCCTCGGCCCAGGCCCAGGTCGCCGCCGCGGTCGAGACCACCAGCCAGCAGAGCTACCGGATCCACGGCACCAGCGGGGACCGGGCGTTCGAAGGAGCGTTCGACCCCGTCCGGCGCGTCGGTGTCATCACCACCGTCGGGGAGGGCGCCGAAACCCGGTTCATTGGTGACCTCATGTACGTGCGGGCGCAGGGTGCGACGACGTGGGAGGTCTCGCCGCGCATGGAGGTGGCAACCGCGCCGATGACCGTTGCCGTGGTCAAGCTCATGGTGCTGGACCCCGCGCAGACCCTGCAACGGCTGCGTTCCGCCACGGACGTCCGTGAGGACGGCACCGCCTCCGGCGACGACTGGACTGGCAAGCGGTTCACGTTCACCCTGACGGACAAGGACGAGCCCAAGGCAGACGCCTTGCGGACCATCACCGGGGCCTTGGACGTCGACGACCAGGGTCGGGTCCGGCGCCTGCAGCTGAACTTCAGCGACACCGGCACGGTCAACATCATCAACTTCGGTGACTTCGGCGTGCCGGTGACGGTCACGGCACCGCCGGCCGGCGACGTGACGCAGCCGCCGGCCGGCAAGCAGGACGGCGGCAAACCGAGCAAGGGGCCGGACGACGGTACGTCGACCGCAAGGACCGGTAAGCCCGGCTCGAAGTAGCACGACGCGCACCGGCCGGGCTCGGGGCTTCCGCCTCGAGCCCGGTCTTGCTCACGGTCGCTGCTGGGGTGCGGCCGCTCGGTCCGCATCAGATCCGGCACGTGGTTGCGGCGAATCTGTTGGATCTCTGGTACGGCATTGCTGAGGTGGCTGAGCGTCTCGGTCATGACCCGGCGCCGTTGATGCGCTATTACTCGCCGGTTCATGGCGGCCGCCGGCGCCAGGCCGCCGCCGACATCGCCGGGCTCATCACGCCCGGACCTCGACGCGGCCGCCGGCGTGCTGAACGCAGCATGAACACGACACCATCCCGTGGGTCGCTCGACGACCGCGAATGTAGATCGGACGCAGCAACACGAATCCCGCCGCCCCGACAGTGTGAGCTGGAAATATTCAAGCTCATGATGTACACATTGGACAGTATTTGTTAGCGCGCGCTAACGGAGCTGCTAACATCAAATTCGGCCAAAATCGGGCATAATTCTCGAGTTATTGCCAGATTGGTCCCTTTTAGGCACATCGCACTTGACGCAAATCAAGTGCTGTCAGTGTCGCGGGGTGCCATCCGTTAGCGTTCCGTTCGCGGTAGATGTTCACCGGTCACACCGGCCAACCAACTGCGGCCGGACAAGGTCACCAGTCGGCTCGCCGCCCGCGCCGGAGTGTGCCCGATCGGACCGCACCAGCAGCCGCAGGTCGAGCAACGCTGGCCGGGGGAGCCTGCTGAGCAGCGCGGCCAGCCACGCCCGATCAGCTGGCTCGAATCGGACGTGCTGCCCGCCGAGCTGGCGGGCATCACGGCGAGCTGGTGCCGCAGGGCGAGGATCTCCGCGTCCTTGCTCCGATCACTGCCCGGCAGCAGCCGCAGTAACGCGAATGCGTTGGTGATACCCGGGTACGCCAGTCGCAGTGGCATGAGACAGCATCATCGCGTCGTCACCGACGGCGAGGGCCATCAGGACACCGAAACCCGACGAGACACGATCGTCCTCGCTTGCCAGAGTGCCCTCTGAACAGCACGGACGCATTTGTCGACAGGTACAGGGTCGACGTGTACGAATCCAGGGATCAGGCTGCCCGAGGCGGCCGGACCGCGCCTGCTCCTCGGCGTCGCTACCCCACGCCCCGGCGGCGAACAGTGCCACGCCCAAAGCTCACCATCGGCTCGGCTTGTCCGGGCCGGTACGAATTCGGGGCAACTCCTGATCAAGGAGCGGACCCACCACGGGCACGGTCGCTGTCGACATGCGTCGTCCCCGCGCGGCCGCGGGCCGGTGACCCGCACCAGGGCGTTTGCGGGGAGCGGCCCCGGGTAGGCCCGGCCGGTGCTGAACGAGATCACGGTAGACGCCACCGTCAACGGACGGCCCGAGCAGCTGCGGCTCGACGCCGGGGTCACGCTGCTCGACGCGCTGCGGGACCGGCTCGAGCTGACCGGGCCCAAGAAAGGCTGCGACCAGGGCGCCTGTGGGGCGTGCACGGTCCTCGTCGACGGGCGGAGGGTGCTGTCCTGCCTGACCCTCGCCGCGCAGGCCGGCGGGCGGGAGGTACTCACCGTCGAGGGGCTCGGCGGCGGACACCCGATGCAGGAGGCGTTCGTGCGCCACGACGCGTTCCAGTGCGGGTACTGCACGCCCGGGCAGGTGATGTCCGCCCTCGCCCTGCTGGACGAGGGCCGGGCCGGCACCGATGAGGAGATCCGGGAGTTCATGAGCGGCAACCTGTGCCGCTGCGGCGCCTACCCGAACATCGTCGCCGCGATCCGGGAGGTGGCCGGGCGATGACGTTCGCGTACACGCTCGCGGCCGACCCGGCGGCCGCGATCGCCGAGGTCAGCGCCGATCCCGGGGCCGCCTTCCTCGCCGGTGGCACGACCCAGCTCGACCTGGCGCTCAAGGACGGCGTCGACGCGCCCCGGCGGCTGGTCGACATCAGCCGCCTGCCGCTGTCCGGTGTGCGCATCGGCGGCGGCGCGCTGTGGGTCGGCGCGACCACGACCATGGCGCAGGTGGCCGCCGATGCCAGCGTCGGTCGGCTGCTGCCGATGGTGCGCGACGCGCTGCTGCTCGGTGCCTCGCCGCAGCTGCGCAACATGGCCACGATCGGCGGGAACCTGCTGCAGCGCACCCGGTGCCGGTACTTCCGGGACCTCGCCGTCGAGCACTGCAACAAGCGGATGCCGGGCAGCGGCTGCGGCGCCGTGGAGGGCGTCGCCCGCATGCACGCCATTCTCGGCGCGTCGCCCTCGTGCATCGCGCTGCACGCGTCGGATCTGGCCGTGCCGCTGACGGCTCTCGGGGCGATCGTGCACCTGCGCTCGGCGCGAGGACCGCGGGCCGTGCCGATCACCGAGCTGTACCACCGGCCGGGGGAGACGCCGGACCGCGAGCACGTGCTGTACCACGGCGAGTTGATCGCCGAGGTCGAGATCCCCCTGCTGCCGGAGCGGGCTCGTACCACGTACCTCAAGGTCCGCGACCGCGCCTCGTACGAGTTCGCGCTCGCCTCGGCCGCGGTCGCGACCGTCGTCGAGGACGGGCTTGTCGTTTCGGCCCGCATCGCGCTCGGCGGCGTCGGCACCGTGCCCTGGCGGGCCTGGGACGCCGAGGATGTCCTGCGCGACGCGCCGATCGGCGAGGCGACCTTCCGCGCCGCCGCCGACGCCGCGGTGCAGCAGCCGTTCACCGTGCCCGGCACCGAGTTCAAGGTCGAGCTGGCCAAGCGGACCCTTGTCCGGGCGTTGTTCCAGACCTCGGGGGCGACGACGTGACCATCATCGAACGCACCGCGCTCGGCGCCAGCATCGACCGGGTGGACGGCCGGCAGAAGGTGTCCGGCCGGGCGCAGTACTCCAGCGACGTCACCTATCCGGGTCTCGTCCACGCCGCCCTGGTCCGCAGCACCATTGCGGCCGGCCGCATCACCGGGATCGACGCGTCCCGGGCCGAGGCGGCGCCCGGCGTCGTCGCCGTCGTCACGCCCGACAACGCGCCGCGCGTCGAGCGCGGGCCGGACGGCCTCTGGTCGCAGCCGCCCCCGCCGTTGCAGCAACGGACGATCGTCCACCATGGACAGTACGTCGCGCTGGTCGTCGCCGACACAGCCGAACAGGCGGCCGCGGCGGCCCGCCTGGTCGACGTCGCCTACGAGCGAGCCGAGGCCGTGCTGGACCTCGACGACCCGCGCGCCGTCACCGTCGAGAACCCCTTCGGCAGCGACCAGACCCGCGGCGACTCCGCCGCCGGCCTCGCCGCCGCCGACGTGATCGTCGACGCCGGGTACACCACGCCCGACGAGACGAACAACCCGATGGGCCTGTTCGCGACCGTCGCCGCATGGGACGGCGACCGGCTCACCGTCCACGACGCCACCCAGTGGCCCGACGCGACCCGCGCGACCCTCGCCGCCGCGTTCGGCGTGCCGGAGCGCGACGTGCGGGTCCTCGCCCCGTTCGTGGGCGGCGGGTTCGGCGCCGGCCTGCGCGTCTGGCCGCACGTCGTCCTGACCGCCATGGCCGCCCGCGCCGTCGGCCGCCCGGTGAAGCTCGTGCTGACCCGCCCGCAGATGTTCACCGGCATCGGCCACCGGACGGCGACGGTGCAGCGGGTCCGCATCGGCGCCCGCCGCGACGGCACGCTCACCGCCATCGAGCACCACTCGGTGCAGACCGGGGCCGTCGACGACGACAACCTCCCCGAACCCGTCACCGCCGTCTCCGCGGTCGGCTATGCCTGCCCGAACGTCACTACCCGCGACTCGCTGCGCCGGCTCAACATCCCGGTGCCGTCGTCGATGCGTGGCCCCGGCGACGCGCAGGGCCACTTCGCTCTCGAGTGCGCCCTCGACGAACTCGCCTACTCACTCGGCATCGACCCGCTGGAGCTGCGGCTGCGCAACCACGCCGACGAGCATCCGCAGTTGCGACTGCCGTGGTCGAGCAAGGCGCTGCGGGAGTGCTACGAGCGCGGCGCCGAACGGTTCGGCTGGTGGGACCGCGATCCCACGCCCCACTCCACGCGCCGCGG
The DNA here is from genome assembly GCF_042653625.1 of Dactylosporangium cerinum. Taxonomy (NCBI): domain Bacteria; kingdom Bacillati; phylum Actinomycetota; class Actinomycetes; order Micromonosporales; family Micromonosporaceae; genus Dactylosporangium; species Dactylosporangium cerinum. The sequence continues at coordinate 70,432 of NZ_JBHSIU010000039.1, read as the reverse complement.
CGACACGCTGGTCGGCTACGGCATGGCCGGCGTCAGCTTCTTCTGGTTCCAGCAGCCGTGCGACGCCCGCGCCACCATCGACCGGGAGGGCCGCGCCTTTGTGCGTAGCGCCGCTACCGACATCGGCACCGGGACGTACACCGTGATGACCCAGCTGTCGGCGGAGCGCCTCGGGCTGCGGGTCGACCAGGTCCGCATGGGCCTCGGCGACACGGAGCTGCCGACGGCGCCGCCGCAGGGCGGCTCCAGCATGACCGCCTCGCTCGGCAGCGCGATCCACGCCGCCGCCGGCAACCTCGTCCAAGCCTTCCTCGACCTCGTCGCCGACGACATCGCCTCGCCGCTGCGCGGCCTTGCCGCAGCCGACGTGGTCGCCGTGGACGGGCGGCTGCAGCGCCGCGACGATCCTTCCATCTCCGAGTCGTACGGCCAGATGCTCGAACGCCACGACCGGACCGACCTGACAGCGGATGGATCTGCGGCGCCGGCCACGCCGGAGGAGCTCGGCCTGGCCCCGGCCGGCCCGTTCGCCGCCCGGTTCGCCGAGGTCCACGTCGACGCCGACCTCGGCCGCATCCGCGTGGCCCGGCTCGTCTCGGTCGTCGACGCCGGCCGCATCCTCAACGCCAAGACGGCCCGCAGCCAGATCATCGGCGGCGCGGTCGGCGGCATCGGCATGGCTCTGCTGGAGGACACCGTCACCGACCCGGCGACGGGCCGGATCGCCAACGCCACATTCGGCGACTACCTCATCCCCGTCAACGCCGACGTGCCCGACCTCGACGTGACCTTCGTCGGTGAGCCCGACCGCTTCAACCCGGTCGGCGTCAAGGGCGTCGGCGAGATCGGCCTCGTCGGCGTGGCCCCGGCGATCGCCAACGCCGTGTTCCACGCCACCGGCAGGCGCATCCGTGACCTCCCGCTGACCCTGGACAAGCTCCTCTGAGATCGGTGCCGCTCACCGGCGGGCGGGGCGGTCTTTGCACGTTCGGGCCGATTGCAGGTTCGGGCTGGCTCAATGTCCATTGTGGACTATCACGACACCTGGGCGACACGTACGCCCATACGGTGATCTTCCGTACGGAGTGCGCGCACCGAGCGGCTGCCGGCTGACTCATGGACATCCGGTCACCTGCGCGACCGGGCGCCGACACAACGATCACCGTGGCGCTACGTGGCGAGCTGTTCGTGGCATGACGATGCGCCTTGCTCGCGACCTTCGCCAGGGCAACGACGTTCGGCGTGACCGATGAGCAGAAGCTTCAGCGGCGAAAGGCGCCGGCCAAAGTGCTTCCGGTGGAGCGGCGGGCCTGCGGCGAACTCGGCACCGCGCAGGTGCGAGAACTGGTTCGGCACCTCTACACGCCGTGACCCTCGATCCCTACGTCGACTTGGCCAGTCGCCGCGAGCGCGTAGACCCGACGGGCGGTGCCGGCGCACACCCGCTCGGCGATCCGTACCGAATCTGCCGTGCTGATCGCGCAGGCGACCCTCCCACTTCTCCCAGTACCTGCAGCTCGTCCGCGGCTACTCACCCCTGCAGGCCGGGCTGCGCGAGCTGCCCGGCACCCTCGCCTCGATCGCGGTGGCGGTCGTTGCCGTCCGCGTCATCGCGCGCCTCGGCGTCGGGGCCACGTTGGGTGCGTCGTTGCTGCTCACCGCCGCCGGGTTCGGCGTGCTCGCCCTCGCCGAGGGTCTTGCCGGCTACCTCGGGCTGGCACTCGGGCTGGTGCTGCTCGGCGTCGGCATCGGCATCGCGTACACCGCCGCCACCGACGCGATCCTGAGCGCTGTCCACGCGAACGAGCCGGCGCGGCCTCGGCGATCTCCGAGATGTCCTACGAGCTCGGCGTCGCGCTCGGCATCGCGGTGCTCGGCACGCTGCAGGCGATGTTCTACCGCAGCAGCCTGCCGGATCTGTCCGCGCTGCCCGACCACGCCAGGACTGCGGTCGTCGAATCCCTGGCGGCAGGCAGCCACGTCCTGGCCGGTGCCGGCGACCAGGAGGCTCAGGTCCTCGCCGCCGCCCGTAACGCCTTCGCACAGAGCATGCAGGTCACCTCGACGATCGCCGCCGTCCTGCTCGTCGTCGCCGGCGTCATCGCCTGGAAGGCCGTCCCCTCCCGCCGCGGGCCGGACCTGAACGCCTGACCGTCCGGCGGGCACCCGCCGCGCCGACTTCTTGGCCAGTCACCGGCGGCTGACGACGTTGACCACCGTGCCGTCCGGGTCGCGGACGAAGAAGCGCCGCTGCTTGCAACCGGGTCGGCGGTGGTGACGGCGGATCGCCATGCCCGATTCTGGCACCCGGTCAGGGGCGCGGCCCGGAGTTCCGGGTCGCGCCCCCTGACTGATGGTCCCGTCTGACTTACCGGCCGATCTGCTGACCGTTGTCGGCCCAGGTGTTGTTGCTCCACGTGGGGAGCGTCGACGCGTTCAGGGCCTGGGTGCCGTAGTAGCCACCCTTGGGCCAGAAGCCACCGCCGGACTGGCGCATGAACTTGTTGTTCGTGACCTTGCCGTTGGTGATCTTGTAGTTGGCGTCGTACCAGTAGAACGAGTAGCCGCCACCGTTCATCAGGTTGCTGTCGACGACCACGTCGCTGATCGGGCCGATGTCGGCCTTGAGCAGGATGCAGGACGTCTGGGTGTGCTGGTTCTCCAGCCGGTTGTGCAGGATGCGGACGTACGTCGCGTTGGTCGACTGGATGACGTCGTTGTGCTGGGCGGAGCCGGTGCCGCCCGGGTCGTGCAGCCACGAGTCCTGGACCGTGCCACGGCCGTCGATGCGCAGGATGTCGCCGGAGCCGTGGGCGTTGACCCGCAGCAGGGTGTAACCGGTGCGGCCGATGAGGGCGATACCACCGGTCGAGGCGTCCTTGAGCTGGCCGTCGATCTCGGTGTCCTCGATGCGCAGGTTCGCGTTGTCATCGGTGATTGTGACGGCCTGGACGTTGGCCACGCGGATCCGGCTGTTGCGGATCGTCACGTTCTTGGCCTTGATCTCGATGTGGCCGTTGATGTCCTTGCTGTCGATGACCGTGCCGGCGACCGTGATGGTCATGGGGCCGGTGTACGGCGTCAGCGTCACCTTCTTGCGGGTGTCGCCGGCCAGGCCCTGCGGGTAGCCGGTGTTGTTCGCGGCGGGGAAACCGGCAACCGTGTAGGTCGGGTTGCCGCTCGGGCTCTGCGTCGTCGTGCTGGTGGTCGTCGGCTTGGGGGACGTGGAGCCGGAGGGTGAGGCCGAGGTCACCGGGGCCGTCGAAGCGGAGGGGCTACCCAGGCCGGTGGACGCGGACGGGGAAGCGCCCGTGCTCGTGGAGGCGCCGGGCTGCGCGCTGTATCCGGGGACGGCGCCGTAGCCGGGGAGGGTGTCCTTGCACGCGGTCAGGCCGCCGGTGGCGAGCAGTGCCGCCACGATGCCGACACCCGCGCGGCGCAGCGGGCTGCGGCCGGCCGCAGACTGCGGTGCGGGGTGGAGCGGGGAGCCGTTGGCGGGGAGCACGTCGGCGGAGTCGTGCGAGATGGAGTGCGGGTTCATGTTGCGGGAATCCTCCCTTTCAGTCGACATCTGTCCGTCGACGGCCATTGGCCTGACGGAGCTTGCCGGCATGAAAGTCGGTTGGGGTTCCAGTCCTAGCTGAAACATTCTTTGTCTGCGGCGCACGCGTTCGTCCATTCCGGCGAACCCGAAATTGGCCGCGTGATGACCGGCGCTTTTGGCACCGTCCGAGACCTTGCCGTAAACCTTCCGGTCGAAAGCATGCCACGGCTTGACGAGGGAATGCATCCTTGCCGGATAGACGAACCGCTACCTTTAGCTCTCTTAAGTCTGAGCTAATAGGCAGTACGATTAAAAACCTCACGTAAGCCCCGAATCGGGCATGTCGGCGCGGGTTCGAGTGACCCAGATCACGCCTACAGGTGCGGCCGAAAATGACGATCTTCGTCATTCCTGCGATGCTGTAAACCATACAGCCATGTAGCTGTTTGGCCTAGTGCCAGCAGGTGTGATCCAGCCCGTCGTCGTTCAGTTCCCGGGAAGTTTCCCGACGGCCCCATCACCCGGACCTGCAATTCGACTCGTGGAACAGCAACCCACGACCGTTCATCTGAATCAGGTCCGCCGAATAGATCCTCGAGTCACCCGCACGATTTCGGAGGCGAATTTCCGGCGCAGGACACTGGTACCTGACTACTCGAAGAACTTCAGGCCGTAGCCGAGATCTGCGGTGGGGCCGGGGACGTTGGCGCGGCGGTAGGTGACGTTGCCCCACCAGACCGCGGTGCCGGTGTACCAGTACCGGTTGGACCACGAGTACGGGGTGCCCTTGGCGACCGCGTGGTGCATCGTCGGGAACCGGTTGCCGGACGGCGGGCTTGTCGCGATGTCCCCGCGTTCGAGGACGAACGTGTGGTGGCCCGGCCCGTCGACGTACAGCGTGGCATCCCACCCGGTCATCATGTTCGGCGCGTAGGAGCCGAAGAGGCAGCCGTTGCTCTTGTACCAGTCCACACGTAGGTCGGGTCGCCGCCGGCCCGCAGCCGCAGTTCGGCGAGGCAGTACTCGCTGCTCCAGCTGCCGTTGGCGGAGTACACGATGTGCAGGCGGCCGTTCGGGTCGAGAATCGGCTGCGGCGCCTCGTTGATGTACGGGTTGCCGACGGTCCGCTCCCACGCCTCCCGCGGCTGGGAGATGACGTATCGGGCGCCGGTCGTCGTGGCCGGGCCGGTCATGCGGGCGATGTAGAGGTTCTGCTCGACGTTCGTGTCCCCCGGCCCAGCCGGACCACACGAACCAGCGTTGTCCCTGATACGTGAACGGCACCCCGTCGATCGCCCACTTGTCGCCGGGGAGCGCGACCTTCGTGGCGGCCGAATAGCCGGAGTCGGCGGTCGCGGAGCTGATGTGGTACATGCGGTGGGCGGCGCTGCGACCGGCGGAGAAGTAGACGTGGTACCTGCCGTCCTGGTGGACGATCTCCGGCGCCCACACCTCGCCGAGGTTGCCGGTGTCGCGCCACACCTGCTTCTTCGACGCGGCCGCGATGCCGGCGAGTGTGGTGGCGGTGCGGATGGCGATGCCGCCGTCGACCGACTTCGCCGCGACGTACAGGCCGCCCACCTTGATGACGCTGGGATCGGCGCCGCCGAGCGTGGTCGCGCCCGCGTCGGCGGTCCCGGTCGGGGCGAGCACGAGAACGCCGAGAAGGGCCACACCCCCGATCAGGGCATGCCGAAGGTTCGCCATGGTTCGTCCTCCCGGTCATCTGCATCGGTGCAGGTGCCGAAAATCTCGTCCGAGCAGGTCAAGCAGCATGCTCGTATTCGTGAAAGATGCCCCCGAGTCGATCACGGCGGCGGACTTTGAGGTGCGTGATCACGTCTGGGTCGGCGATCGGGGCGGGTAGCGGGTACAGCGGTCGGGCATTGTTGATGCCGCGGTGGGGTCGGTGAGCGTTATGGTGCCGCTCGTACTCGCGTAGTGCGTGCAGCAGGTGCGGCTGGTTCCACACCAGCGTGCGGTCGAGCAGTTCCCGGCGGCAGCTTTGGATCCACCGTTCCATGACCGCGTTCATCCGGGGCATTCGGATGCCGCTGAGCACGACCTCGATGCCGGTGTCGGCGAGGATCGTGTCGAACAGCGCCGGGTACTTGCCATCTCGATCACGGATGAGGAAGCGGACGTGGCAGCCGGCGTCCTGCAGGTCCATGGCGAGGTTGCGTACCGCCTGGGTGACCCACGCGGCGGTCGGGTGGGCGGTGGCGCCCAGGATCCGTACCCGGCGGGTGGCGTGCTCGATGACGGCCAGGACATACATTCGCGTGCCGGTCAAGGTCACCGTTTCGAAGAAGTCGGCCGCCAGGATGGTTTCGGCCTGCGAGCGTAGGAATCCCGCCCAGTTGGTGGAGGTTCGCTCTGGTGCCGGGTCGATGCCCGCCTCGCGCAGGATTTCCCACACGGTCGACGCGGCGACCTTGACGCCGAGGACGAGCAGCTCGCCGTGGATGCGCCGGTAGCCCCATCCGTTGTTCTCCCGGGCCAGGCGGAGCACCAGTTGCCGGATGGACCGGATCGTGGGTGGCCGGCCGGCTCGCTTGGGGCGGGAGATGCGGGCGTGACGTGCGGCGATCAGATCGCGGTGCCAGCGCAGCATGGTTTCGGGGCGCACCAGTAGCCGGATCCGGTGCAGTACGGCGCGGGGGAGCTGGTGCAGCAGCGCGGCGAGCAACGCCCGATCAGCGGGGGTGACTGCACCTTCGCGCCGCCCAGTTGGCGTTCGAGGATCATGATCTGGTGGCGGAGGGCTAGGATTTCAGCGTCCTTGGCACGGTCGCTCATGGGCAGCAGGCGCAGCATCGCCAGCGTGTTGGTCACGCCGAGGTAGGCCAGTCGGAGCAGCACAACCAGACATCCTCGTCCAGCGGTCGTCAGCGGTACGACAAACCCGGGCACGTTGACAAACGCAAGATCTCGTTGTGGCGGTCAAAGTGACCGTGAACAGGGCGGACGTCATTGTCGGCACCCGCAGTGGCCCTCGTCGTGTCCTCGAAGCCCGAGCCGATACCGCTCGAGGCTGAGGCGCGCCTGGCTGACTTCACGGAACTCGTCGCGACCGCGATCGCCAACGCCGACAGCCGGGCGCAGCTGACCGCGTCTCGCGCCCGGATCGTCGCCGCCGCTGACGACGCCCGCCGCCGGTTCGAGCGCGATCTGCATGATGGCGCCCAGCAACGTCTCGTTTCGCTCTGCCTCGAGCTCCGCATGGCGGAGGCCTCACTGCCGGCCGAACTGGACACGGTCAAGGAGCCGCTGTCGCAGACCGCGAAGGGCCTGACCGGAGTCTTCGACGACCTGCGGGAGATCGCACGGGGGATCCATCCGGCGATCCTGTCCAAGGGAGGGCTCGGCCCGGCGCTCAAGACGCTCGCCCGCCGCAGCGGGGTCCCGGTCGAACTCAACCTGGACATCGGCGAGCAGTTGCCGGAGCGTGTCGAGGTGGCCGCGTACTACGTCGTGTCCGAGGTGCTCACCAACGCCACCAAGCACGCCCGCGCGTCTGTGGTGCGTGTCGACGTCGAAGTGGAGGGCGCGATCCTGCGGATCTTGACTCAGGACGACGGCATCGGGGGCGCGGACCCCGGCAGGGGGTCCGGACTGATCGGCCTGCAGGACCGCGTCGAGACGCTCGGGGGTCACATGGAGATCGTGAGCCCAGTTGGACACGGGACCACGCTGTTGGTCAAGATCCCGATCGACGGCGTGTGAACGACGGCCGTGCGGTAACGCAGGCAAGCATCCGCCTGGCGGTTGGGAGCTGACTGGCGAGCCGCGGCGGGCGGCAACGACAGCGGCAGGCCGTGTGGGGCTGGGAACAGTTCTCCCCAAGTGAGAAAACGTAACCATTCAGCACACGTCACGCCGCCACGGCGGCTTTGGTCAGGACGCGGACGCACGTCTGTCGTCCGCAACCGGCGCACGCGGGTTGGCGCCTGGACCGGGTCGACCAGCCGTTCCTGCCGGTCGGCACCGCCTGCGCCTGTGCCGCGAACAGGGATAAGTGGTTCCTCCGGCGGCCGGGGCGCGAGACCGGCACAGGATACCGACGGGAACGCAACCTCAGGTTGGTTTCTTGTGTAGGAGGTCCGTGGAGCTGGTCGCCGGCTTCAAGCGTGCCGCCGGACTTGCGCCGATTCTGTTCTCCTACGGTTCTCGCAGTGCTGTTCGCGCCGAGAGGGCAGAGCGAAGTTCACCGCGGCTGGTAATCCCGAGCTTCGGAAAGACGCGGTAAAGGTGTGTGCCGATCGTCCGGTGGGACAGATACAGCTGCTGTCCGATGTCTCTGTTCGACAGCCCTTGGGCGGCGAGTTGGGCGATCTGAAGCTCTTGAGCGGTCAGTTGGTCCCTGGCGGCGAGGTCGCGTCGGCGGCTGGCCTCCCCGGACGCTCGAAGCTCTCGGCGGGCTTGGTTGCTCCAGGCTGCGCAGCTCATCGTGTCGAAGGCATCGCGGGCGTCCCGCAGCGGAGTGCGCGATTCCGCGATTCGACGCTGGCGCCGTAGCCACTGGCCGTGTGCGAGCAGGAGCCGGGCCCGCTGAAGCGGCCAGTGCGTGAGGTCGGCGCCGAGTGCCTCCTCGAAGCGACCCGCGGCCTCCTGGGGGTCCTGGGCGAGTAGCGCGCGTGCGTGCAGCAGCCCTACTGCGATGCAGGTCCCCGGGATGTCGCCGGTTGCTGATTCGACCTGCTTCACGCGCGCTCGCGCTTCGTTGATCCGACCCGTGTGCAGTGCAGCTTCGGCGAGATCGCCGATGAGCCAGCACGCGACAATCGGGTGGTGTGCCGGACTCGCCGGATCGAAGAGGCGTTCGGCTACCTCGTAGGCGTCGGAGTGCCTGCCCGCTCCGAGTGCGGCGAAGATCCGACCGAATTGCGCGAAGGCGACGGTGATGTTCGCCCCGGTCGGCACCGCGATACGCTCGGCCCGGGCCGCAGCTCGCTCAGCCGCGTCCGGATCGCCTCGGATCCCGGCGATGATCGAATCGACGGTGTCCGCTGCTGCGATCCATTGCGGCTCGCCGAGCTCTGTCGCCAGGCGCCTGGCCTCTTCTGCCGCGGGAATCGCCACGGCCCAGTCAGCGACCTGCGCCGCCATACTTCCCTGCAGCGTGAGCATACGCGGCAGATGCCCAAGCCGTCCTTGCGTCCGGAGACCATCGACCGCCTCACCGAGGAATCTCGCAGCGAGATCGAAGTCACCCACGGCCGCGGCTGCCGGGCCCAGGAGACGGGCGGCGTCGGTATCGCGGTGGAGATCGGCCGCGGCTGCGCGGACGCGCTCGACTACTGCCGGTGCCGTCCCGAACGGGTCGGCATAGGCCTGGATCGCAAGGATCCGCAGGTCGGCTGATTCCGGATCACCCAAGCGATTCGCCGCTTCGACAAGGACTCTGCGTGCCGAGGGTACCGGATCCACCATCCAGGCCCGGACGGCGACAAGCCAGGCCATGTCGAGTTGTAGGTCGTGATCACCTGCCTTGCCCGCATGCTCGGCGGCGGCGATCAGTCCTGCGGCACGCGGCGCGTCGCCAAGTGGCCGCGTGTGGACAACTTCTTCAATCCACGTGGCGCGAGCTCGCTCGATCGGATCGGGATCGAGGTGCTCCACCTCCCGCAGTATCGGCGTGACGACGTCGCGTTGGCCGAGCTCGAAGGCGAGCTGCGCGGCGGCGAGCAGGCGCCGGACGCGCTGCTTGGACGGGCTCAGCTGTGCTGCCCGCCGCAAAGCGGTGACCGCGACCGCGAGTGCGCCGCGGCGCCTCGCGCGGCCGGCTGCCTCCTCCAGTTCCTTGGCGATCTCTTCATGCGTGCCGCTGATCAATGCAGCGCGATGCCACACGCGCCGGTCCGGTTCGGCGCGCAGTACCTCGGCGAGCGCCTCGTGCACCTGACGGCGCCGCGACAGGCTCGCACTCTGGCGTACCGCCGAGCGGATCAGCGGGTGGCGGAAGCGCACCGTGTGCAGGTCAAGGTCGACGATCGCGGCCTCGGCCGCCGGTTCGAGCAGCTCGAGCCCCAACGTGGTCCCGGCAACCGCGCCGGCGGCCTCGAGGATATCGCTGACGCGCTCGTCGTCGCTGTGCGCCGTGACCAGCAGAAGCAGCCGGGTCGCCTCCGGCAGATCCGACACCCGGGCGGCGAAGGCCTGTTCGAGCCGCTGCGTGAGCGGCAGCGAGCCGGGCGCGATCGGCTCCAGTCGTGCCGCGGTGATCGGCAGCTCAATGAGCGCGAGAGGATTGCCGGCGGCCTCGCTCAGCAGCCGGTCACGGATCACCGGGGAGAGCTCCTGCGCTGACGCGTCCAGCAGTGTCATCGCGTCGGCGGGCGCGAGACCGCTGAGGCGGTGCTGTGGCAATCCGGCATCAACGAGCGGAGACGGATAACCCTCGCGCGCGGCGGCCACCAGTACGATCGGATCGGACTGTATGCGGCGGGCGACGAACGCGAGCACTTCGGTCGTCGGGCGGTCAAGCCACTGCGCGTCCTCGGCCAGGACCAGCAGCGGCGCGTCGGTCGCCACCTCGCAGAGCAGATCAAGAACAGCCATCGCGATCCGGAATCGCTCCGGCGCCGGCTCCTGGGCCAGCCCGAAGGCGGCGTCGAGCGCGGCACGCTGCGTCGCCGGTAGGTCCGCCGCGCGGAAACGCACCGGGCGAAGCAGCTGGTGAAGGCCCGCAAACGCCAGATGCGCCTCGGACTGTACCCCGGTCGTGCTCAGCACTGTGAAGCCGCGTTCGCGCGCAACCGCAGCCGCCACGGCAAGCAGCCGGGACTTGCCGATTCCCGGCTCGCCGTACAGCACGAGCGGTCCGCCGCTACCCCGGATTCCATCAAGCAGCGAGCCAAGCAGCTCGGTCTCGGCGTCCCGACCGAGCAGCGGCCCAAGGTTGTTCACAGTGATCGACATCAGACCCATCCTCGCAGCCGCTGACAGACCCGCAGAAGGCCCGTAGCAGTACCCAACGACAGCAGACGCGGTTGTCCCGGCAATGCCTGCCCAGTGTGGAGGAACCGCCAGGTCAGCGGCGTGTACTGCGCTCGCCATGGCAACGGCTCGCTGGACCTCCCCATGAGCTGTCCTGCCAGAAACCTACGTCACGAACTGAAGTCAAACGACGTACGCGGCGCTCTGCACGGGCGACCTACCGTCCTGGCATTGCCCCGGACTCACGAGAGGAACAGGGACCACCATGGGCACATTTACGCTACAAAATGTCGTTCTCGTACACGGAGGATTCGTCGACGGCTCCGGCTGGCAGGGCGTCTATGAATCACTCAGCCGGGACGGCTTCCGAGTCAGCATCGTGCAGAACCCAACCCTGTCGTTGAAGGGCGACGTCGAAGCCACCCGGCAGGTCCTCGACGCCCAGGACGGACCGGTCGTGCTGGTCGGCCACTCCTACGGCGGCGTGGTCATCACCGAGGCCGGCACCCACCCGAACGTGGCCGCGCTGGTGTACGTCGCGGCGTTCGCCCCGGACAAAGGGGAATCGGTCAGCACACTCATCGCCGACCCGCCGCCCGGCGCGCCGGTACCGCCTATCCTGCCCCCGCAAAACGGGTTCCTCTTCCTCGACCGCGAGAAGTTCCCGGCTTCCTTCGCTGCGGACCTGCCGGCCGGACAGGCCGCGTTCATGGCCGACTCCCAGGTCCCGTGGGGCGTCGCCGCGCTGGAGGGCGCGGTAACCGAACCCGCCTGGCGGAGCAAGCCCAGCTGGTACCTGGTCGCCACCGATGACCGGATGATCCCGCCACCGGCGCAGCACGCCATGGCCCGCAGGACCGGCGCCACCGTATCCGAGATCGCAGCCAGCCACTCCGTCTACCTCTCGCAGCCAGAAGCGGTGGCGAGCCTCATCGCGCAGGCCGCGGCCGGCACCCCGCAGCAGTAGACACCACGCCAGATGCCGTCCCGCCTCCCCTACCAGCCGACGAGGCCGCATTCCTGGCCGACTCCGAGATGCCACGGGGGTCGGCGCGCTGGCCGGTGCGGTCACCGAGCCGGCGTGGCGGCACAAGCCCAGCTAACCCCCGGGTTACGGCCGAGGTCATCAAGGAGGCGTCGAGACAGGCTCCCAGCCCGGTGTGGACCAGGGTTGGTCCGCCTTCGGGCTGCGGGCGGGACTGCCTCGTCACGTGGTGCGTGGCGCCGCCAATCACGTCAGCACAGTTCAGTGAAAATGGAGATCACCATGGCATCGAATGTCTCACGCCGTCAGGTGTTGGCGACTGGCGCGGCGTTGGCCGGGTCGGCAGCGCTGATGGCCACTCCGCTCGGGGCGGAGGCGGCGACCGCCGCGACGCCCCAGGCGGACAGGCCGGGGGCGAGGATCAAGCCGACCATCGTGTTGGTGCACGGCGGCTACGCCGACTCGTCGTGCTGGAACGGGGTCATCCCGAAGCTGCAGCGCGAGGGTTACACGACGATCGCGGCGTCGAACCCGCTGAGGGGTATCCCCACCGACGCCCCGTACATCGGGAGTCTGCTGGACTCCATCAGTGGGCCGGTCGTGCTGGTGGCCCACTCCATGGGTGGAACCGTCATCACCAACGCTGCTGCCGGGAAGAGCAACGTCAAGGCTCTGGTCTACATCGCGGCGTTCGTGCCCGATGTGGGCGAGACGCAGGGGGATCTCATCAACAAGTTCCCTGGCAGTGAGGTACTGCCCGTGAGCGTTCCGGTCCCATACACGAAGGCCGACGGCACCACCGGAACCGACCTGTACCTGAGCAAGGACGGCCAGGCGGCCTTCGCCGCCGACATTCCCACGGCGACGTTCCGACTCCTGCAGGCCACGCAGCGGCCGTTCGATGCGGACTCCTTCATCTACCCGACCCAGGCCGCCGCGTGGCGGACCATCCCGTCGTGGGGGCTGGTCGCCGGCCGGGACAAGGCGATCCCACCCGCGTGCGAACGCTTCATGTACAGCCGCGCGAACGCCCGCAAGGTCGTCGAAGTGCCGACCGCGTCCCACGTCGTCATGATCAGTCAACCGGGGACCGTCGCGGACCTGATCCTGGATGCCGCCACGGCGACGTCCTGACGTCGCAGGCTGTCGCCAGTGCCCCGGCTCACCACCGTGAGCCGGGGCACTGGCGACCTGAGCTGAGGAAATACCGACGGTCCATCGACCGTTCCCGTCCGGGTCGACATCGAGCGCTATCTGCGCTGGCTGCAGGACGAGCGTCACTACCAGCCCTCCACGGTGTCGCGCCGGCTGTCGGTCGTAGTCGGCTTCTACTGCGTCTGCGTCATCGACCAGATCATGCCGCACTCGCCCGCCGACTACGTCCGCCGGCCAACAGTGCCGGCCGAGTCACCAACCCTAGGTGTTCTGCCCAGAGAGGTTGGGAACGCGGCTGGCGGGTGGTCCGCCGATCGCGGTGTGGTGGCGGTGGTGATTGTAGGTGTGTAGCCAGCCGCGTAAGGCCTTTCGGCGGGCGTTCTCGCTGGTGTAGGGCCTGGCGTAGGCCCATTCGTCGGTCAGGGTGCGGTGGAAGCGCTCGACCTTGCCGTTGGTCTGTGGCCGGTAGGGCGGGTCTTCTTCACCGTGACGCCGAGCTGGGTGCAGGTGTCGGTCCAGAGCCGGGACTTGTAGCAGATGCCGACTGTGTCGTCGCGGCCACAGGTAGCTGCGACGCCATCCGGCACAAACCTAGCGAGCGGCTGCCGCGACCGAGGCGTGGGCGTGCGGCAGGGTATCCCCGTTCGGGTGGTCGGGAAGGTCGCGGTCGGTGTGGTCGGCGTGGAACAGCGCCTCCGCCAGCAGCGCCCGCACATGGGTGTCCGCCGCGGAGTAGTGCACGAACGTGCCTTCCCGGCGGCCACGGACGAATCCGGCCAGGCGCAGTTTGGCCAGGTGCTGGCTGACGGCGGTCGGGGCGGCGCCGACGAGTTCGGCGAGGCAGGCGACGGACGACTCGCCCTGCAGCAGCGCCCACAGGATCTTGATGCGGGTCGGGTCGGCCAGCATCCGGAAGCCCTCGGCGGCGAGGTGGACCTGCTCGTCGTCGGGCATCTGGAAGTCGGGCAGCGAGGTGTGCATGTGCCCAGCGTAACCCGAACCACCGCATTCATCTGCCCATCTGTTTGGCTATCTACGTGATTACGCAGGTATCGTGGTTCGTTGTGACCCTGACAACGAGCCCGCCTGCCGCCGCGACCGCGATACGGCCACCCTCACCGGCGCCGAGGCGACTGCCGGCTCGGCTGTGGGCGCTGCCCGAGATCCGCTGGGCGGCACTGGCCACGGTGTTGTTCGCCGCCGGTGGGCTGGCGCAGCTGGCCGGTGTGCCGTCGCCGGTGTGGTGGACGCTGTACCTGGCCTGCTACGCCACGGGCGGCTGGGAACCGGCCCTCGCCGGCCTCCGCGCGCTGCGCGCGCGGACCCTCGACGTGGATCTGCTGATGATCGTGGCCGCTCTCGGCGCGGCCTCGATCGGGCAGGTCTTCGACGGGGCGCTGCTGATCGTCATCTTCGCCACGTCCGGCGCGCTGGAGGCGTTCGCGACAGCGCGGACCGCCGACTCGGTGCGAGCCCTGCTCGACCTGGCCCCGGATCGGGCCACCCGGGTCGACGCCGACGGTGCGGAGACCGTCGTGGACACGGCGGACCTGCACGTCGGGGACGTGATCCGGGTCCGGCCTGGTGAGCGCATCGGCGCCGACGCCGTGGTGCTCGACGGCGCAAGCGAGGTGGACCAGGCCACCATCACCGGCGAACCGCTCCCGGTGGCCAAGACCACCGGCGACGAGGTGTTCGCCGGCACCCTCAACGGCACCGGAGTCCTGCTCGCCCGGGTGCACCGGGAGGCCGGCGAGTCGGTCATCGCCCGGATCGTGGCCCTCGTCGAGGAGGCTTCGGCGACGAAGGCCCGCACCCAGCTGTTCATCGAGAAGGTCGAGCAGCGGTACTCGGTCGGGGTCGTGGCCGCGACCCTGGCGCTGTTCATTGTTCCGCTGCTGTTCGGCGCCGACCTGCAGTCCACGCTGCTGCGGGCTATGACGTTCATGATCGTGGCGTCGCCGTGCGCGGTCGTGCTGGCCACGATGCCGCCGCTGCTGTCGGCGATCGCGCTCGCCGGCCGCCACGGTGTGCTGATCAAGTCCGCGGTGGTGATGGAGCAACTGGCCGACACAACCGTGGTGGCGTTCGACAAGACCGGCACCCTGACCGAGGGCACCCCGCGCGTCGCGGAGATCCACCCCGTCGCCGGCGTGAGCGCCGAGGAACTGCTGCGGCTCGCCGCCGGGGCCGAGCACGCCAGCGAGCACCCAGTCGCCGCCGCGATCCTGGCCGCCGCCCGTGACCGGCACCTGGCCATCCCGGCCGCAGCCGACTTCACCTCGACCCCCGGCTGCGGCGTCCGCGCGATCGTCGACGGCCGCCTGGTCGAGGTCGGCAGCCCCGCCGTGCTCGACGAGGGACGGCACGGCGAGATCCGCAGCGTCGCGAGCACCGTCCAGGCTGCCGGCGGCACCGCCGTCGTCGTCACGGCCGACGGCGTTCCGGCCGGTGTCCTCGCCGTCACCGACCGGATCCGCCCGGCCGCCAGGGACACCGTGACCGCCCTGACCGCGGTGACCGGCACGTCGCCGGTGCTGCTTACCGGCGACAACCGCGGCGCGGCTGGCCGGCTCGCCGCCGAGGCCGGCATCACCGACGTGCATGCCGGGCTACTGCCGGCCGACAAAGTGCAGCGGGTCCGCACGCTGCAACACGACGGCCGGCGGGTGCTGCTCGTCGGCGACGGCGTCAACGACGCGCCCGCCCTCGCCGCGGCCGACCTCGGTGTGGCGATGGGCCGGCACGGCTCCGACCTGGCCCTGCACAGCGCCGACGCGGTCCTGGTCCGCGACGACCTCACCGCCCTGCCCGCGGTCATCGCCCTGTCCCGGCGCGCCCGCCGCCTCGTCACCGCGAACCTCGTCATCGCCGGTACGTTCATCACCGTGCTCGTCGCCTGGGACCTGTTCGGCCACCTGCCCCTGCCGCTGGGCGTCGCCGGGCACGAGGGCTCGACCGTCCTCGTCGGCCTCAACGGCCTGCGCCTGCTCGCCGACGCCGCCTGGCGACGCGCCCTTAGCGGCCTGGCCTCGTGAGCCGCCAGCACCGCGCGGCGCCGAACGGTGGGGCGGCACCCTGCACCGTCACCGTCTGCCGCGGCTGCTGCTGCGGCACGCCGAAGATCCCCGGCCTGGACCACGCCGCCCAACTGGCGCAGCTGCGCCGGTCCCTGGGCGGCGTCGCGCAGGTCCGGGCCAGTGACTGCCTGGACGCGTGCGAGCAGGCAGGACGGTGTCCGGTCGTACCAGTAGCCGCAGTCGGCGCAGCACCTGGCGGGGCAGGGGCGCCAGAAGGGCGGCGAGGAAGGTCTGGTCCTCGGGCGCGAACTTCACCCGGTCGGCCTTCACCCCGTCAGCGCCGAGTTGCCTGTCGGGCTCGTAAATTCGGTTCGGGCCTGTGACGTGCGGCTTTGTACGACGCCTACCGCGGGCAGGGATGATGATCGACGTCATGACGGCTTCGCTGGTGTACCTGCTCCTACGCCAGGTCTTGCAGATGCTCACCCCGCTCGCCCGCGACGGCAGCGCCAAAGATGTCGAGCTGTTGGTGTTGCGGCATCAGGTGGCGGGTGCTGCGCCGGCAGGTGCACCGACCGGACCTGCAACTGGAGGATCGGGGGCGGCTCGCCAGCGCCGACCAGCTGCTGCCGCGCCCGCTCGCCGGCCACACCCTCGAGGCCGGGGCGCACTCGAGGTCCTCCGCTGGTGCGGGCGCGTCCGGCTCCGCCCGGGCGCGGCCTGAACCTCACGGTTCACGCAGCACGGCGGCCGGCGTGGCGCGGGTGACCCGGCGCAGGGTGACGCCCAGCGCGACGAGCGAGGTGACGACCAGGCAGCCGGCAAGCAGGGCCAGGGTCCCGGCCGGCAGCACGAGCAGCGGCGGCCGCAGTGAGAAGAACAGGCCGAGGATGCGGATGGCCAGGGCGCTGACGCCGACGCCGATCGGCATGCCGATCACCAGGCTGCCCACGGTCGCGATCGCCCCCTCGGTCGCCGGCGGGGTGAGGATCTGGCGCGTCGTCGCGCCGCAGGCCCGCAGGATCGCGGTCTCCCGGCGGCGTTCGAGCACCAGGAACGCGCCCAGGACGGCGACCCCGACGGCGGCCGCCAGCCCGGCCGTGACCGACTCCAGCCGGCCGAGCGCGCGCAGGTTAAGCGCGGTGAGGCTGCGCTGTTCGTTCAGCCGGCTCTGGTCCATCGTCTGGACGGTCTGGCCGGGGACGGCGTCGCGCAGGTCGGCCGCGACCCCGGCGGGCGGCCGGCCCGGGACGACGCGCGCCATGAAGTAGTCGGGTGCCGGTGCCGGCCCCGGGAGCGCGGCGGCGTTCATCACCAGCTCGCTGAACGGCTCGTTCGGCGCAAACGAGCGATACACGCCGGCGATGCGCAGCTTCAGGTTGCGGGCGTCGCCTTCCGCGTCGGGGAAGAGGGTTAGCGTCAGGGTGTCGCCGACGCCGAGCGCGAAACCGTCGGCGATCTCGGCGTGGACCAGCGTCGCCTGCGGGTCCCGCCGCAGCGCCTCAACGCCCTCGCCGTCAAGCAGTTCCGGGGCGACCCTGCTGGCCTGCGGGAAGGTGGCGGGGTCGATGGCGAGGACGCTCTTGCGGTCCGTGCCCACACGGGCGGGCAGCAGCCGGATCGGGGTGATCGCGGCAATGTCCGGATGGCTCGGCGTGGTGGCGGGGCCGCCCAGGCGGGCCGGATCATCGGGTGGCGTGATGCGTAGGTCGGCGCCGAAGCCGGCCTGCCGGTCGTTGTGCTGGGCCGCGTGGTACGTCGCGACGAACGTCACCACGTTGGTGCCGAAGGCGACGGCGAGCGTGCCGAGCACGAGTGCGACGCCGGTGCGGGCGGGACGGCGCCCCAGCCAGCGCAACGCCGCCGCCGTCCAGGTGGTCAGCGCGCGGGCGCGCTGCGGTGCCGTCCGGCGGGTCAGCAGCGCGCTGAGCCCGCGCACCGCGAGCAGGCTGATCCCGAGCCACAGCGCGATCGGCGCCAGCAGTACGTAGAACGCCAGCGCCAGCGTCTGTCCTTCGATCGGTACCTGCTTCAGCCCGCCGGCAGCCAGGTTGATCAGCAGGATGCAGGCGCCCACGGCGATGGCGATCAGGTCGAGCCGCGACCGGCGCCATCCCGGGGCCCAGCCACGCTCCAGCACCCGGCGTTCGACCGCCACCTGACCGCGGCGGACCGCCCGGACCAGGGGCACCACGCGGACCGCCACGGTCAGCGCACCGCCGGCGAGGGCCACCGCCACCACGACCGCGAGCCGATCGGGCGGCAGCTCCCGCCACACCTGCCGCCCGGTCGCCGCACCGACCGCGAGGGCGGCCAGGACCAGGCCGAGCACGGCGCCGAGAGCGCCGGCGACGATCGCATGCGCCGCCGCGAGCCGGGCGAGCTGCCGCCCGGTGGCGCCGCGCAGGTCGAGCAGCGCGTCCTCGCGCCGCTGCGCCTCGGCCAGGGCGGAGGCGGCGGCCAGCCCGAGACCGGCCGCGACGAGCGCGCCGGGGATGCCCAGGAGCAGGAACAGGATCCTGGCGTTGGTCGCGTCGACGCGGGCCATGTCGAGCACCTCGGCGGCGTTGTCGGCCACGATGATGTCGGGTGAGCGCTGTTCGAGTACACGACGGAGCCGGTTGGAGAAGAGCAACGCCTGTGCCGGGTCGGCCGGGTAGGCGTTGTGGTCGACGGTGAGATGCGTCTCCAGCGTCACCGGCGGCAGGTCGGTGGTGCTCGGGTTCAGCGCCGGCTGGGCACCCTGCGCCTGGCGCAGCAGTGGCAGGAACTGCCGCTCGAAGGTCGCGTAGTCGACGACGACCGCCCGCGGGACGCTTGCGATGTCGCCCTGCGCGTCGCCGTACGGGATGGCGAACCAGGTTGTCGCGGCGCGCAGGTCGGCGGTGCCGGTGACGGGCAGCGTCACGGACGGCGGGGCCTCCTCACCCCCGGCCGGGAGGCCGACGGTGACGGCGGCCGGGCCGGTGAAGCCCGCGGTCGCCCGCAACGGCTGCGACATGAGCAGGCCGCCGCCGAGCCGGCCCTCGGTGATCTTCACCCACGGGTGGTGGGCGAGGTACTCCGGATCGACGGCGAAGAGCCGCGCGGGGAGGGGGGCGGATCCGGGCACCGACACGGTCACGGCCGCGGACGCGAAGCGTTCGGCCCGCTGGACCCCGCCGACGCCGGCCAGCAGGCGCGCGGTGGCGGTGCCGTCGCCGTTCACCGTGGTGGCGAGGGCGCGCATGTCGACCTGCACGGGCGCCAGCGCCGTGCGGGTCATCGCGCGCGAGGCGTCGTCGACCAGCAGCAGCGTCGCGGCGAGCACGGCCACCGGGAACGCCACCCCGACGGCGGCGAGGACGAGACGTCGCGGCGCGTGCTGGATGCCGTGGACGAGGAGCCAGAGCATCAGTGGGTCCTTTCGGGTCGGTTCGCGGGTCGGTCCGGCGAGAAGCGGCCGGAGTGCAGGGTCACCGTGCGGTGCGCCCGCTCCGCCACGGCCGCGTTGTGGGTGACCAGGACGACGGCCGCGGACAGTTCGGCGGCGGTCTCGACGAGCAGCCCGGTGATCGCGGCGGCGTTGGCAGAGTCGAGGCTGCCGGTAGGCTCGTCGGCCAGGATGACCGCCGGCCGGCACACCAGCGCGCGGGCGATGGCGACGCGCTGCTGCTGGCCGCCGGAGAGCTCGTCGGGCAGCTTGGGCGCCTCGTCGCGCAGGCCGACGCGGTCCAGCGCCTCACCGACCCGGCGGCGGCGCTCGGCCGGATCGACGCCCGCCAGTACCAGCGGGACCTCGACGTTCTCCGCGGCGGTTGCCTGCGGCAGCAGGCTCAGTCCCTGGGTGACGAACCCGCAGGCGGTGCGCCGGAACCGGGCCCGCGCGGCGCTCCGCAGGCTGCGCCAGTCGACGCCACCCACGAGCACCCGGCCGGCGTCGGGGTCGTCGAGGCCGCCGAGGAGGTACAGCAGCGTGCTCTTCCCCGAACCGCTCGGCCCGACGACGGCGAGCACCTCACCGGGTGCCACGTCGAGGTCGACCTCGTGGATGCCGCCGCCGGTCCGGTAGACGCGGGTGAGCCCGACGGCCCGGATCGCAGCGGTGCCGTGCTCAGTCATCACCGATCACCCCATCGCGCATCACGAGGCTGCGGCCGGCGCGTTCGGCCACGGCCGGGTTGTGGGTGACGGTGAGGATCGCCGTGCCGTGCGCCGCGCGGGCGGCCTCCAGCAGGTCGAGCACCGCCGAGGTGGACCGCTCGTCGAGCTCCCCGGTGGGCTCGTCGGCGAGCAGGACCGCCGGCCGCGCGGCGACCGCGACGGCGACCGCCGCGCGCTGTGCCTCGCCGCCGGAGAGCCGGGCGGGCCAGCGGTGGCGGCGGTCCGCCAGGCCGACCTCGTCGAGGAGGGTGCCGACCCGGTCGCGGATCGCGCCGGCCGGCTGGCCGTCCAGGCGCAGCGGGAGCGCGATGTTCCCGGCCACGTCGAGGCCCGGGTGGAGGTTGTCGCGTTGCAGGACCACACCGATGCGCCGGCGGCGGCAGCGGGCCCGCTCGTCCGGGGTCATCCGGGTCATGTCGTCGCCGTCGACCAGGACCGCGCCCGCCGTGGGGGTGAGCAGTCCGGCGAGGATCTGCAGCAGCGTCGACTTCCCGCTGCCGGAGGGCCCTGTCAGGCTCGTCCACGAGCCGGGACGCAGGGCCAGCCGGGCACCGCGCAGCGCGACGGTCTCGACGTCCCGTTCCCGGTAGATGTGGTACAGCCCCGTGGCCTCGACGAGGAATTCCGTCATTCCCGGCCTCCTCAGGTTGGGGTACGCTCGCTGCTGTCGACGGCCAGCGAACGCTCGGCACGAACACCGAGAAATCAGCATGCGAGTTGCTCGGTAAGAGCACGCGAAGAAGCTGGCTAGGTGATCATGAATGCGGGATCCGCGCGGCTGCTGGTGGTCGAGGACGAGGAGGCCCTGGCGACCGCCCTCGCCGAAGGGTTGTCCGCCGAGGGCTTCACGGTGGAGATAGCGCTCGACGGCGCCAGCGGCCTCGCGCTGGCCCGGGAGCGGGAGTTCGACCTCATCCTGCTCGACCTGCTCCTGCCGCGGGTCAACGGCTTCAAGTTCTGCGCGCTGCTGCGCCGCGCCGGGAACTGGACGCCGGTGCTGGTGCTGACCGCCAAGCAGGGTGAGCTCGACGAGGCGGAGGCGCTGGACACCGGGGCAGACGACTTCCTCAGCAAGCCGTTCTCGTTCATCGTGCTCGTCGCGCGGGTCCGGTCGCTGCTGCGCCGGCGCCGCCTGGAACGGCCGCCGACGCTCGTCGCCGGTGACCTGGTGCTCGACACCGCCGAGCACCGCTGCCGCCGCGGCGCGACGGAGATCGAGCTGACCCGGCGGGAGTTCGCGCTGCTGGAGTTCCTGATGCGCCGCGCCGGCACGGTGGTGCGCAAACGGGAGATCCTCGACGAGGTGTGGGACTGGGCGTTCGACGACGAGTCCAACATCGTGGAGGTCTACGTGGGCTACTTGCGCCGGAAGGTCGATCTGCCGTTCGGCCGGGCCGCCATCCGCACAGTGCGGGGGGTCGGCTACCGGTTCGAGCAGTCCGGTGGCTGAGGTGGGCCGGGCCACGGTCCGCGTGCGGATCACCGCGACCGCGCTCGGCGTGGTCGGCACCGGCCTGGTGGCCGCGGCGGTGCTGGTGCTGGTGCTCCTGCAGGTGTCCATGCGGGACAACGTCGACGCGCAGGCCCGCCTCCGGTTGGTCGAGATCGCCGATCTGGTGCGCAGCGACCGGCTGCCCGCCACCCTCGCCGGTGAGGACGACGGCACGGTCGCCCAGGTGGTCATCAACGACGTCGTGGTCACGCAGAGCCCGACGATCCGCGGTGACCGCCCGATCGTGGCGTTCATCCCGGCCGGGACCGAGATGACGATCCGTACCGTCCGCAACCCGCCCATCGGTGACGGTGAGACCCATCGCGTCGCGGTGCAGCGGGTCGACTCGCCGCGCGGTCCTGCGGTGGTGTACACCGCCGCGACATTGGAGCCGGTGCAGGACAGCACCACCACGCTCGCGCTGCTCATGGCCGGGTTCGTGCCGGTGACGATGCTGCTGGTCGGGATCACCGCGTGGCGTCTTGTCGGCCGCACCCTCGGCCCGGTGGAGGCGATCCGCGCGCAGGTCGCCGAGATCTCCGCCAGCGCGCTGGACCACCGCGTGCCCGTCCCCGGCACCGGTGACGAGATCGACCGGCTCGCCCGCACCATGAACGAGATGCTCGACCGGCTGGAGGCGTCAGCGCGCCGTCAGCGCACGTTTGTCGCCGACGCGTCCCACGAACTGCGCAGTCCGATGGCCGTGATCAGGACCAGGCTGGAGGTCGGCCTGGCGCGTCCGGACGCCGCGGACTGGCCGGCGCTGGCCCACGGCTGGCTGACCGAGCAGGGCCGGTTGGAGCGTCTGGTCGACGACCTGCTCCTCCTGGCCCGGCTCGACGAGACCGTGCCCGTCCCGGCACCGTCCATTGTGGATCTCGATGAGCTGGTACTGCGCGCGGCACTCGATCTGCACACCCGTGGTGACGTCCGGGTCGACGTGACTGAGGTGGGCGGTGGCCGGGTCCGCGGCGACGCCGGGCAGCTGCGCCGGGTCGTCATGAACCTGCTCGACAACGCCGGGCGGTACGGCGCGTCCGTCGTGCGGTGCGCACTGTCGGAGTCCGGCGGCGTCGTCGAGTTGACCGTCACCGACGACGGCCCGGGTGTCCCGGCGGCGGATTGGGAACGGATCTTCGAGCGGTTCGTCCGGCTCAACGAGGCGCGTGACCGCCGGACCGGGGGCGCGGGCCTCGGCCTGGCGATCGTGCGCGACATCGTCACCCGCCACGGCGGCACCGTGGAGCTTACCGACCGGGACGACGACTGCGACGGCGGCGGCGCGAGGTTCGCGGTGCGGCTGCCCGCGGCCGGCGACTGACTGTCGCCCACCCGACACTTCGTCGGCACTCGATATCACCTAGCTCCAATTGTCCTATATTCAACCTATTTATCGTGGCAAATGTTGGATCGTCGCAGGGTCGGCGCCGTTCCGCCGGTACCGGAAAATTCCTCATAAATTTACAAACATCAATTTACTGACAAGGCGCAAATGCCCCGGACCATACTCAAGCGGGGGACATCGATGGTCGGGGGACTTCAGTTGGGGCGCAGAACGCTCACTGTCGTGGATGTTGCTGAGATCTTCGTACGTTGGCACGCCGGTCAATCACAGGGCGAGATCGCCACGGGCCTGCGTCTCGATCGGAAAACGGTCCGGAAGTACCTGCAGCCGGCGCAGGTCAAGCGGTTGCATCCGGGGCGCGTGTCGCTGAGTCGCGAGGACTGGACGGCGCTGGCCCGTATCTGGTTCCCGGAGGTGGCCGACGCCAGACTGCGCCGGATCACCTGGCTCGAGATCGCCCCGCATCAGGCCTACATCGAGGCGATGCTGGGCCGCGCCCCAGTGGCGCAGATCTGGCGGCAGTTGCGGGACGAGCGCGGTCTCACCAGCAGCCTGGCGTCATTTCGGCGACATGTGCGGATAATGCTGGCGGACCAGGCGAACGCTATGGAGAGCGTTTTCGAAGATCGCCCGACCGGCCGCGACGGGGAATTTTCTGACGCCGGTGAGGAATTGGTTGACCCGCCTGCACAATTGCCGGAATCCGACTCCATCACTTGACAGACGTGCAATTTGTGAGTAGCGATTAGGCATAACGCGATACCGCAACCTGCAACCTGGCCGAGCGCGGGTCTGGCGGTGCGATCACATGCGCTGAGCAGCTGTTTCTGATCTCGGGGGACCTCCGAACGCACTGTTTCCGTGCCCGCCGAAAATGCCGCGCGGACACAACATGCATTACCCCCTTCGGTTACCGGGCCGGGACGTGCCCGGTAGCCGACGTGCCCAAAAACCGTCCCGCAAGAAACGATTCCGACAGCAGATGCGCCGAAAGGTCGTGCGCAATGACACGGTGGATCATTGGCTCGAGCGTGCAGTTCCGTCGGCTGGTGCTGCTCGTTGCCCTCATACTCTTGGTGATTGGATTCGGTCAACTCTCGAAACGACCGGTGGAGGCATACCCGGAGTTCACGCCGCCGCGGGTCGAGGTCCAGACCGAGGCGCTGGGGCTCTCGGCCGAAGAGGTCGAACAACTGATCACCAATCCGATGGAGCAGGAGTTCTTCAACGGCCTTCCGTGGCTGAGCAGAATCCGCTCCAATTCGTTTCCCGGGCTGTCGTCGATCGAGCTGATCTTCGAGCCCGGCACCGACATCATCCAGGCCAGGCAGGTTGTCCAGGAACGGCTCACGATGACCGCCGCGCTGCCCCAGGTGGCCTCAAAACCGCCGTTTGTGGTGCAGTCGCTGTCGTCCACCAGCCGGCTCATGATGATCGGGCTTTCCTCGAAGGATCTGTCGCTGATCGACATGTCCGTGCTCGCGCGGTGGAAGGTCAAACCTCGCCTGATGGGCGTTCCGGGCGTGGCCAACGTCGCCGTCTTCGGACTGCGTGACCGGCAGCTCCAGGTGCTGGTGGATCCCGCGCAGTTGAGCCGGCACCAGGTGACCCTCGACCAGGTGGTCCGCACGACCGGAAACGCGCTGTGGGTGTCGCCGCTGACCTTCGTCGAGGCGTCGACGCCGGGCACCGGCGGATTCGTCGACACGCCCAACCAGCGGATCGAGGTCCAGCACACCTCGCCGATCAAGACCGCGCAGGACCTGGCGCAGGTGACCGTACAGGACGCGCAGAGCCCGTCGGTCCGGCTCGGCGACGTGGCGCAGATCGTGGAGGATCACCAGCCGCTGATCGGCGACGCCGGGATCAAGGGTGGATCGAACCTGATCCTGGTGGTCGAGCGGTTCCCGGGCACGAACGTCGCCGCGGTGACCCGCGACGTGGAGGACGCTCTCCAGGCGATGCGCCCCGGTCTCACCGGCGTCGACATCGACACCACGGTCTTCCGCCAGGCGACCTTCCTCGAACAGGCCCTCGGCAACCTCACCAGGACGGCCGTGCTCGGCATTGTCGTGCTGCTGCTGATCGCCGGCGCGCTGCTGTTCGACTGGCGGGCCGCCGTCATCGGCATCGTGGCGATCCTGTCGTCCGTCGCCGCGACGGTGCTCGTCCTGACCGCGTTCGACCTGACGGTGAACCTGATGATGCTCGCGGGGCTGGTGATGGCGGTCGCCGTTGTCGTCGATGACGCCATCGTGGACCTGTACGCCATCAGGCGCCGGCACGGTGACCAACCGCTGACGGCGACCGTCGTCGCGGCCGCCGCCGAGACGCGCGGCCCGCTCCTCGTCGCCACCGCGATCATCGCGGCCTCCGTGGTGCCATTCCTCGCGATCGGCGGGGTGACCGGGGCGTTCCTGCGGCCCGTCACGTTCGCCTATCTGCTGGCGGTCCTCGCCTCGATGGTGGTCGCCCTGACCGTCACCCCCGCGCTGACCATGGTGCTGCTCGCCAAGCGTGTGCTCCCGCCGCGTGAGTCGCCGGTCGCCCGGGTGCTGGAGCGCTGGTACGCCGCGGTGCTCGGCAGGCTCGTCCGCCGGCCGGTGCTGTCCTACGTGATGGTCGGCCTGGTGCTGCTCGCCGGCCTGGCGATCCTGCCGCAGTTGCGAGGCCTGCCCCTGACGCCGCCGCTCAAGGACCGGCACCTGCTCGTGCACTGGACCGCGGCGCCCGGCACGTCGCTGCCGGAGATGAACCGGATGACGGCGCAGGCCGGCAACGAGCTGCGGACCGTCCCCGGCGTCCGCGCGGTCGGCTCGCACGTGGGTCGTGCCTCGACGTCGGAGCAGCTGAACGCCATCAACGCGGCCGAGTTCTGGATCACTGTCGATCCGGCGGCCAACTACGACACGACCGTGCGCTTGATCCGGGCGGTGGTCGAGGGTTACCCGGGGTTCGACAGCGCCGTGTCGGCGTATCCGGACCAGCGCGTCCAGGAGGTGAACACCGGCACCGACAGGCCCCTCGTCGTGCGCGTCTACGGCAACGACTACACGGTCCTGCGGGCCAAGGCCGACGAGGTGACGCGGATCCTCTCCGGGGTCGATGGCGTCGTCGCGCCACATGCGAGCGTGCCGACGACCGAGCCGACGATGGAGATCGAGGTGTTCATCGCCGCCGCCGCCCGCCACGGGATCAAGCCCGGTGACGTGCGCCGCGCCGCCGCCACGTACGTCTCGGGCACCACCGCGGGCAGCCTGTTCGAAGAGCAGAAGGTGTTCGACGTCGTGGTGTGGGGCACCCCCGACACTCGCCGGTCCCTGACGAGCGTCCGCGAGCTCATGCTCGACACGCCGACCGGCGGCCAGGTACGCCTCGGCGACGTGGCCGACGTGGCCATCCGGCCGAACCCGAGCGTCATCAAGCACGACGAGGTGTCGCGGTACGTCGACGTGGTCGCCGACGTCCGTGGACGTGATCTCGGCGCGGTGACGCGTGACGCCGAGCGCCGCCTGCGGTCGGTGACGTTCCCTCGGGAGCACCACCTCGAGGTCCTCGGCGACGCCACGGCACGGCAGGACGCGCAGCGGCTCGGCCTGATGTACACGATCGGCGTAGCGATCGCGATCTTCTTCATCCTGCAGGCCTGCTTCGGCAGTTGGCGGCTCGCGTCCGTGGTCTTCCTGCTGCTGCTGCTGGTGGCGTTCGCGGGCGCGGTGTATGTCGCGGTCGCCCAGGGGGGCGCGACGTCGACGGTGTCGCTGCTTGGCGTCCTCACGGTGCTGGCGGTCGTCACACGACATGCCGTCCTGCAGGTCAGACACTACGAGGAACTCACACGACAGGCCGGCCGGCTCGACCCGGACGTCGTCGTGCGCGGGTCACGGGACCGCTTCGCGCCGACCGTGACGACCGTGCTGGGCACCGGGCTCGCGCTGCTGCCGATGGCCGTCGCCGGTGCTCATGCCGGGTTGGAGACCGCGCAGCCACTGGCGGCGATCATCCTCGGCGGACTGGTCACCGCCGCGCTGGTGAGCCTGTTCCTCCTACCGGCGCTCTACCTGCGGTTCGCCAGGCATCCGCGGCCCGACGCAGTCACACAACCCGACCCGGAGCGGCCGTCCGGCACGCAGCCGGCGGCAGCCCCAAGCCCCGCCTCGGCATGAGGCGACACTCGCCCAGACACCAGGGGGACCACATGTCACACAGGAAGCAATGGACGGCGGCGGTCCTGATCGTCGCGGCGGTGACCCTCGCGGGATGCTCAGGAAACCCGGCGGCCACCAACAAGCGGGCGCAGGCCGCCCAGGTCAGCAGCCTCGACAGCAGCGGCACGAGGTGGGTGACCCTGACCCGGGAGGCGGCCGACCGGCTCGTCGTCCGGACGGTCGCGGTGCAGGAGTCCACCGTGCCGCCGCGGGTGCCCGGAGGCCCCGGCGTGGCCCGGAAGGTCGTGCCGTACGCGGCGCTGCTCTACGACGCGAGCGGCGGCACCTGGGTCTACACCGCGCCCCAGCAGCTGACGTACGTCCGGCAGCGCATCACGGTGGACTACATCGCGGGCGACCTGGTCGTGCTGTCCGACGGCCCGCCGGTGGGCGCGGCCGTCGTGACGACGGGCGCCGCGGAGTTGTACGGCGCCGAGCTCAACGCCGGCCAGTGACGGACAAGGACGCTCGCCATGATGCGCTCGATGGTCCGCACGAGTCTGCGGCTCCGCTACCTCGTTGTTGTCCTCGCGTCGCTGATGATGTTCTTCGGCGTCGTGCAGGTCCGGGACATGCCGGTTGACGTGTTCCCGGAGTTCGCGCCGCCGCGGGTCGAGGTGCAGACCCTGTGCACCGGGCTGTCCGCGGCCGACGTGGAGTCGTTGGTCACCATCCCGATCGAGCAGGCGCTCAACGGGGTGGAGGGCCTTGACGTGATGCGTTCGAGGTCGGTCTCGCAGCTGTCGCAGGTGGTGATGATCTTCAAGCCGGGGACCGACCTCATGCGCGCCCGGCTGCTGGTGCAGGAGCGCATCACGGCGGTGACCCCGGCGCTGCCGAGATGGGCGAACTCACCCTTCATGATCCAGCCGCTGTCGTCGACGAGCCGCGTCATGAAGATCGGCATGTCGACCCCGGACACCTCGACGCAGTCGCTCATCGAGATGTCGCTGGCCGCCTACTGGACCGTGCGACCCCGGCTGATGCGGGTTCCCGGGGTTGCCAACGTCGCCATCTGGGGAGACCGCTGGTCGGTGCTGCAGGTGCAGACCGATCCCAGGAAGCTGCAGGAGCAGGACGTGTCGCTGCTGCAGACGATGGAGGCCGCCTCCGACGCCCTCGACGTGGGCATGCTGAAGCACTCGAGCGGCCACGAGATCGGCACCGGCGGATTCGTCGACACGCCGTCCCAGCGGCTCACGGTCCGCCACCTCATGCCCGTCCTGACGCCGGAGAACCTGGCCCAGATGCCGGTGGACATCAAGGAGGACGGCAGGGTCGTCACGCTGGGCAACGTGGCGAACATCGTCCGGGACCGCCAGCCCCTCATGAACGGTGACGCGGTGATCGACGACGACCTGGGCCTCATGCTCGTCGTCGAGAAGCTCCCGTGGGGCAACACCCTGGAGGTGACCAGGGGAGTTGAGGAGGCGCTCAAGGCGATGGAGCCGGGCCTGCAGGGATTCAAGGTGGACACCGAACTCTTCCGGCCGGCGACGTTCGTCCAGACGTCGATCCACAACCTCACCAGGGCGATGATCATCGGCTTCGTCCTCGTCGCCCTGATCCTGCTCTTCTTCCTCTTCGAGTGGCGTGTGGCGCTGATCAGCATCATCACGATCCCGCTGTCCCTGGTCGCCGCGGGACTTGTGCTCGACGCCACCGGAGCGACCGTCAACACGATGATCCTGGCGGGGCTGGTGATCGCCCTGGGGGTCCTTGTCGACGACGCCATCATCGACATCGAGAACATCGTGCGGCGAATACGCCAGCACCGGCGCGAGGGCAGCGACCGGTCGACCGCCGCCATCATCCTCGACGCGTCCCTCGAGGTGCGCGGCCCCATCATCCACGCCACGCTCATCATCCTGGTGTCGATCATCCCGATCTTCCTGCTCGGCGGACTGACCGGAGCGTTCTTCGGGCCGCTCGCGTTCTCGTACGGGCTGGCGATCCTGGCCTCGATGCTGATCGCGCTGACGGTGACCCCGGCGCTGGCGTTGATCCTGCTGGCCAGAACGCCGATCGAGCGCCACGACTCGCCGGTGGTGCGCTGGCTGCAGCGCGGATACAGAGCGGCACTCGCCCGCATCATCCCTCGCCCGGTCGCGGCGTACGCCACCGTCCTCGTGGTGATGGCGGCCGGGACGGTGGTACTGCCGTTCCTCGGTCAATCGCTGTTCCCGGCGTTCCAGGAGCGTGACTTCCTGATGCACTGGGTGGCCCGGCCCGGCACGTCACAGCAGGAGATGATCCGCATCACCAAGGAGGTCAGTCGGGAGCTCAGGGCCATTCCCGGGGTACGCAACTTCGGCGCTCACATCGGCCAGGGCACGCTGGCGGACGAGCCGGTCGGCATGAACTTCGCCGAGAACTGGGTCAGCATCGATCCGTCCGTCGACTACAACAAGACCGTTGCCGCCATCCAGCAGGTGGTGGACCGTTACCCCGGTCTGCAGACCGACGTGCAGACCTACCTGAAAGAGCGGACCAAGGAGGTCCTGACGGGCACGAGCGAGGCCGTCGTCGTGCGCATCTACGGCGACGACTTCCGGGTGCTGCGGGAGAAGGCCGCCGCCGTGAAGCAGATCGTCGCCGGGATCGAGGGTGTGGTCGACGAGAAGGTGGAGTTGCAGGTCGACATCCCGCAACTGGAGGTGGAGGTGGACCTCGCCGTCGCGTCACGGTACGGGATCAAGCCCGGTGACGTGCGCCGGGCGGCCGCCACGTTCGTGGCGAGCGAGGAGGCCGGTGATGTCTGGCGCGACGGGAAGAACTACGAGGTGCACGTCTGGAGCACGCCGGAGACGCGCAACAGCATCCCGAGCATCCAGGACCTGTTGCTCGACGCACCCGACGGCCGCCGCGTGCGCCTCGGTGATCTCGCCACGGTGCGGATCACCCCGACGCCGAACGTCGTGGTGCGGGAGAACAGCTCCCGGCGTATCGACGTGGGTGCCAACGTCCACGGGCGCGACCTCGGATCGGTGGCGCGTGAGGTACAGCAGAAGCTGGCACAGGTGAGCTTCCCGCTGGGCTACCACGCCGAGGTGCTGGGTGAGTACAAGGAACGCCAGAGCGCCCAGCGGCAGCTGATGATCTTCGCGGTCGTTGCCGTGACCGGCATCCTGCTGATCCTTCAGGCCGCCTTCGGCAGCATGCGGCTCGCGCTGCTCGTACTGCTGACCCTGCCGGTCGCCCTGGTAGGCGGGATTCTCGCGGCTACCGTGACCGGAGGCATCCTCTCGCTCGGCTCGCTGGTGGGATTCTTCACGGTCCTCGGGATCGCCGCCCGCAACGGCATCCTGATGATCAACCACTTCCAGCACCTGGAACGGGCCGAGGGAGAGACCTTCGGACAGACCCTGGTCCTGCGTGGTGCCGAGGAACGGCTGGCGCCGATCCTCATGACCTCGCTCGCGACCGGGCTGGCCCTCGTTCCCCTGGCGGTCAGCGGCTCCATCCCCGGCCACGAGATCGAACACCCGATGGCGGTGGTGATCCTCGGCGGCCTGCTGACCTCGACGCTGCTCAACCTGTTCATCGTGCCGTCGCTCTACCTGCGCTTCGGCGGGCGACGGCAGGAGCGCCCCGCCGTGGCCACCACTGTGACGGAGTGATCGCGGGCGCCGGCCCGGTGTGCACCTCGGCGGAAGCGCCGGGTGTGCACACCGGGGGAGCGCGGGCTCACCGCCCGCGGCGCAGCCGCAGCCGGGCGCCGAGCACCACCAGGCCGAGCAGCAGCGGTACCGTGACCGCGACCGGCAGGGCGCCGCCGGCACTCAGCGTCTGCCGCCCCGCCACCCGCACGAGCTGCGGCGGGCTGGCGACGAGGGCGTCCGGCGTGTCGCCCTTCGGCAGCACCACGACGTACACGTCGAAGCTGCCGACGTTGACCGCCTGGATTTCCCAGGCGGCCGATATGCTCGCGCCCGGCGGCAACGGGTCGAGCTCCTGTGTCGGGCTCGCCGTCCAGTCCTCCAGGTCGACGTAGACGCCGCTGTCGAGCGTGGCCACGTTGAGGTGCGCGACGAGCCGGTCCGTCGGCTGCGCACCGGCGTTGACCACGCGGGCGCGGACGGTGAGCCGGTCGCCGACATCGACGGCGGCGCGGTCCTGCTCCAGCGTCACCCGCAGCCCGGCCAGCTGTGCGGCCGCCGGTGTGGCGGGCATCCAGGCGAGCGCTCCGGCGAGCACTGCCAGTACCGCTGACGTTCCAGTCCGGGCGATCAACCTGTTCATGCTCCGCTCACCCCTCCGGTCAGGCGGACGATCCGTGGGCCTGTCACGACCAGCAGGACACCGGCCAGCACGACAGTGATCAGCGGCGCGGCGAGATAGGACAGGTCGCGGGTCCAGTCGTGCCCGTTGACGAGCACCGACGTCAGGTAGTGCGTCCCGGAGCTGACCGGGTTGACCCGGCGCAGGAGCTCGCCGAGCCAGCCCTGCGGCATCCTGGGCAGCTGCGTGGGCGCGAAGAGCGCCAGGAGCAGCAGGAAGCAGATCGCGAGGCTGACCTTGTTGGAGTTCGACAGCGCGCTGATCAGCAGGCCGACGCCGACGAGCCCCACCGCAAGCAGTGTGCCGACAACGAGACCGAGCAGGAGCGCGGAGCCGACGAGCGACACGCCCCGCCCGAGCACCCACACGTACGGGATGCTCACCGCGAAGGCGGCGAACCAGAGGCTCAACGCGGCGACGGACTTCCCGGCGAGGATCGCGCGCCGCGAAACGGGCGCCAGGAGCAGGCTTTCGAGTGTGCCGCGCTCGCGCTCGCCGCTGATCCCGTCGGCGCTGACGGCGAGTGCGACCAGGACCCCGACCGCCACCGCTACCTGCACGACGAGGTTCACCGCCTCGCGCTGCTCGAGGAAGTTGAGCGCGAGGTTCGTGGCGGTCAACCACGTGACAGCGCTCAGCAGCACGCTGAAGCCGAAGAGCAGCAACGGTCCCCGGCCACCGCGCCACAGGTCGCGGCACTCCTGGGCGGCCACCACGCGCCAGCGGTTCATGACGTTGCCTCCGCCGTCATCGTGAGGAAGGCGGTGCTGAGCCGCGACCCCTCGACCTCGAACCCGAGCACCGGCACGTCGGCGGCGAGCACCGCGCGCAGGGCCGTGTTCAGTCCGGCGTCCCGGCCCGCGTCGACCGTGATCCTGATCAGTTCGGGCCGGCCGGTGACGGTGTCCAGCGTCAGCCCGGGCACGTCTGCCAGCGCCCGCCGCGCGGGCCCTACCTGGTCGGCCGGCACCCGCAGCTGCCCCGAATGCTGCACGGTGACCCCGCGCATGACCTCACCCATCGGCCCGGCGACGAGGACGCTGCCGGCGTTGAGGATGATCACTTCGGTACAGACGTCCTCGACCTCCGGCAACATGTGCGTGCTGAGCACGACGGTGATGTGTCGGCCGTGCGCGATGTCGCGGACCATGTCGAGCACCTGCCGCTGGCCGGCCGGGTCGAGGCCGAGCGTCGGCTCGTCGAGGAACACCACCGCCGGGTCGTTGACCAGCGCCCGGGCGATGCCGAGGCGCTGGCGCATGCCGCGGCTGTACGTCGAGATCCGCGACGAGGCACGCTCGGCCAGGCCCACCTGGGCCAGCAGGTCCCGCGCCACCCGGACGGCGTCGGTCCGGGAACGGCCGAAGAGTCGCGCGTGGTACTGCAGGTACTCCTGTCCGGTCTGCTGGCCGGGGTACCCGGAGCTCTCCGGCAGAACCCCGATCCGGCGCCGGATCTCGGCGGGGCGGTCGGACGGGATGCCGGCCACCGCGAAGGTCCCGCTCGTCGGCGGCAGCACGGTGGTGAGCACGCGGATCGTCGTGGTCTTGCCCGAGCCGTTGGGCCCGAGCAGGCCCACGACATCGCCCCGGCGGGCGGTGATGCTCAGCTCCCGGACCGCGGTTCGCGGGCCGAACCGCTTTGTGAGACCGGCTGCCTCGATCGTCACGTCAACCATGGTCAACGTCGCCTCCAATCGGTCGTCCACCTGCAGTGAAGCAGCGCGGCGATAAGAGCTGCATGAGAACGCGGCGGGGCCGGCGGATCCTCCCGGCCTCTGTTGCCGAGCGGGACCCTGGCATGGACGACGTTCGGATGACGGGAGGGCAGGTCGTGGCGACATCGCCGCCTGACGCACACCGTGTGAGCGCGGAAGGTGCCGCCGTGGCCGGGGCCCTTCCGCGCTCACGCCTTGTCGCGCTGTTGTCGAGGAGCGGTCACCTGCGTCCGGCGGGCAGGCGGCGGGTGCCGCCTGCCCGTCTTCGTCTATTGGCCGCCAGTCGCTGTGCGGGTTCAGAAACCGGGCCGGAGTACGGCGTACGCCACTGTCAGGAGCGCTGGTCCTCGACTGCGGGTCCTGCCGATCGCGTGTTGAGGTAACGCCCCTTCGCGTCCGTGCTCGTTGCTATCGTGCGGTGCCGCTGGCCCAGAGTGGGTTGCGGCCGTTGTGGTAGATGACGAGGTTGCCGTCGTTCTGCATCTCCACGAACGGGTTGACGCGTCCTGAGCCCCAGCTGCCGGAGGCCCATGCCGCCTGGTTCGCGTCGTTGTAGAGCACGAGGTTGCCGTCGGCTTGCATGTCGACGCGGGTGGGTCGGCGGTCCGCTGGCAGGTTCCAGGTGCCGGTGGCCCAGATCGGGCTCGCTCCGTCGTAGATGACGAGGTTGCCGTCGGTCTGCATGCTGAGGCGGAAGCGGCCGTTCGTCGAGGTGAGCGATTGGCCTGCGGTCAGCCGCTGCCCGGCCTGCAGCTGGTTGCCGGTGCCCGGGTTCCCTGCGCCGAACGGACTCATGATGATTCCCGCGGCACGGGGGTCGCCGTCGTGGACCAGGGACTCCTGGGCTGCGACGTCGTCGAAGGCGAAGCCGTAGGCCTTACCGTCGGCCATGTTCGCGTGGATGATCCGCGAGTAGTGGTTGGTGATGGTGCCGTGGTAAAACTCGCTCGGGCTGTAGCGCGGCTCGGTGTCGTAGGTGCCGAGCGTGGAGCGGTGCAGTGCGGCGCAGAGCGTCCGGGCGATCGGACCCACCACCAGGTCATTCGGCGCTCGCAGGTTCCCGTCGCAGCCCCACACATTGGCGGTGGAGGGCCTGGTGAACGAGGCCACCTGTTGGCCGGCACCGTTGGTGAAGTTCATGACGTTTCCGCTGGTGCGGCCGAAGAACTTGGTGTTCGGCTCGTTCTGGAACGGTACCACCGTCAGTGTGCGGTTGGTGTATGCGTTCCACGCGCTGGCGATGTACGGGTCCAGGTAGTTGGCGTCCATCGAACCGCTGTCGACGGCCTTGCCGGGAGCCCAGACCCGCAGGACGGTGCCGTCGGACCGGGTGTGGACGGTGTTCGCGAACCCCGCCGTGTTCCTGATGTCGTTGATCACTCTGTTGCGGCCGTCGTTGACCAGGTCGCCGGTCCGCGTCGTGATGCCGGTGCTGCCGGTCACCGTGACCGCGTGGGGGATGGCGAACATGTCTACCTGCGAGCTGTTCAGCCACAGGCCGGCGTTGTTGTAGGTGAACTCGCTGGTGTCGAACAGGATGTTGCGGTTCGGGTCACTGGGGTTCCAGGGTGCCGGTTGTACCAGGCCGTCCGGGCTCAGGAAGAACTTGAGCTTCTCACCGAAGGACATGTAGACGCGGCCGGACAGCTCACGCGGGATCCGCAACGTGACGCTCTGGCCGTTCGGCGGGCCCGGTATCGACACGTCCGGCGCCGGCGAGGGAGGCAACGACCCACCCGTCCACGGGGTGTGGATGCCAGCCGCGTTGACGTACCCGAGCCGCCCACCGGGCTTGAGGGACACACCGAGCACGTACAGGTAGACCGCGTCGGCGCGGCCCGTGTTGTTCGTGACCGTCATCGGCAACAGATCTGGCCCGACCGCGTGAGCGGGTGACGCGGCGACGCCGACGGCGATGGGCGCGGCTATCGCCACCGCCGATAGCCAGTGGGCGAGTCTTCGTGTGGTACGCACAGGCAACTCCTCAGGTCGCGGGGGTCGGAAGGTGGGCCCTGGGCGCACCTCCGGCAGGGCGCTCCGCGTCGGTCCGGTGGCGGATGGATCGATTCAATGGCGAGAGCGCTCTCACAGAATCGTGGGGGACAAGATGCATGTCAATGGGGGTGCGACGGTTTGCTTCACGGAGCGGTCCGCTGGCTCGAGCTGTCTCGGGCGCGGTCGCCGCGGTGTCCACACGGTGCACAACCTGCGGCGCTCGCGCCCTGACCCCAAGTGAGCCCGACCGCGCCGGCGACACCGATGCCCTCCGATGCCTTGACGCCGGATGACATCGATGGCATCGTCTGAAACGTTGCATGTTATGAAACGTTTTAAGAGCTTCAGTGCACCTCGATCGCGCCACCGCCAGCGGCGCACATCGGCTCCGTTACCCCCGCCCACCCTCGGCTCTCGTCCGGTCGTTGCGGCAGCCCGCCCCGCTGTGCCGCGCAGCAGCATCGACGTGCGCCGATCAGCAACGCACGGAGTAGCCATGCGCAGATCGTTCGTCCGCCAGACCGGTACCCTCATGACGCTCTTCCTGCTGGCAGCGCTCCTGCCAGGTGGCGCGGTGCCGGGCCGGGCTGCCCCCGCGGCCGCGGCTCCACCGCCAGGCGCGATCGAAGCGCTGAACCTGTCGCCGACGTCGCGCACGGTCCGGCCGACGGCGGTGTTCCGCACCACCGGCACGGTCGCCAACCCGCAGAACGTGCTGTCCGGCTCGGCGACCCGGATCTCCGGTCAGAACTCGTCCATCACCCTCGACTTCGGCAAGGAGGTCGGCGGCCTGGCAACACTGAATTTCGGCGCCGCCAGTGACGGCAACCAGCAGCTCGGGCTGGCGTTCAGCGAGTCGTCGCTCTTCGTCGGGACCAACAGCGACACCAGCGCCACGCACGAGGGCCGGCTGGACGGTGCGCTCACGGCCGCGGCGGGTCCGAACAGCACCTACACCATGCCGACCGCGAGGCTACGCGGTGGCTTCCGCTACCTGACCGTGTTCCTGAGGACATCCGGCTGGATCGACCTGACCCGCGTCACGCTGAACTTCACGGCGGCGCCCGGCAAGGCCAACCCGGCCGACTACGCGAACTACTTCTACTCCAACGACGACCTGCTCAACCGGATCTGGTACGCCGGCGCGTACACGGTGCAGCTCAGCACCATCGCGTCCAACCAGGGCCGCGCATGGCCTGCCCCGTCGACGGAATGGGACAACAGCGCCGTGATCGGCGTCGGCACCGCCGTGCTGTCGGACGCCCCGAAGCGGGACCGGACCGTCTGGCCGGGAGACCTCGGCATCGCGACGCCCACCGCGTACGCGTCCACCAACGAGCTGGAGTCCACCCGCAACGCCCTGACGACCCTGTACAACCGGCAGCGGTCCTCCGGCGAGCTGCCGTACTGCGGCCCGCCGTTCGACCTCTGGGGCTCGGACACCTACCACCTGTGGACGCTGTACGCAGCGTCGATGTACTACAACTACTCCGCCGACCGGGCCTGGCTGGACTCGCAGTGGTCGAGGTTCACCAGCGGAATGACGTACATCATCAACAAGATCGACGGCTCCGGCCTGCTGAACGTCACGAACAACGCGGACTGGGCGCGCAACGGCCAGGGCGGGAACAACATCCAGGCCAACGCGCTGATGTACGGCGCACTCATGGGTGCGAGCAGGCTCGCGACGGTCAAGGGTGACAGCGGCCTCGCATCCAGCTA
The DNA here is from genome assembly GCF_042653625.1 of Dactylosporangium cerinum. NCBI lineage: Bacteria > Bacillati > Actinomycetota > Actinomycetes > Micromonosporales > Micromonosporaceae > Dactylosporangium > Dactylosporangium cerinum. The sequence goes on along the minus strand of NZ_JBHSIU010000039.1, from coordinate 33,886 downwards.
CGCCAATCGGGCCGCCACGCTCAAGTCGGCCGCGAACTCGCGGCTGTGGGACGCCAGCGCCGGAATGTACCGGGACAACCCATCGAGCGGCCTGTACCCGCAGGACGGCAACGCCCTGGCGGTCTGGTACGGGCTCACCGACTCGACCGCGAAGAACACCAGCATCGTGCAGCGGCTCGCGGGGCGGTGGAACGCCTACGGCGGGATGACGCCGGAGTGGAATGGCGACGTCCACCCGTTCTCCGGCGGCATGGAGCTGCAGGCGCACTTCATCGCGGGCGACGACTTCACCGGCCTGACGCAGATCCGCCGCACATGGGGTCACATGCTCGACAGCCCGATCGGCACGAAGAGCACGATGTGGGAGGGTATCAAGGCCGACGGCTCCTTCGCCTACGACCCGCGGTTCATGAGCCTCGCGCACGGCTGGTCGACCGCGCCGACGTCAGCGCTGACGTTCCACGTCCTCGGCACGGCCCCGGAGCCGACCGTCGGGCAGTACCGCTTCGTGCCCCATCCCGGCGACCTGACCAGCGTCGAAGGGCGCATCACCATGCCGCAGGGTGCGGTCAACGCATCCTGGTCGCGCAACCCGTCGGCGGGTACCTTCACCGCAACGCTCAACAGCCCGTCGGGCACCACCGGCCGGGTCGGCATCCCGAAGCTGACCGGCAACATCACCGTCTCCGTCAACGGAGCGGTCGTCTGGAACAACGGGACCTTCACTCCGCGACCGGGCATCGGCGGCGGCAGCCAGGACGATGCGTACGTGTACCTGACCGGCGTCGCCCCGGGCAGCTACCAATTCACCGCCACCGGGCTGGGCAACCCGGGGCCGCCTACACCGCCCACCGCTGCCAACCAGCTGCAGGCCGGGCAGCGGCTGACCGCAGGCCAATCGCTCACCTCGACGAACGGCCGCTTCCGCCTCAGCATGCAGACCGACGGCAACCTCGTCATCTACGACGGAGCGAGCCCGATCTGGGCCACCGGCACCTGGAACCTGCCAGCGGACCGCCGACCCACCCGCGTCGACATGCAAGCCGACGGCAACCTCGTGCTCTACAACGACGCGAACCAGGCGGCATGGGCCTCCGGCAGCTGGGGCTCAGGACGCGTCAACCCGTTCGTGGAGATGCAGAACGACGGCAACCTCGTCATCTACCACAACGGCCGCAACCCACTCTGGGCCAGTGGCACCGCCCGGTAGCGATGCGCAACAGCCGCCCTGCGCGGCCTCGGCGTCCCCCGGGCCGTTCCTCCCGCGCCGGGAGCAAACCCGGCCCTGACTCTGGCGGCCTGGACAGGAACCCCCAACCCCACGGCGGGATTTCCTGTCCAGCGTCACCTAGGTTCTGGCGTGGCATCGATCGCTGGCCTTGCGGGAGTCCTCGCCGTGCGCGGTGGGGGACGAGCACGCATGCCGGTCCCTGAGGCCAAACCAACGGAACCTGGTGCCCTACAACGACGCGAACCAGCCAGCCTGGGCCGCTGGCACGTTCGGCTCCACCTTCGTCAATCCGTACCTGGACATGCAGGACGACGGCAACCTCGTCATCTACCACAACGGTCGAACCCCGATCTGGGCCAGCGGCACCCACAGGTAGCGGTCGCGCATGGGGACGGGCTGTCCTCTCGAATGCTCGAGCCGCACGGGGGCTGAGCCGACGCCGGCTCTGTACAGCTGTAGCCCTCGCCGCTTTGAGCCGCATCTGCACTTCACCGAGTGGTGGTTAGCGCCGAGCCGACGGCGACGCCGGTCCGGGCCGGTCGGTGAAAGTTCGCGGAGACGTCGAAGGCACCCGTCCACCATGTGCGTGCCGCCTGGTGTCTATCACTGCAAAACGATAGGCAAATTGCCTAACAATTATTGACGCAGTGCCGGTCGGTGCCGCAGGGTCTTCCAAGTCATCGACGTACATCTATGGAGGGTTCATGCGGCACCGGTTACTCACACTCGTGGTGGCGGCGGGACTCGCCGCCTCCACCGTATTCGTCGGCACCCCGAGCGGCGCCGCCGTCGGAGTCGCCGCGACGGCGGCCCTGGCTTCGACGCCTGTGGCGGCCAACGGTCAGTTGAAGATCGTCGGGACGCAGGTGCAGAATCAGTACGGCCAGGCGATTCAGCTGCGGGGTATGTCGACACACGGCATCCAGTGGTACTGGCAGTGCGTGAACAACGCCTCGATGAACGCGCTGGCGAACGACTGGCAGGCGGACGTTCTGCGCATCTCGATGTATGTGCAGGAGGGCGGGTATGAGACCGACCCGGCTGGGTTCACGGCGAAGGTGAACCAAGCGATCCAGATGGTCTCAGACCGTGGCATGTACGCGGTGGTCGACTTCCACCAACTCAGCCCCGGTGACCCGAACTACAACCTGGCGAACGCGAAGAGGTTCTTCACCGACATCGCGAACGCGAACAAGAACCGGAACAACATCATCTACGAGATCGCGAACGAGCCGAATGAGGTGTCTTGGGCGCGGATCCGCGACTACGCCCACGCGATGATTCCGTTGATCCGGGCGATCGACGGTGATGCGCCGATCCTGGTGGGCACGCATGGCTGGGGCTCGCTGGGCGTCTCCGACGGCCGTAACGAGACCGACGTGATCAACAACCCGGTGAACGCGACGAACATCGCGTACACGTTCCACTTCTATGCTGCCTCGCACGACGACGAGTACCTAAACACGCTGGACAGGGCCTCGCAGCGGATCCCCATGTGGGTCAGCGAGTTCGGCACCCAGCAGGCGTCGGGGGATGGGCCGAACAACTTCGCGCAGTCGCAGAAGTACATCGACCTGATGAGGAACCGCAAGATCAGCTGGACGAACTGGAACTACTCTGACGACCAGCGCTCCGGCGCGGTCTGGAACGGCGGCACCTGCAGCAGCGGTGACTACTCGGTCGGCCGGCTCAAGGAAGCGGGCAGGTGGATCCGCGACCGGATCGCCACGCCCGACGACTTCCCCGGCGGCGGTGGCGGTAACCCCAGCTCCCGGCTCAACGCCGGGGCGCAGCTGACCGGCGGCCAGAGCCTCACCTCCCCGAACGGCCGGTTCCGCCTCACCATGCAGTCGGACGGCAACCTGGTCATCTACGACAACAACGCCGCGATCTGGGCAACGGGCACCTGGAACCTGCCGGCCGACCGCAAGCCCACGCGCGTCGACATGCAGTCGGACGGCAACCTCGTCCTCTACAACAACGCGAATCAACCCGCCTGGGCATCAGGCAGTTGGGGCTCGGGCCGCGTCGATCCGTTCCTGGAGATGCAGGACGACGGCAATCTCGTCATCTACCACAACGGCCGGGCGCCCCTGTGGGCCAGCGGCACCGCGCGGTAACGGAGCGGGGCGGAGTCCCGACGTTCACTCCATGACCACCGGGTGACCGGACGGCATCGTGCGCGGGCCCGCGCCTTTCAGCGAGGGCCCGCTCGCATGGCGGTCAGCCGGTCGCCATGATCGGGGTGATGGCGGGGTTGGCCGCGTTCGGCTCGTCCGTGAGCGTCAGTTTGGATACCACGCGGTAGCGGTCGCCGCAGTAGGGCGGTGGACGCGACGATGGCGACCGCGGCGACGGTGGCCCCATCGCCCGCGCGTAAGGTTCCGCGCCGATGCCGCGCCGCCGCCACCGGTGCAGGACCCGGACGATGAGGGTGGCGGCCCGTCGTCCCCGCAGGCGGGCGAACGGTGGTGCACCCGACAAGGGTGTCGCCGTCGTCCACGACCTCGAGCAGATACCTCCCGACCCGCGCCGCCCGGGGACTGTCAAGTTTTCGGCTCTGGCACAGAGACGGTGGTCGTGTTGAGTGGTTAGGCGAGAAGGATTCGTTCTCCTGGATCCGTTCGCTCAGGGCGGTCAGCGGGTGGCAGGTAGAACCACGACTCGGACACCCCGAGGGCCCGGCAGGCCACCGCGTGCGGCACATGGTGCTCGGTCCTCTGGGCAGCGATGAAGGCGGCCACGCTCACCGGCTCGTCGCTTCCTTGACCCACAGGACCACGGATCGCTTGAGGACATCACGCTCCATCGCCAGCTCGGCGTTCTCCCGCCGCAACCGCGCCAGCTCAGCCCGCTCGTCCTCGGCCAACTGCCCAGCGGCCGCCTCGCCACGAACCGCACGATCCTGCTGCACCCAGTTGGCGAGGGTGCCGCTATTGATCCCCGGATCACGCGCTACCTGCGCGATCGACTTCCCAGTCTCCCGCACGATCCGGACCGCGCCCGCGCGGAACTCCGGATCGAATCGGCGTCTCGTCTCAGCCATGAACCTCTATCCCTCAAGTCCTGGCCTCCACGTTACGAGGGGAACCACATCTGAGCCGAGTGGGAGCGCGGCCTCACCGCGCCATCCGATCAAATAATGCAACGGCGCCAGTTGGGCGAGTTTTCGGATCTGGTGGACTTGCACCCTTTCCGGTTCCTCGCATAGCTCGCATCTGCCCCGGCGGAGCCATCACGACTTTTTGAATAGCGCTCTCGGTGTCCACATTCGGGTGAACCCCACTGCTTTAACTTTCTATGATCGGATTCTTGCCATAGATTCATTGGCATCGTTCTGCTGGGATTCCCCCACCCTAAATCCGTTGATCAAGGCCAACCGGCCTTCGCCGACCCGTGAGGAGCAAGCCGTGTCCACGTACCCCTCCATCGTCAGACGCGCGTTCGCCGCCGCAATGATCACGCTGCTTGCGGTGCTCTTCGAAGCGATTTCCACCCAGACGTCGGCGGCCGCCCAGCCAGCCGCCCCGGGCAGCAGCTTGCACGAAACCGTATCCGCCGCGATCATGCAACGGGCGCAACTGAGCCAGTTACAGGCAACCGCCGCCGGGCGACACTCGCGGGTGGACGTCCAACGCCGGGTCGGCGGCTGGGCCTTCGGCAGCGCGGTGCTGACCGCACCCGCGAAACCCGACCAGTACCCGACGGGGTGGATGTTTCTCGCCCACCGCACCGGTTCTGGCTGGCAGGCAACCCTCGACGGCACCGCGGAATTCAGCGCTTTGGCCAGTCAAGCGCCGACAACCATCGTGTCCGCTCGGGAGCGCCAAGTGCTGGGGCCGGCCGCCGTCACGATAATGTCCACGGCGGACACCACGTACAACACCGGGCTGCGCCTGCCGTTCGCGATCGGCCAGTCCTGGAGACTCACCGGTGGACCGCACGGTTGGAACGGCTCCGACACCCCATACAGCTCGATAGACCTGAACGGTGGTGACTTCCGCGTGCTGGCCCCCGGTAGCGGCACCGCGTACCTGATGTGCGCCGGGTCCAGTTCGGGACAGTACGGCGGCTGGGTGCGTGTCTACCACGGCAGTGGCTACACCACCGATCATTACCACCTCTGGGCGCCTGTCGACTACAACGGCGGCTCCGTTGGCGAAGGGGCCTTCCTCGGCTACACCGGCACCGACGTGTCCTGTGGCGGCTCCGCCCCCTATCGGCACGTCCATTGGTCCATCCTCAAAAGCAGCACCCGGGTCTCGTGGAACACGCGATCTGCCGGCCAATGGGTGTTCATCAGCGGATCATCCCCGTATGGCGGCTATGCGCTGCACGGCAGCACGCAGGTCGCTGCCGGGGGCCAGCACACGGATGTCGGTGGATTGCTGTACAACTATGGCGCCCTCAACTTCAACCAGGGCATCGTTGACGCCAACGACGATACGAGCATCAACAAGCGCTCAGGACCCGGCACCGGGTACGCCATCGTCGGATCCGTTTCCGACGGCACCACCGTCACCATCTCCTGCTGGCGCAACGGCACCACCCTCACCGGCCGCTGGGGCCCCACCGCGGTCTGGGACAAGCTGACCGACGGCACCTGGGTCAGCGACGCGTTCGTCTACACCGGGACGGACACCATCGGGCCGAACTGCTAAGAGGACATCTCATCCATTTTCGTGGGTGATGATCTGGCATAGACATGGCGGGCGGGTCACGGGTGGACGTCCCACCGCTGCCGGGTAGACGGCGCGGATCTCACCCGCCGTCTACCCGGCAATGGGCGCCCGAGCATCCTCGTTCCCGGTGTGTGGCGCCACCAAGCTGCCGATGGTGCCGAGGCCGATCAGGAGGTTGCGTCCGGCGGAGGCGCGCCGTGGCGGTGTGGGTGATTTCCCGTGTGAGGCCCAGGAACCGGCCGGGATCGCACCGTGGCCGTTCGGGTGGGCGCCGGGCCGGGCGGGTGGTCTCGTGGTGAGAACTGCCTGGCGAATGCCCTGCACCCGGATCCGGAGCTGTCAACCTGGAATGGCGACGCCCGCCCAGGTGTCGATTTCGTGATGTGACCGGAAACGACCACGCGGCCCCGGGGAAGTGTCGTTTGTTGATCGCCCGACGAAGATGTCCGCGTCGCGCGGCGCAGGCGCCGCCACGCTCGGCCAAGCGGCCCGGATTCCGGTAACCCCGGCCGGACGCGTCCGGGACCGCCCTCGGCGCGTTTGGTTCAGCTTTCACGTTTCATCGTCGGGAATTGCCACGGTTACATGGCCGTATCTCGATGAGGATTGCACCATCGACCTGCTGGCGTCGTCCCCCGAATTCGCCGGCGCCGGCAGATTTGGAGCTGTTTCGTGAGCCAGGCACGCGCCACCAGAATCACCATGCCGCTAGGGAACGCGGGTTCGGACGGTGGTGAGGCGGACGATCCGATCTTTCGGCTGCCCGCCGCCAGGGGCCGCGAGCGACGGTGCCCCCGACGGCGCACGGCGCCTGCATCACCTGTTCGAGGCCGTCTGTGACCGCACGCCCTCCGCCATCGCGCTGGAGCGCGGCGACGAGTGCCTGACGTACCGAGACCTGGACGAACGGGCGAGCCGCCTGCCCCATCACCTGCGCGACCTAGGAATCGTCGGTGAGGCGTGGACGGCGATCCTGCTGCAGACCGACCTGTTCGGGGACCGCGTGATGACGATGTCCGTCGTCACCGTCCGCGCCGCCGCCACCGTCGGCACCCGCGCGGTCGTCGTGTACGACGCGGTGGTCGGCGAGGACGTGTCGCTCGGTTCGCTCTCGCTGCTGATGAAGGGCGAACACCTCAACCCCGGGCAGCCGATGGCGGGGCATCCCCCGACCAGGGCATCGCCAGCCACGACGCCCTCCCCGAGATCGCCGCCGCCTGACTTTCCCAGTCCCGTCGTTTCCACGCCAAGGAGTGCGACATCCGGTGAACACCGAACTGCTGGTCTGCGACTCGGCGCATTTCCGGATCGACTACGAGATCAACCCGTACATGCACACCGAGGTGCAGCCCGACCCGGAGGCCGCGGCGACCGAGCACGCGGCGATCGTGGTCGCGCACCTGGCGGCGGGCCGCCGCGTCGAGTACATGCCGCACCACCGAACTCGCCAAGGGCGGCGGCGGAGTCCGCTGCACCGCGCTGACGCTCGACAACCCACCCCGCCGGAGGTCGAGGTGACCACGAGGAAGCGCGCTCAGATGCCCGGCGCCGATCGCCTGATGTCCGCCGTACGCCGCGTGCCCTCCTGGTTGCCCAGCCGCACGCGAAGCGATCCGCCGGTGGCGCTGGTGTACCGCGGACCAGCGTCGCTGCCCGGCTGCCCGGAGGCCGTGGCGGCGCTGCTCAAATCCAGCCGGTGGCGCTTCGACGTCCGCTACGTCGGCCCCGACGAGGACCTGCCGATCTCCGCCGGAGCCTTGGCCGGCGCGGCCCTGTACGCACAGCCCGGCGGGGGCACCCTCGCGCACGGCTACCGCAAACTGCGCCGCCACCGCGCCGAGATCCGATCGTTCGTGGGCAACGGGGGCAGATACCTGGGGTTCTGCCTGGGCGGCTACCTGGCCGGGGCCACGCCCGGCTTCGGGCTGCTGCCCGGGGACACCGACCAGTACATCGCCTCGCCCGACGCCACCGTCGCCTCGGAGGACAACACGCTGGTCGAGGTCGCCTGGCGGGGCTGGCAGCGGACCCTGTTCTTCCAGGACGGCCCATACTTCTGGCTGCACCCGGGCACGAACGCGACCATCGTCGCCACCTATCCCAACGGCACCACCGCCGCCCTCGTCGCCGGATTCGGCCTGGGCCGGGTCGGCGTCGTCGGCCCCCACCCGGAGGCCACCGACGACTGGTACACCGATGCCGGGCTGACCGTCGACCGGCTCGGCACCGATCTCGGCCTCGACCTGGTGGATGCGGTGATGCGGCCATGACCCCGCGACCGCTCGATCCCGGGCCGCCGTCGTCGGCTTCGTCCGCCGTTGTGCCGGCGTCGGCCGGGCCTTCCTCGTCGGTCGCGTCTTCGCCTTCGCGGTCGGCCGCGACGAAGCAGCGGGCGCGACTGGTGGGCGTCGACGCCGCCCGCGGCGTGTCACTGCTCGGCATGATCACCCTGCACGCCCTATACGAGTCCGACGCGGCCGGCAACCCGACCTGGTCGGCGACCGTCTTCAGCGGCCGGGCCGCGGCGGCGTTCGCGTTGCTGGCCGGCGTCGGTGTCACGCTCGCGACCGGCCGCCGGCCGGTCCGGCTCGCCAACGCCCGGGCGACAGTGGCCCTGCTCGCCGTCAGGGCGCTCGCCATCGGCGTGATCGGGCTGCTGTTGGGCGCCGCCGACAGCGTGCTGGGCGCGGTCATCCTCGCGTACCTCGCGATGGTGTTCCTGCTCGCGATCCCGCTCGTGTTCCTGCCGACCTGGGCGGTGGCCGCGATCGGCGCGACCCTGCTGACGGCCGGTCCCGCGGGCGCCCACCTGCTGCTGCCGCACCTGCCGGAGCCGGAGCTGGTCAACCCGACCTTCGCCTGGCTGTTCGACGATCCGGTCGGGCTGGTCACCGAACTGACCCTCACGGGCATCTACCCGTCGCCGGCGTGGCTGGCGTACATGAGCGTCGGCGTGGTGATCGGCCGGCTCGACCTCGGCCGGGCGCGGGTCGCCGTCACACTGTTCGCCGGTGGCACGGCCCTCGCCGTCGCGTCGCACATCGCCTCGTCGTTCCTGCTGCACCGCCACGGCGGACTGACACGGATCTGGGCCGCACAACCGGCCAGCGGGCTGACCGTCGACCAGACCTGGCGGCTGCTCAAGCTCGGCGACAACGGCCGCACCCCGTCGTCGACGTGGTGGTGGCTCGCCATCGACGCCCCGCACACGAGCACCCCGTTCGACCTCATAGGTACCACCGGAACCGCCGTCGCCGTCCTGGGCCTGTTGCTGCTCGCCGACCAGGTCCGGCACCGAGTCGCACGGCGGCTCGCCACAGCGGTCCTCGTGCCGCTCGCCGCCGCCGGCAGCACGACCCTGACCTTCTACACCGCGCACGTCCTGTTCATCAACTCCAGCTTCGACACGTACAGCGCGACGACCGGCTGCCTCGCGCAACTCATCGCGGTCGTCCTCATCGCACTCGCCATGCGGGCGACCGCGGCCCGCGGCCCCCTGGAGGCGATCGTCGTCGCGCTGGCCACCCAGGCCCGCCGCACGGCCGCGCCGCGCCGGCCGGCCGCGGTGGCTGGTCCCGTGGCGAGCGCCGAGGCGGCGGTGACAATTCCCGCGCAGCGTGGCAAGGCGGCGGCTCCTCCAGCGGTACGGTCGGAGGCCGTGGCGTCTGGTTCCGCCGCGCCGGCCGATACCGCGGCGACTCCTCCCGCGGCGCGTGACGCGGCCGCACGGAGGGACCGTCCTGGGACGACCCCGCCGCGCTCGTGAGCTCGCTCCAGGAGCTGCGCATGGCACGGCGGCGCCGCAACCTGCGCCTGCCTACCCGCCGCCGGGTCCGGCGAGGCGAGCCGCCGCCCTGGACCGTCGCCGACGCGCTGTGACGGCGCATCGAACCGCTCCTGCCCGAGACGGGACGCCAACGGCGGCACCCAGGCCCCAACCGGGTCGCTGACCGGCAGGTGCTGCGCGGGATCCTGTTCGTGCTCCACACCGGGATACGGTGAGAGTTTCTACCGCCGGAGCTGGGCCTCGAGTCCGGGACGGCATGCCTGCGCCAGCTGGTCCGGTGGCATGCGAAGGGGGTGTGGGCCGGCATCCACGAGGTGCTGCTCGCTGACGTTCGACCTGCTGGTCGACGGCGCATAGCGTCCTTTGACGCGGGTCTTCGGACGTGGACCCCTTAACTCGGCCGGTTTATGCTTGCAGCGACCTGGGAGAACGTGCTTGAGCACGTCGCTGGGGCCTCCAACGACTGGGGGTCAAGGGGTCGTGGGTTCGAATCCCGCCGTCCCGACACTGTGAGCTGGGAATATTCAAACTCATTATGTACACATTGGACAGTTCCTGTTAGCGCGCGCTAGCAGAGGCGCTAACAATAATTCGGCTAAACCGGGCAGAATGCCCTAGTCAAACGCCAGGTTGGTCCTTTTTGGGTACATCGCACTTGACGCAAAATCAAGTGCTGTCAGTGTCGCGGGGTGCCATCCGTTAGCGTTCCGTTTGCGGTAGATGTTCACCGGTCGCACCGGCTAACCACTGCGGCCGGACAACGTGACCAGCCGGCTCGCCGCCGGCGCCGGGATCTGCGCCTTTTCGTCGCGCCGGCCGTGGCCCTGCGTGGCGACCGCCTGCGCCGTGCCGATGCATTTCATCGCCGCTGGCGACGACATCCGCCCGCCGTGGCCCCTGGCGCAGCTCGCCGCGCTCGTGCCGCGCGGGAGGTACTCAACCGTGCCCGGCGTTCCCCATACCTTCTGGTTCACGCACCCCGAGGTGTGGACCCGAACCATCACGAACGCCTGCACCGAGTGACGACCCAGCCCTCAAGACGGTAGGGGCGGCGTGACGGGGTCGCTTCCCGGCCAATCGGGACCGGTGAGCGTCGCGGTGAGCCGCCCATCGGCGAGCGCCACGCCGACGTCCATGCCGGATGCTGCCGCCTCAGCGAAGGCGACCGGCGCAGTCTCGTTGAGCAGCAAGACGAAGTGCAAGGAGAAGGGCGACCAATGCTCGTGAGGGACGCCATCGGCATCGAGTTGGAGGTTCGCCTTCCACGCGGCCTGGCAGAGCACCGAGACGAAGTCCCCGAGGAAATCTGCTTGAGCCAGGTGATCGGCGTCATCGACCAAGACCGCGAGGCCCTGCGCATCGAACTGATGGCCATGCCAATCGTGCAGGCAATCCGCGAGTGCGTCCCAGTTGCGGCCGAAGTAGCCAGGGAATGACAGTTCACGCGCGAAGGCCGTGAAAAGCGACGCCGGGTCCCGCAACTCCCGGCCGTCCATCCGTGCCACCATGCCGCCTTGCTGCTGCAACCTGACCACTTCGGTGCCTACCCACGGGTCGTCCGCGCGTGTGACGACGACCCACGGTGACCGTCGCTCAGAAAGGGTCGGGCTCCTCATTGCCATGATCTTTCCAGATGGGATCAACGGCGTTCGGGCCATGCGGAAACCTGGAAGCGGCGGCCAGATACGGAGTAGCGGCGCAGGTCGCGTGGCTGCACCTGGATTGGGTGGTGGCCGGCGACGGTGAACGTGTAGGACTCGGCACCGAGCGCCACGCGGTCGATAGTGAAATCGAAGGTGCACGGGCCGCCGACCGTTCCGAGGAGTTGGGTGGGTGTGCCCGGCCCCAACTGGCGAACGCCGAGCGCCTGGCCGGTGTCGTTGGCGAGCGTCAGGTCGGCGCCCTCGGTGACGTCGCCATAGTCTCCGATACCGTGTCTCCGTCGCCGCCGTCCGGCCGGTCGCCGCAGGCGCCGGGAACCCCGTTCTTGGCGATCCGGAACGTGTCGGTCCGGTCGACCTCGCTGATCTCCCGTGGAAGGCCTCAGCCATCTTCCGGAAGCCGCTCGCGTTCGGGTGCAGCGAGTCGGTCATGTCGCCCTGACTGACCGCGGACATGTCCACCAGCCGCACGAACCGGCCCGCTGCACGGAGGTCCGAGACGATCCCGCAGACCGCCGTGTAATACGTTTGGGTGCGCGCGTTGATCAACCGGATTCGTCGACGATTGCGTCGAGTGACGTTGGTCGCCGTCCGGTTCCCAGGGATGTCTACGGTTGAATGGTGAGAATGGGAAGCGGGGGTTGACGGTGTGAGCGAGCACGACGTGTTCCTGGCCGACTGTCCGGCGCGCACCACGCTGTCGCTGGTGGCGGACACCTGGTCGGTCGTGGTGGTGTACGGGCTGGGCCAGGGGCCGCGTCGTTACAGCGATCTGCGGGAGCGGGTGGGTGGGATAAGCAAGAAGATGCTCACCCAGACGTTGCGAAAGCTGGAGCGCAGCGGGCTGGTCCGGCGGCGGGTGCTGGCAACCGCGCCGGCCGGTGTCGAATATGAGCTGACCGAGCTCGGGCGCACCCTGCTCGAACCGGTCGGGGTGCTGGCCAGGTGGGCGGAGGAGCATGCGGACGCGATCGCGGCGGCGGACTCGGGATAGCCGCCGGTGGGGAACCGATCGGTGCCCCACCGGCTTCTAGCGTTGCGGCATGAAGATTGGCGTGCTCGGCGCGGGTTCCATGGCACACGCGCTTGGCGGACAGTGGGTGGCCCAAGGCCACGAGGTATTCATTGGTGGCCGCGACGGGTGCAAGGCCGAAGCGCTCGGTGCAGAGCTCGGCGCTCAGAGCGGCTCGCTGCGGGAGGCGGCGGAGTTCGGTGATGTGGTGCTGATGGGGGTGCACTGGGCCGGTATCGAGGACACGGCCGTGGCGATCGGCGACGCGGTGCGCGGCAAGGTGGTGATCGACTGCGGCAACCCGGTAGAAGTCGAGGGCTTTACCCTCATCACCGAGCCCGGTGACTCGCTCGGCGAGCTGATCCAGCGACGGACGGGGGCCCGGGTGGTGAAGGCGTTCAACCTGTGCCATGCGGAGGTGTGGCAGATGCGGCCGCCGGTGTTCGACGGACGGCCGCTGGCCGTGCCGTACAGCAGCGATGATCCGGCTGCGAAAGAGGTAGTGGCGCAGCTGATTCGTGAGATGGGTGCCGACCCGATCGACCTCGGGCCGCTGTATCACTCCAAGGACTTGGAGGGGATGGGCACGGTCATCATCACACTGCTGTTCGGCGGGCTGGCCCCGCGTACCGTCTTCAACCTGGTAGCGGCGTGAGTGGTCGCGTGTTCGCCGGGTGCGATGGTGCGGTGATCGCGTGAGTGTGGCATTGGTGACCGGTGCGAATCAGGGCCTCGGCCTGGCTGTCGTTGAGCAGCTCAGCGCCGTCGTCGACACCGTCTATCTGACCGGCCGTGACGCCGATCGAGTCGCCCGCGCTGCGGCGGTCTTGCCGAAGAACGTGGTGGCGGAGCGGCTCGACGTTACCCGGCCATCGGACGTGACCAACCTCGCGTGCAGGCTGGCGGATCGGCACGAGCAGCTCGACATCGTGGTGTCCAATGCGGCGGCCCGGCTGAGCCCACAGCTGTCCAGTGCCGATCAGGTGCGAGGCCTCGTCGACACCAACAACCTCGGTACCACCAGAATGATCCGCGCGTTCGGTCCGCTGCTGCGGCCGGACGGGCGGTTCCTGGTGGTCGCCAGCTCGTTCGGGTCGCTGCGCCGCCTGCCCAACCAGCTCAGGGACCGGTTCGATGCGCGGGCAGTGACACTCGACGACCTCGACACGGTGATGCTCGATTACGTCGATGCCGTCGAGACCGGGCAGGCCGCGGTGCGTGGCTGGCCGGACTGGATCAATGTGCCGTCGAAGGTGGGCCAGGTGGCGGCGGCGCGCGTGTATGCGCGGTCAGCTGCTGGGCGGTTTGTGGCGGCAGTGTGTCCCGGGCTGGTCGACACGGAGGCGTCCAGACCATGGTTCGCGGACATGTCCGCGGCGCAGACGCCGATGCAGGCCGCAGCTGATGTGGTCGCGTTGGCGGTCGACGCGGTCGAACCGCGGTTCGCGGGGGAGTTGGTGCAACACCGCCGGGTCATCCCTTGGCGCTGACGACCGGACGAAGTGTTCGCCGAACGCGTCGACGGCGACACGACGAAATGCTGCAAGGCAGTCCGCGCCAAGGGCATCCGCAGACGCATCGCCCAGCGCGGCACACCGCAGGGTCAGGCGTCGGCGTGTTCAGGTGGGTCGTCGATGGGATTGTTTCGGATCGGGTGTTCGTGGACCTGAACCACGAGTGCAGCGCGTGGCTCGAGGGTTACGGCTTCGTCGCGGGCGTATCGAAGGTGTGAGGCGAGGTCGAGGGCCGGAGCTGGCGCGATCACACTGGTCTGCTGGACCGTCCAGTTCGAGATGAACGTGAGCAGACGGCCGTTGGCGAGGCCTGTGGCGACGGTGACGCCTTCGGGTGCCTGCCATTGCCGGGCGGCGGTCTGCGGGACCGCCCAGCGGGCGATGCTGCGCGCGAGCGGTGCGTTGGGAACGGTGCCCAGGTAGCTGAGCCGGCCAGCTCCGAACGCCCGTGTGGTCAATGCCGCCGATGCGCCGAGCTCGTTCGGTTGGCAGGTGGCCAGGACGTCAGCGTCGTCGACCTGCAGGATGTCGACCCATCCTGTTGCTGCCGCGCCCGGTTCGAGGGTGAGCTCGTCCGTCGCGGAGGACACCGGTAGCGGCTCGGAGAGGTTGCTGTATTCGTCGTCGTGCACGCCGGCCGCCTCGGCGAGGAACGCGGGCGCTACCACGGGCCGGGCCCGGGCGAGGTCGTCGCCGTAGCCGGTGCGGATCCCTGCGATGAGGTGTCCGCCGGCCCCGGCGTACTGGCGCATGTGCTCCAGCACCGCGTCGTCAGCGACGTAGACGGCGGGGGCGAGCAGGACGGGGAAGCTGCGAACCAGTTGCGCCGGTGTAGCGGCGAGGAACTGACTGAGGTGCTGCACGCGGACCTGGGCGCCGGCCTCGAAGCATCCCGGTAGAACGCGCTGAAGATGTCCAGATAGGAATACCGATTCGGTAAGCCGTCCAGGTCGGCAAGTGGTGGCTCGAACTCGAAGGCCCACTTGGTGTCGGTGGAGTACAGCAGCAGGACGTCCGCGTCGGGCACGTAGGCGTCCAGGGCGGGCCCGATCGTGTCGGGCTCGTAAAATTCGGTTCGCGGCTGTGACGTGCGGTTTTGCGTGGAGTTCACCCGTCGGTAGCGGTGACAATCGAGGCCATGACCGCTTCGCCGGTGTTGCCCTTGCCGAAAACCTCATCCGTGCAGGTCAGGCGGCATGTTGGTATTCGTGGAGGACGTCGCCGAGGCAATCGCGTCTTCGGATGTCGAGGCGGCCTATCTTGTCCGGGTCGACGATCGGTGTGGGTAGCGAGCGGAGCGGGCGGGCGTTCGCGATCCCCTGGTGTGGGCGGTGTCCATTGTAGAACTGTTCGAACTCGCGCAGCGCGTGGAGCAGGTGCCGCTGGCTCCAGATCAGGGTCCGGTCCAGCAGTTCGCGGCGGCAGGTCTGGACCCACCGTTCCATGATCGAGTTCATTCTCGGCATCTGGATGCCGCTGAGGACGATGTCGATGCCCGCGTCGGCGAGGATGGCGTCGAACAGTTCGGAGAACTTGCCGTCCCGGTCGCGGATCATGTACCGCGCTCGGGAGCCGTTGTCTTCGAGGTCCATGACGAGGTTCTCGCGGCCTGTGCCACCAGGAAGCAGTTGGATGGGCGGTAGCGCCCAGGATCCGGATCCGGCGGCTGGCGTGCTCGATCACCGCGAACACGTCGAACCGCACCTTCTCCTTGCCCAGCTGGCGTTCCAGCACCGCGATTTGATGGCGTAGGGCAAGGATTTCCACGGCCTTGTCCCGATTGCTCATCGGCAGCAGCCGCAGCACCGCGAACGCGTTCGTCACAGCCAGGTACGCCAGTCGCAGCAGCATGGCAGACCATCAAGCCGTATCGATTACCAGCTACGCCGAGGCCCAGCAACTGGGTCAACATCTCCGACATTCCCACACTGGCCCTCACCAGGGCGGAGGGGGTATTCGGCAAGGGCAATGCTGCGCCAGAGTTTTGACCTAGCAGCCTAGGGTGCTGTAGTCGATACGGTGGCCATCTCGGCGATGTTGCTGGACCCGTACCGGTATGCACCGGTACGGCAGCAAATGCGACCTTCGAGCCCGGCGGAGCCATTGTTGACAGCACCGCCATTGTCGGTGCTGGCTCACTAACCACTTGATTGCGTGTCAAGCAGTCGTAGACAGGCATGGGGTTTGCGGGTCGCATCGGCGATCTCCTGCGCCTTCGGCTCCAGGACGTGCTCGGTGATGTGCCCCTGTTCTCTCGGTGATGACGTGCTGTCGTAAGCCGAGACAGGGCAGGTTCCGAATCTGTGACAGCGGCTAGCCTGGGAGTCGCGAACGACCTTGGGGGGAACAGGTAGTGGTGGGGGATCTCGACGAGGCGGCGTCGATCTTCACGGGC
Organism: Dactylosporangium cerinum; assembly: GCF_042653625.1. Lineage (NCBI taxonomy): Bacteria > Bacillati > Actinomycetota > Actinomycetes > Micromonosporales > Micromonosporaceae > Dactylosporangium > Dactylosporangium cerinum. The sequence continues at coordinate 17,604 of NZ_JBHSIU010000039.1, read as the reverse complement.
GTGCGTCCACGCTTGTTCGGGATCGCGTATCGCATGCTCGGCAGCGTCAGCGAGGCCGAGGATCTGGTGCAGGACGTCTGGCTGCGCTGGCAGACGACGGACCGCAGCGTGGTGAACAATCCGGGGGCGTTTCTGGCGACGACCACGACGCGGCTGGCCATCAACGAGTTGCAGTCGGCCCGGGCGCGCCGCGAGACGTACATCGGGCCTTGGCTGCCGGAGCCGGTCGACACCAGCGCGGACCCGTTCCTGGGCGCCGAGCGCGGGGAGGCGCTGGAGCTCGCGGTCCTGACGCTGATGGAGAAGCTCACGCCGCATGAGCGGGCGGCGTATGTGCTGCGGGAGGCGTTCGATTACCCGTACACGCAGATCGCCGGGATCCTGCTGTCCACCGAGCAGGGCGCACGCCAGCTGGTCAGCCGGGCGCGCAAGCACATCGCCGGCGAGCGGAAGATTCCGGTGCCGGCGACCGCGCAGCGGCAGCTGTTGGCGACCTTCCTCGATGCCGCCCGCACCGGCGATCTCGAGACGCTGGAGAAGCTGTTCGCAGCCGAGGTGGCGAGCGTCTCGGACGGCAACGGCGCGCGTCAGGTCTCCCGCAAGGCGGTCGTGGGCGCGGCTCGCGTGGCGAAATACATCGCGGCGTTCTCCGCCTGGTACTGGGAGGGTGTGGACGTGCAGTGGGTCACGACGAACGGGCAGGCCAGCGCGGTCATGTGCCGCGGCGGCACGCTGCTCGGCATGGTCACGATCACCGCCTCCGAGACCGGTATCGACCAGGTGCTGTGGATGATGAATCTTGACAAGATCGCAGCATTTGCCGCTGTCACAAAGTAGGCGCCTGCCCTGTCATAGCTGCTGACAGCGAGAGACAGGGGACCATGGTGCGCACGATCCTGATCGTCGGCGGCGGGTACGCCGGCTTCTACACGGCCTGGAAGCTGGAGAAGAAGCTCCGCCGGGGCGAGGCGCGCGTGATCGTCGTCGACCCCCGGCCGTACATGACTTATCAGCCGTTCCTGCCCGAGGTGGTGGCAGGCTCGGTCGAGGCACGGCACGCCGCCGTCTCGCTGCGCCGGCACCTGAAGAAGACCGAGCTCATCGCCGGTCGGGTCACCAGGATCGACCACGCGCACAAGACCGTCACCGTGCACCCCGCGGTGGGAGACTCCTACCCGCTGGAATACGACATCATCGTCGTGACCGCGGGCGCGGTGGCCCGCACCCTCGCGATCCCGGGCGTGACCGAGCACGCGATCGGCATGAAGCACGTCGAGGAGGCCGTCGCGATCCGTGACCGGCTGCTGACCGCCTTCGACCAGGCCGCTGGGCTCCCGCCCGGCCCGCTGCGCCGGAAGCTGCTCACCGTCACGTTCGTCGGCGGCGGCTTCTCCGGCGTCGAGGGCTTCGGCGAGCTGCTGGCGCTGGCCAAGGCGCTGGTGCGCCGCTACCCCGAGCTGAGCCGGGACGAGCTGAGCTTCCACCTGGTGGAGGCGCGCGGCCGGATCCTGCCCGAGGTGACCGACAAGCCGGGCGAATGGGTGGTGCGCTCGCTGGAGAAGCGCGGCGGGCACGTGCACCTGAACGCACAGCTGCTCTCCGCGATCGACGGCCACGTGGTGCTGTCCACCGGCGAGGAGTTCGACTCCGAGCTGATCGTCTGGACCGTCGGCAACGCCGCGAACCCGATGGTGCACAACCACACCGACCTGCCCATCGACCAGCGCGGGCTGCTCATGGTCCGGCCCGACCTGCGGGTCGGCACCGACGAGGCGCCGGTGGCGGACGCGTGGGGCGCCGGCGACGACGCGGCCGTCCCCGACCTCAGCGCGGGGCAGCCCGGTGCGGCGACGGTGCCCAACGCCCAGCACGCGGTGCGGCAGGGCAAGCTGCTGGCCAAGAACCTGATCGCCACCCTGCGTGGGAGCGAGCCGAAGCCGTACCTGCACCACAGCCTCGGCGTGGTCGCCACGCTGGGCCTCGGCCGCGGCATCTTCCAGTTTCACCGCCTGGTCATCAAGGGCTTCCCGGCCTGGCTGATGCATCGCGGCTACCACGTGCTGGCGGTGCCCACCTGGGAGCGGAAGTTCCGGGTGTTCGCGGTCTGGGCGACCGCCGTGCCGTTCGGCCGTGACATCGTCTCCCTCGCGTCGGTGCAGCAGCCCCGGGAGGCGTTCCTGGCCGGTGCCGGCCCATACGTACCCGCACCCGCTCAACGGGCGGGTGCTGTGGAGGCGAGTGTGCTGGCGGGCGATGCCCCGCGTCCATGACGAGGTCGTACGCCGGCTCGCCGCTGCCTGCCGAACGGGCGAGGTCATCGCGATCGAGGCCGTCCTCGATCCGGACGCCGTTGCCGTGTGCGACAGCGGCGGCCGCGTACCGGCCCCGATCCGTCCCGTGCAGGGAGCAGCCAAGGTCGCCCGGCTGCTCGTTGTTCTGCTGCCCGGAGCCGACCTGACGATCGAGAGCGTCAACGGGCGCGCCGGCCTGGTGATCCGCCGGTCCGGCACCGCCGTGGCCGTGATCGCCGTCAGCCGCGGCGAGGAGCGGGCCACGACCCTCGGGGTCGTTCTGAATCCCGCGAAGCTGCGGGGCTGGCACCGCAACTGAGCCTTGTACTGGCAGGACATGGTTGCGAACGAGAAGCGGCGTCAACGTTGAGGCATGAAGAAGGTGACCATGCAGAACTCCATTGATCTGACCGGACGGCTCGCCGTGGTGACCGGAGCGAGCAGCGGCCTCGGACTCGGCCTGGCGACCCGCCTGGCCGCGGCCGGTGCCGAGATTCTCCTGCCGGTCCGCGACGAGGCCAAGGGCGAGGCCGCACTGACCCGCATCCGCGCCGAGGTGCCCGGTGCCGACGTGTCGCTCCACGAGCTCGACCTGGCCTCACTGAAGTCGGTGGAGGCGCTGGGGGACACCTTGCACGCCGAGGGCCGGCCGATCCACATCTTGATCAACAATGCCGGGCTGATGACGCCGGCCACGCGGCACACCACAGCCGACGGCTTCGAGCTCCAGTTCGGGACCAACCACGTCGGGCACTTCGCGCTCACCGGCCGGCTGCTGCCCCTGCTGAGCGCAGGCGGGGCCCGGGTGACGACCATGACCAGCAGCGCGGCGCGGCACGCCAAGCTGAACTGGGAGGACCTGCAGAGCGAGCGGGCGTACGCGCCGGTCCGCGCGTATAACCAGTCGAAGCTCGCGAACCTGATGTTCGCGCTCGAGCTCGACCGGCGTTCGAGAGCGGCTGGGTGGGGAATCGTCAGCAACGCCGCCCACCCGGGCACGACCCTGACCGGCCTGTACGCCGCCGGCCCCAACATGGGCCGGGAGAAGCCCTCGCCGATCGAGGCCGTCATGAAGCGACTGGCGAGCTGGGGCATGCTGGTCCAGGGCGTCGACCGGGGCCTGCTTCCGGCCTTGTACGCGGCCACCAGCCCCGAGGCGGAGGGTGGCCACTTCTACGGCCCGGACGGGTTCGGCCAGTTCACCGGCGGTCCGGCCGAGCTGGACCTCTACCGTCCGGCACGCGACGAGGCCGGGGCCGCCAGGTTGTGGGATGTCTCGCAGCGTCTCGCCGGTGTCGAGTTCGCGGCGGTGTGAGCATGGACCGCGCCCGGCTGGCCGAGTACCTGCGCACCCGTCGTGAAGCCCTGCAACCGGAGGATGTCGGGCTGCCCCGCGGGCGGCGGAGGCGCACGCACGGCCTACGCCGCGAAGAGGTCGCGGTGCTCTCCGACATGTCGATCGACTACTACAGCCGGCTCGAGCAGCCGCGCGGTCCCCATCCCTCCGAGCAGATCCTCGGCGCGCTCGCCCGCGGGTTGCGTCTGTCCATGCAGGAGCGTGACCATCTCTTCCGGCTGGCCGGGTACGCCACTCCGCGCCGCTCCACCGATAACCACGTCAACCCTGGGATGATGCGCATCTTCGACGGTCTGCGAGATGCCGCGGCGCAGGTGGTGAGCCCGCTCGGCGAGACATTGCTGCAGACCCCGCTGTCCATCGCCCTGATCGGCGACGAGAGCGTCCACAATGGTCTCGCGCGCAGTCTGCACTACCGCTGGTTCACCGACCCGGCGACGCGGCTTCTCCGGCCCGCGGAGAGGCCGCTCATCGTCGCGGACCTGCACGAGTCGTACATCCGTGACGGCAAGGATTCCCGGGCGGGCGCGCTGGTCGGCGCGCTGCTCGAGGAAAGCCCGGAGTTCGCCGCGATCTGGCGCGAGCATCCGGTGGCGAGCCGTTACTGTGGCCAGGTCCGGCTCATGCATCCGGAGGTCGGGCCGATCGACCTGCACTGCCAGCGGCTGATCGATCCGGACCAGTCGCAGCAACTGGTCGTCTACACCGCGCAGCCCGGCAGCGAGAGCAACGAGAAACTTGAGCTTCTGAAAGTGATCGGCGGCCAGCACCTCGACGAGGCGCCGGCCGCCGATCACGGCGCCTAGCGGGTCAGCCAGTCGCGGTAGGTGGTCTTCGCGAGGACTGCGCCCTCCGGGGCGATCAGGACGTCGCCGGACACCGCGCCGAACATGCCGGCGGTCGGGTCGACGACGACCGTGTGCTGGTCGCCCTTGGCGGCCAGCGCGGCGCGGCCCCACTCGTCGAGCGTGAAGACCTCCGGGCCGGCCACGTTCCGGGTGCCCTGCAGCGGCGCACCCACGGCGACGTCGGCCACCGCCTTCGCGACGTCGGCCGACGCCATCGGCTGTACCGGCGTGCTGGGCAGCCGCACCGTGTCGCCGTCGGTGGTCCAGGAGAGGATCGCGTCGACGAACTCGAAGAACTGAGTGGCGCGGACGATCGAGTACGGCACCGGGCTGGCCTTCAGGATCTCCTCCTGCAGCGCCTTGGCGCGGTAGTAGGCGAGGTCCGGCACCTGGTCGACGCCGACGATCGAGAGGATCACGGCGTGGCCGACGCCCTCGCGCTGCGCGGCCGCCAGCAGGTTGTCCATCGTCGTGCGGAAGAAGTCGGCCGATGCCTCGTCGAAGGTCGGCGAGTTGGTCAGATTCAGCACGACGTCGGCGCCCTTGAGTCCGGTGTCGAGGCCCTCGCCGGTGAGCAGGTCCACGCCGTTCGACGGGGACAGCGGCACCGCCTCGTGCCCCTCGGCCTGCAGGATCTTGACGACCTGCGACCCGATGAGCCCGGTACCACCCAGCACGGCGATCTTCATGTCTTTCACTCCCTCTGTTGCGGGGTTTACCTGTCTGCGTCAGCTATGACCGGACGGCACCGCCGGTTGTGACTCGCGGTCGTCAAATACTTCGGGGTGTACTGAAGGTGAGCAGGTCGGCCAGGCCGAAGCACGCTCCGGCGGCAGGGAGGGTCGGCGCCCAGCCGGCCGCCCTCGTCGAGCACCTGGCACCCGCAGTGCCGCCGGCCGATGATTGGCTCTCGACCCGCAACGGCGCGCCACGGAGAGTGGACTCCACTGCCGTACCGAGGGGGACTTTGTGATGCAGGTTGCCGTGGTCACCTTCGATGGCTTCAACGAGCTCGATAGCTTCATCGCCTCCGCGCTGATCAACCGGTGCCGGAACGACGGTGTGGAGGCCTTCATCACGACGCCGGCGCCGGTGGTCACGTCGATGAACGGCGTCGTGGTGACCGGGCAGCGCCCGATGGAGTTCGTGACCGAAGCCGACGTCGTGCTGATCGGTAGCGGGGTGAAGGCGCGGGACGTGGCCGCCGACGACCGGATGCTCTTCAGGCTGCGGCTCGACCCTTCACGGCAGCTGATCGGTGCCCAGTGCTCCGGCGCGCTGGTCCTCGCCCGGCTAGGGTTGCTGGATGGCATGCCCGCCTGCACGGACATGAAGACTCGGCCGTTCGTCGAAGCGTGCGGCGTCACCGTGCTCGACGTGCCGTTCCACGCCGAGGGGAACGTTGCTACGGCCGGTGGTTGCCTGGCGTCACAGTATCTCGCCACATGGGTGATCACCCGGCTGCTCGGGCAGGACGCCGCGCGCGACGTCATCGGGTATGTGGCTCCGGTCGGCGAACAGCAGCAGACCGTCGAGCGCGCCATGCGTGCCGTCCACGCGGGGGAGGCCGTCCTCGGCTGATGCCCCGCCGCTTTCGCCTGGCCAGGCACGCGCGGCTCCCTTGCACCGGAGCAACGGTGGCATGACCGGCGGTGAACACGCCCGGAGTGCACTGCATAGGTGCGCCCCGATGGGCCTGCCGACCTACGGGCCCGGCGCCGGCCTCTCGGCACTGCCGCTCAGCGGGCCCTCTTCGTCGCCCGCTTGCGGGGAGGCGTCAACAGCTCCGCGATCCCCGCGATCGTCGACGGGACCAAGCGGTAGTACGCCCAGACGCCGCGCTTCTCGCGCTCGAGCAGGCCGGCTTCGGTGAGGATCCGAAGGTGATGACTCACGGTCGGCTGGGAAAGGTCAAGCGGCGGGGTGAGGTCGCTCACGGACGCCTCGCCCTCCGGAGCGGACTGGATCAGGCTGAGCAGTTGCAGCCGGGCCGGGTCGGCGATTGCCTTCAGCACTCCCGCGAGCCGCTCGGCATCGGCGCGCTCAATCGGCTCGCCAGCAAGCGGCGAAGTAGCAGGCATAGCAGTTTTCGCAGTTCCCACGCCCTCCATTGTTCCACGGATGACGTATCCGGCACGGCAGTACGTGCGTCCGGTGGTGCGAGCAATGATCAAGTGTCAAGCAGTCGACGCGCCGTCGATGTCGGTCGGTAGCTTGGCGATCAGTGTCGTCCCGGCACCTGCTGGGCTTGAGATCTGCAGGCGTCCATCGAGCGCCTCGACCCGGTCGGCGAGACCTACGAGCCCCGAGCCGAGGGCCGGGTCGGCGCTGCCGACGCCGTCGTCGCGGATCGACATCGTGAGGAACTCACGCGCCGTGTGATCGTCGGTGGTGATGTCGACGTCCACCTCGACCTTGGAGGCGTGGGCGTGCTTGGCGGCGTTTGTGAGCGCTTCGGACACGACGTAGTAGGCGGCGACCTCGACGCGGCTCGGCAGTCGGCGTTTGGGGCCTGGGTTGATGGTGGCCGGGACGGGGCTGCGGCGCGCGAGCGCCTTCAGCGCGGGAGTGAGGCCGCCCTGGGAGAGGACGGCCGGGTGGAGGCCCCGCGAGATCTCCTGCAGGTCCGTGAACGCGTCGGTCAGGCCTTCGGCCGTCCGGCCGAGCCGCGCCTTGGCCTCGTTGGGGTCGCCCGGCAGCAGTGCCTCGGCCGTGCGCAGTTCGAGGCCGAGCGACACGAGGCGCTGCTGGACGCCGTCATGCAGGTCGCGTTCGATACGGCGGCGGGCCTCGTCGGCGGCCAGGACGATCCGGGTACGCGACGCGTTGAGCTGGGCCCGGCTCTCGGTGTTTGCGACCGCGGTGCCGACGAGCTCGGTGAACTGGGCCAGCCGCTCTTCGGTATCGGGTGGCGCCGGTTCGCGCCGGGTCCACAGGACAACGAGTGCGCCCCAGACCCGGCCCTCGACCATGATCGGTGTGGCGACCGACGAGTTGAACCCTTCTTTGCGTGCCAGGTAGGGGAGGGCGCCGTTGCGGTCGTCGTAGCTGTCGACGCGGGCTGGGTGGGCGGTGCGCAGCACCAGCTCCGTGATGCCGCCTTCGACGGCGAACTGGCGCCCCAGCTGAGGTTCGGTGCCGGGTTTGCTGTACTCGGCGATGACGGTGACGGTGTCGGGCGTCTCGTGGCGCAGCAGGCTCGTGGCGTCCGCCGCCAGCAGTGACGCCGTCTCGGCGGCGACCGCGGCCACGACGTCGGCCGGTGGCGCGCCGTGGGCGACGAGCACCGCCACCCGCCGCAGGCTCGCCTGTTCCGCTGCGAGCTCGTGCAGCGAGTTGGTCAGGGCCTCGCGTTCGGTCGCGGCCTGCAGCAGTATCTCCAGCCGGGGTACCGCCCGTTCGCGCAGCCGGCGCAGGATCGGCTCTGGCAGATCGGCGGGGATGAGCAGGGTGCCGGTCTGCGAGCCGTACTGCAGCGGGAGCGCCGCTTGGTGTTCCTCGGCCGGGACGTTGTCGCGTTCGATCGCCGCGAACGGCAGCTGCAGAGTTTGTGCGAGGCGGTGCGACGCCTCCGGCAGCACCGACCGCAGATTGTGTAGGGTCAGCATGCGGCGGGCCACCCCGGCGAACAGGTCGGCCTCCTCATGGCGCTGGACCGACTCGACCGCTCGAACGCGGGCCAGTTCGGCCATCAAGCTGGCCGTTACCGCCGCTACGAGGAACGCCGCGAGTCCTGCCCATGCCTGGGTCTGACTGAGGTCGAACTGCCGAACGGCCGCGACATAGCCGATGCTGTAGGCCGTGACGCTCACGACCGTCATCGCCAACGCCAGCCACAGGCCCCAGATTGTGGAGATCGCCAGCACGCCGAGCAGGAAGAACACCACCAGGACGTCCCGCGACACCATGTGTTCGAGCAGACGGACCAGCACCATCTCGACCACGATGAGCAGCGCGCCGACCGCGATCCCCAGCCAAAGCGGCGGCGGCGTCGGCCGCACCAGCCGGGCAGCCAGGCGTTCCAACATCACCGAACCACCTCCCAGCATCTGCCGCCAGCGCGACTCGCTGTCACTGCCACGATCAGTTCGTCGTGTGACACGAGCGATGGTGACCGCATCGTCCCCGGCCGTCGGCCATGCCGCCTGCGCAACCTGGATACCCGGGATGAGGCCGTTGTGCCTGCCTCGATCACCATCATGTCGGCCACTGCAGGTCACCCTATGCCGCTCACCCGGCGCGATCGAGCGAGGCGAAGGGTGACAACGACCGGTCGACCGGCGCGAGCCTCGAACCACCAACGCACGGGGTGCCTCTCAAGGCCGTACCACTGATGCGTAAGCAGCACGCCGCGATTGAGCCAACGGCCGGGGAGCAGAGCGAGCAAACCAGCCGAGAAGCCAAGCCGGGCTGTGGGTATGAAACCGACACGAGCTTCCTGTCACCGACCCGGGCCGATGCAGCCGCGCAACCGATGCTCGACCCGCTGCGCGATGGCCAGCAGGTCAGTTGCCCGCAACTGGTGGACCCGTGCATTGTCCGAATCCGGGCGTGCCGGCGCAGCATGTCGGCCATCCTGGAAACCACATCCGTGCGGGTGCCGTCCAGGTCGACCGTCTGGTCGGCGTACGTCAAGACGTCGGCCGCCGGGGATACTTCGCGGGGAAAACTCGCCGAGTTCCCGGCCGAGACCCCGGACGCTCGCGACGTACCTGGCACCGGAGTGGTGTGCGACGAGCGCGCAGATCCGTGCCGGCCACCCGGCCCGTGCCAGAAACCGCGCGCCGTCGAGCGGGTGGAACCCGGTGTCATGCAGGTCCGCTGCGTAGCCGATGTCGTGCAGCCAAGCCGCCGCCAGGACAATGTCAAGGTCCGCCAGGTCCACAGCATCGCGCAGTTCGGCCGCACGGTGCGCCACGCCCGCCGAGTGCCGCTGCCGCTGCGGCATGCTCGCCAGTACACGCAGCGCCAGACGTTGCGCCACATCGACGTCAACGGAAATCGCCGCTCATCGCTGAGTCCCTCGAGGTTCATCGCAGAGATCCACAACGCGTTCAGCGGATGTTCACCGATTGCCCTGGCTTGGGATGACCCTCAGCCTGCCCGGCGGTACTGGGTGGCGCCGCGCCGCGGGCTGGGCGGCCGGCGTTGACCGGCACCTCGACCGGTGCCTTGACCGGTGCCTTGACCGGTGCCTTGACCGGTGCCTTGACCGGCACCTTGATCTGCATGAGCGTCCCGGCTCCCGGCGGGCTCACCAGTCGCATCGCTGCGTCCATTGCCTCGACGCGGTCCGTCAGGCCAGTCAGTTCTGAGTCGTTGAGGTCGGCGCCGCCGATACCGTCGTCGCGCACCGTCACGTCGAGGAACTCTTCGGACAACGCGGCAGAGATGTGGATGACGCTTGCCTTTGCATGCTTCGTTGCGTGGGTCAGCGCTTCGAATACGATGTAGTAGGCGCCGATTTCGACTGGCTGCGGGAGCCTCTCGTCAACTCGCAGGTCGAGCTCCACCGGTATGGTTGAGCTTCGGGTCAGCGCCTGGATCGCCGGCCGCAGGCCTTTGTCAGAAAGGGTCGCTGGATACACACCCCGGTAGATTTTCCGGAGACACTCAGTCGCCTCAACCAGCCCTTCGGCGACTTTGCTGAGTTCGTCTGTGAGCTCCGAACGTTCGGGTGGGACTGAGGTGCGTGCCAGGCCGAGTGACAGGCCCAGTCTGGCGAGTCGCTGCTGCAAGCCGTCCTGGAGGTCGTGTTCGATACGGCGCCTGGTTTCGTCGAAGGCGGCGAACGTCCGCGCCTTCGCGGTGGAGCGTTCGAACGTCCGGGCCAGTTCCACCCGGGACCGGACCCCGAGTTTGGTGAACACGCGGCGAAGGTGCGAGTGGACGGAGGACGGGGAAAGCGCCAGCCGCTGCGCGACCGCGCGACTGGTCAGTCCTTCGGAGACGAGCTCGGCCACCGTGCGTTCGGCGGCGGTGAGGCTCATCAGCCCGGAGGGCGGCATGGTCTCGTCGATGGTCGTGCCATCCGCCACCCGGTTCGGCATCGGCTGGAGCCAGATCAGCGCACCGATCACCCGGTCGCCGTCTCGAACCGACTTGCACCGAATGGCGAGCGGGGAGCCGTCGATGAGCTGTAGCTGTTGGGGTGCAGGCCTGCCGCCGGTGAGCACCGGGGTCATCAGATCCGACAATTGTTCTCGGTCTGCGGTCTGCAGCAACGCTGCCGCCGCCGGGTTGGTGAGCGTGGTGGTCGGGCTGAGCAGGATCAGCGGGCCTGAGGTCCTGCGCTGGGCGGTGGCGAATTCCTCGCGCAAGGCTCGTTCGGTCGCCGAGCAGTCGGCACGCAACCTCTGCTCGATGTCCCGGGCGGCACGCCTGACGAGACCCAGCGCGAGTGGGGTGGCATGGGAGCCGTCGCACGCCAGGCTGATCGTCCCGACGAGGCCGCCGTCGGGACCTGTAATCGGATTGGCCGCGGAGGCCATGCCGACGAGGGCCTCGGCGAAGTGCTCGGCCTGGATCACCCCCGAAGGTCTGGCATTTGCGAGCGCGGTACCGATCGCGTTGGTGCCGACCTGGGTTTCGCCGTACTGGAAGCCGGGAGCGAGGCTGATCCGGTCGAGCAGCTGCACGACCGCCGGCTCGTCCGCTATGCGGCCGATGACGTGGCCGTGCTCGTCGGACATCAACACGCCGATCTCGCAGCCTTCGAGGTCCTGCGTCAACTGAGTGAGAACCGGCCCTGCGGCACTCGTCAACCGAGCCGTATCGTCGAAATCCGGCTGATACGGGACCGTGAAGTTGCCGGGATGTAGCCCTAGCCGCAGACACCGTTCCCAGGACGAGGCTATCGCCTTACGCGCGACCCGAGGTTGCTCGTGACAGTTCACGAGACGTTCCAGGTCCGCGCGGAGATCGTTTGTCGAGGCTTGGGGGAGCATGATGTATTCCTGGTAGCTCCCTGAAAGCCTACGCTCTGCCTGGAGTTTCCCACAGGGTCGTCGATGGCCACACGGGATGCGCTGCGCCAGGCAACCAAACATCACCAACCTGGCCGTCAGCCCCGACGGTCGTCGCCTTGTGCCGGGCAGTCGCGACATGACCGTGCGGACCTGGGATCCGTCCACCGGTCACCCGGTCGGCGCGCTGGCCGGTCACACCGCCCGGGCGGCCGCGGTCGCGGTCGGACCCGACGGCTCCGTGGTCGCCTCGGCCGGCGACGACAGGACCGTCCAGCTGTGGGACGCCGCCGCCGACACGCCGCTGATGACGCTTCGCGACCACACCGACCTGGTGCTCAGCCTCGCCTTCGACGGTCACGGGTTGCTCGCCAGCGGGAGCGCCGACAAGACCGTGCGCCTCTGGTGCGCCGACGGCACCCCGCTGGGCGGACCGTCGCGTGGAGCCCGGACGGCGGACGCCTCTACACCGCCGGCAACGACCGGATGATCACGCGGTGGACGACGCGGCCCGACGATGCGGCCGAGATCCTCCACGCCGACGTGACGGCCGACCGCCCGTGACCGCGCCACCGGCTGGAATGCAACAGCGCCGGCGCAGGTACTTGCGAGGTATGCGTGGTCAGATCCGCCGTCCATGGCGATTCCTCTCGCCCGGCGGTCGTTCATACCGGCGTCGCCGCATGGACAACGATGAGTGGAATTCTGCGGCTCGCCCCCCGGACGGCGCATCCAGCGATGCGGCCGTGACGTCAGCGCGCTGGCGTCCCTCGGCGTTTCACAGGCACATGGCCGTCCTCGCCGGTGGTGGCAAGTATCCGCGACTGTCGGGGCTCCACACGATCCTCCGCATGTCGTTGGTACGCCGGGTGAGGTCCATCCTCCAAGGTTCGGACCGTCCCGCTACGGCGCGGGGTGGATCGCGTCGAAGTCGATGAGCAGGTGGCTGGGGCCGCGCAGGGTCGGGTTCGGGCGATACGGCGGCGGGTCGGCGGCCAGCCGCGGGTGGTCCAGCCTGGTGGGGCGCGTAAATCAGGTTTCGGCTATGCGGCCTGCGTGTATTCGTTGATCAGCCCGCCCAGGATCTGGCGTCGTTGAACGCGGGCGGCGGTGAGGTCGATGACCTGTGGTTGGTGGGTTCGGTGGTTGTTGGTCGAGCGATCTGTGTGGTTGGTGGCCGTTGTAGTGGGCAGCGTACTCGGTCAGGACGCTCGTCAGGTGTCGTTCGCCAGCGATGAGGATCCGGTCGGTGCACTCGCGTCGTAGGGTGCCGACCCAGCGTTCCGCGTAGGCGTTCGCCCTCGGTGCCTGTGGCGGTGTGCGGAACACGTCGATCCCGGCGGCGGTGAAGACCGCGTCGAACGCTGCGGTGAACTTCGCATCTCGGTCGCGGAGTATGAACCGGAGCCTGTCGGCTGCCTGGTCGAGGGTCATCAGCAGGTTCCGTGCCTGTTGCGTGACCCAGGCGCCGGTCGGGTGCCTCGTGACTCCGGCGATGTGGACTTGGCGGGTGGCGAGTTCGATGAAGAATAGAACGTAGATCCGTTGCAGCAGCACGGTGTCTACCATGAAGAAGTCACACGCCAGGATCGTGCGGGCCTGGGCGGTCAGGAACTGCTGCCAGGTCGGTCCGGTCCGGCGGGGTGCCGGGTCGACGCCGGCCCGGTGCAGGATCTTCCAGACCGTGCTGGCCGCGATCCGGTAGCCCGGCCGAGCCAGTTCACCTTTCACGCGGCGATGACCCCAGGTCGGGTTCTCCGCGGCCAGACGCAGCACCAGCTCACGCAGCTCTCGGTCGATCGGTGGCCGGCCAGGCGATGCGTGTGGATAGGTCCGGTGTCGGGCGATCAGCTGCCGGTGCCAGCGCAACAGCGTGGCCGGGGTGACGAAGAACGCTGACCACTGCGGTCGGGGCAGCAGCCGCGACAGCGCGGCCAGCACCACCCGATCCTCGGGCTGCATGTCCGGGCGGTGGACCTGCCGGCGAAGGACCGCGACCTGATGGCGCAACACGAGCAGTTCGACGTCCTTCGCTCCGCCGTCGCGGGCGAGCTGGGTGAGCATCTGCAGAATCTGGCGCAGGAGCAGGTACGCCAGCGAACCGGTCATGACCTCGATTGTCGCCGCTACCGCCGGGCGGACTCCGTACAAAACCGCACGTCACAGCCGAGAACCGAATTTACGAGCCCGACACGTATCTTCTCCTCGGTGACCTACTTCGCAGACCTGACGCACGCGTACTCGCTCTTCGACCACGACACCGTCAGATACGAATGGGGCACACTGGACTACCGGCCGCGGTACGAGCGGCTCAGCGTCGGCTGGTTGGATGGCTCGCAGCCGTTCGACACGGGCCCGGTCCCGGACGGGTTCGCCGATGCGTTGCTCGACATCGTCGGCAACCCGGCCGTCAACGAGACGCGCGGCCTGCACGGCTGTGAGTTCTGCCCGTCAGACACGAGTCTCATCGCCGATCCGCGGTCGGACGGCGAGTCCTGGCTTGCGTTCCGCGAGATCAGGGTGCCGGCCCGGCCGGGCGTGATGTTCGCGGCGCCGGCGCTGATCTGGCATTACGTCTCCGCTCATGCCTACCGGCCGCCCGCGGAGTTCGTCGAGGCGGTGCAGCGTTATGACGCCGGCTGGGCCACCGAGCCGAGCCCCTGGATCCCGCCCGACGGGGAGCGCGCGGTCTGGGGCCGCACCGCCAGGAACGTCATGCTTCGGTGTGTGAGGTGCGGCCAGAAGTTCGAGTTGCACTACACGCCGGACGAGCCTGGTCGCAGGGCGTTATCGCTGGCCACCCAGCAGCTCAGGGAACAGTGCCCCGACCACGGCAAGGAATGGGAATTCTGGGACAAGATCCGATGATGCATCGGCGTGCCCGCGTGACCGCCGATGCCGATGCCGCCGACGTGGCCGGATGCTCCGGCCGCGGCGGTACCCCTCGGACCTGACCGACGAACACTGGGCGCTGGTCGGGTCGCTGCTCCCCGCGCCCAAGCACGGTCCGGGGTGCCGGTGAGCCACAGGGAGTCGGTGCCGGTGTCTCGTTCGCGACACGGGTGTCGCCGGGCGCGAGGGAGACATGCGACAGTGCACCCGCCTGCCGGTTGTCGGTGGGGCCGGGTGGAGAGGCGCTGCGACGGACGGGTGTCCGCCACGCTCCACCTCGGTGTCGATGGCAAGGGCGCCTCCGACAAGGAGGTTGCCGTGCAGGGTGGCGTGGGTCGTCGGCCGGTGGGCCGGGTGGTGGGGCTGTGGAGGTACCCGGTCAAGTCCATGGGGGCGGAGGAGCTGCGGGAGGCTCGCGTCTCCTGGCACGGCGTGGCCGGTGACCGCCGTTGGGCCTTCATGCGCGATGGTCAGGTCCGCAACGGCATGCCGTGGCTGACGATCTCGCGGCGGCCGGAGATGGTGCTGTACCGGCCGTGGTTCGTGGAGCCGGACCGGCCCCACGCCTCCTGCACCATGGTGCGCTCGCCGTCGGGCGAGGAGTTCGAGGTCGTCGATCCGGCGCTGGCCCGGCAGCTGGGCGACGGGCTCCGCGTGGTCAAGCAGGATCGGGGCGTCTTCGACGCCATGCCGCTGTCGGTGATCACGACCCGGTCCGTCGCCGGGGTCGGAGCGCTGGCCGGCGCACCGCTCGACGTGCTGCGCTTCCGGCCCAACCTGCTGATCGAGGCGGACGACCCGACAGGCTTCCCCGAGGACGCGTGGGTCGGCCGTGTACTGCACGTGGGCCGGTTGCGATGCGCGTCGACGTGCGCGACCAGCGATGCGCCGCGCGGCATGGCAACGACGTGCCCATGCCGCGCAGGGTTCGTCGACTACCTCGATATCACTTGCCCGGAACCTGCTCGAAGGTGCCGCCGGGGCGTTCCACGGTCACCGGGCTGCCGTAGTCGGACAGCTCCAGCGTCCCGTCGAGCACGGCGGTTTCCGTAGCGAAGCGCTGGGTGGCCTGGTAGACCACCTTCGCGATCCGCTTGTCCGAGCCCACCGTCACGTCGCCGACCATGGTGCCGCCCGTGAGGCCTTTGCGTGGCGGGATGGCTACTTCGAAGTGGTACCGGTCCGGGCCGGTCTGGCTGATCTTGGCGCCGGACTTCGTGAGGGCATCGAACAGTTGATGTGGATCGGCGGAAAGAGAGAGCACGTCGGTCTTGAGATCGTAGACGAAGTTGGTGTATTTCTTGCCCGGGTCATGCGTCCAGTCCACTCGCTGGTCAGTGCTGGGGGTGGGCTTTCCTTTCGGGTTGCTGGGGATGGGTCGGAGGTGGACCAGGTCGGCGGTGTACAGGTCGCCATTGACAAGCCGCTGTTCGCTCCAGGGCAGAGCATCGCCGGACGCGAAGAACAGGTAGCCGGTTGTCGTGGCCGGGTCGAATGCCCCGGTGGCGACCATCGATGGGCTGCCGGGCTGGCTCCGGACGATGATGGTGTTCTTCACCCGGTAGCTGATGCCCTGGCTGGCGGAGACCGCGGCGGCCAGGCGCAGCTGCGGTGACCCGGCGCCAGCCACCGATGGCCGGTCGGGGGTGGCTGCCGGCCCGGTGCCACCGGCGGCGAGCACGCTGGCGGCCAGCGCGCCGGCCAACCCGACCACACCAACCGCGTATGCGCTCCGCGTGACCATCGTGCGACGCCGCTGGCTGCGCAGCGTCTGGCCGACAAGGTCGGTGGTGATGGTGATGCCAGCGACCCGCTCACGCATCCCCTCGGTCAGCTGTTCCTCGATAAAGTTCGTCACTTCCCAGCTCCATTCCATGCCTGGACGTCCTCGGTCGCCCAGTCGGCGGTGAGCTCACGCAGGCGGGCAAGCCCGCGCGAGGCGGTGGACTTGACGGTTCCGACAGAACACCCGAGCACATCGGCGGCCTCGGCCTCGCTGAGCTGCTCCCAGTAACGCAGCACCAGCACCGCGCGCTGCCGGGGCGGCAGGGTAGCCAGCGCCTGCACGAGCACGTGCCGCAGGTGTACCGCGTCAGTGCCGTCCGGCTGCCCGGGCGGTTCCACCTCCGCCAGCACCTCTGGCCGTCGCCGCCGCAGGCGCCACTGGTCCACCGCGAGGTGGTACAGGGTTCGGCGCAAGTACCCTTCCTTGTCGCCGCGCACCCGGCTCCAGTGACGCACCAGCCGCTCCAGAGCCGCCTGTAACAAATCCTCGCCCGCTACCCGACTGCCGGCCAGTAGCACCGCCGTACCGAGCAACGCGCTGCCCCGCTCGGCGACGAGGACATCCAACCCCTCATAGCTGTTCTTCCAGCCCACGCGGGTTCTCCTTCCGTCGCTGGCAAGGACGCCAGCGCCGCCCGAAAGGTTGACCGGTGACCAGGAGGCATCCGCGGACTCCCTGGTACGTCTCGTATTTGTAACTGAGCGCCGAATCCACACGCGATCAAACGAGCCGTCGACGCGGGCGTTGCGCTGCTGAGGTGACGGGTTCCACGCCCGGCGTGGACGGATCAGCGGCGGCCCAAGATTGTCGACGATCGGTAGTTCCCTGATCGTGAACGGCCCAGATTCGGGGGAATTTCATGATCGCCGACACCAAGATCAAGCACCCTCATCTGGTTCCCCTCTTGGTCAAGGGATCATGGCGACTTTGTTTTAGGCTTCTTGGTGGCGGGTCCGGGTTGTGACTTGTCCGAAGAGGCGGCTGTCGGGATTGGGCCGTCCGCGCTGGATTGCAGAGTCGCTCCCGTGTGTCCTCCCGGACCCGTCTCACCAGCTCCGCTGGCCTTTGCGTCGTGCAGCATCCGCTTGTAGACGACGTCGGACAAGTGGCGTTTGAGCGCGCGGAGGGCTTCCATCGTGGTTTTGCCTTCGGCGAGGCGGCGCCGGTAGTAGGCGCGGCCGGGTGTGTCACGGCGGAGCTGGACGATGGCCATGATGTGCAGGACGCGGTTGATACGACGGTTTCCGGCGCGGGAGAGCCGGTGGCGGCGTTGGTCGCCGGAGGACGCCTTGAGTGGCGCGGTGCCGTTCCAGGAGGCGAAGTGCGCTGGGGTGCGGAACCGGCTGATGTCGGCGATGTCGCCGATCAGCCGGGCGGCGCCGGACGGGCCGATGCCGTGCAGGCCGGTCAGGGTGCTGCCGTGTTCGGTGACGAGCTGGCGTAGTTGCTTGTCGGCTGCCCGGAT
>NZ_JBHSIU010000038.1:0-3771 GCF_042653625.1 Dactylosporangium cerinum | reverse complement strand
ACAGCGGGAACCGCGCTGAACACCGCCGGCCACTGCACCGCCACGCCGGCGGTGAACGCCTGGGCCACCGCCAGCAGCAACGACTCGACCTCGGCACCTTCACGGCGCAGCCCAGCCACGAACACCGACTGCTGCCCCGCCGCTGTCTCGGGCAGGTTTTCCTGGACCATCGCGGTCAACGCCGCACCCGGACCCAACTCCACGAACACCCGCACACCCTGCTCATGCAGGTACCAGATGCCGTCACCGAACCGCACCGCCGCGCGCACATGCCGCACCCAATACTCCGCCGTACACACCTCGTCCCCAGCCAAGGCGCCGGTCACGTTCGACACCATCGGCACCGCCGGCGCGTTGAACGACAACCCGTCCACGACCCGCTCGAACTCAGCCAGCATCGGCTCCATCAACACCGAATGAAACGCGTGCGACACCCGCAACCGCCGCGTCCGACGACCCAACCCCGCCAACCGCTCCGCCAACGCCAACACCGACGCTTCAACCCCGGAGATCACCACCGACGTCGGACCGTTGACCGCGGCGATCTCGACCCCGGCCCCCAGCAGGGGCAGCACCTCCGCCTCAGCGGCCTGCACCGCCACCATCGCCCCACCAGCCGGCAACGCCTGCATCAACCTGCCCCGCGCAGCGACCAACGCACACGCGTCCGGCAACGACAACACCCCGGCCACATGCGCCGCCGCGATCTCCCCCACCGAATGACCCGCCACAAAATCAGCCCGCATCCCCCACGACTCCACCAACCGGAACACCGCAACCTCCACCGCAAACAACGCCGGCTGCGCAAACCCCGTCCCATCCAACAACCCCAACCCAGCACCGTCGAAGATCACCTCCAGCAGTGGACGGTCCAGCAACGGGTCCAGATACCCACAGACCTCCTCCAACGCCCGGGCGAAGACCGGGAACGTCTCCCACAGCTCCCGGCCCATCCCAACCCGCTGCGAACCCTGACCCGAAAACACCACCGCACACTTCACACCACCCGAACCAACACCACTGACCGCGTTAACCCCGGCCTGACCTTGAGCCAGGGCGCCCAACCCGTCCAGGAACCCTTCCCGGTCCCCAGCCACCACCACCGCCCGATGCTCGAACACCGCCCGCGAACCCGCCAGCGAGAACCCCACATCACTCAACCCAAGCCCGGACCCGTCCAGCAGCATGGCCCGCAACCGCTCAGCCTGACCAGCCAACGCCGCGGCACTACGACCCGACAACACCCACGGCACCACCGGCAACGACACAGAACCCCGCTCGCCTGCCGCAGCGGCCTCGGGGGCCTGCTCCAGAATCACGTGAGCGTTGGTCCCGCTGATCCCGAACGACGACACCCCAACCCGACGCGGCCGCCCGGACTCCGGCCACGACCGGGACTCCGTCAACAACTCCACCGCACCAGACGACCAGTCCACGTGCGGGGTCGGCTCATCAACATGCAACGTCTGCGGCAGGACACCGGCCCGCATCGCCATCACCATCTTGATCACACCCGCCACCCCGGCCGCAGCCTGGGTATGACCGATGTTCGACTTCAACGACCCCAGATACAACGGCTCCCGATCGCCCCGCTCCTGCCCGTACACCTCCAGCAGCGCCTGCGCCTCAATCGGGTCACCCAACACCGTCCCGGTGCCATGCGCCTCCACCGCATCCACCTCACCAGGCGACAGACGCGCGTTCGCCAACGCCTGCCGGATCACCCGCTGCTGGGAGGGGCCGTTCGGCGCGGTCAAACCATTGCTCGCACCGTCCTGATTCACCGCACTACCCCGGATCACCGCGAGGACCTGATGGCCGTTGCGTCGAGCGTCGGACAGACGCTCCACCAACAGCAACCCGACACCCTCACTCCACCCCGTACCATTCGCAGCACCCGCGAAGGACCGGCAGCGACCGTCGACAGCCAACCCCCGCTGCCGACTGAACTCCACAAACACGCCTGGCGTCGCCATCACGGTCACGCCACCGGCTAACGCAAGTGAGCTCTCACCCTGCCGCAACGACTGACACGCCAGATGCAACGCCACCAGCGACGACGAACACGCCGTGTCCACCGTCACCGCCGGCCCCTCCAACCCGAAGTTGTACGCCAAACGCCCCGACAGAACGCTCCCGGCAGTACCCGTGCTGATGAAACCCTCGACTCCCTGAGGGTCGCGCCCCGAATCCAGAAGACCCGTCGCGTAGTCGTGATACATCAATCCGGCGAACACCCCGGTGTCCGTACCCTTCAGCGAGCCGGGGTCGATGCCCGCTCGTTCGAACGTCTCCCACGCGGCCTCGAGCAACAGCCGCTGCTGCGGATCCATGGCCAATGCCTCACGCGGACTGATCCCGAAGAACTCCGCGTCAAAATCCGCGGCGTCGTACAGGAACCCGCCGTCCCGCACGTAGCTCGTCCCCGACCGATCCGGATTTGGGTCGAACAGCCCTTCAATATCCCAGCCCCGGTCAGTCGGCCACTCCGAAATCCCATCACCACCGGACGCGACCAGATCCCACAAACCCTCCGGAGACCGC
The DNA here is from genome assembly GCF_042653625.1 of Dactylosporangium cerinum. Classification (NCBI taxonomy): domain Bacteria; kingdom Bacillati; phylum Actinomycetota; class Actinomycetes; order Micromonosporales; family Micromonosporaceae; genus Dactylosporangium; species Dactylosporangium cerinum. Next base: position 1,227 of record NZ_JBHSIU010000038.1, on the reverse strand, counting down.
ACACCCCCCGGCAACCGACACGCCATCCCCACGATCGCAATCGGCTCATCCGTCGACACCCGCGCCACCGCCGCAGTCCCCGCCCCAGCCGTCCCAGCCACCTGCTGGGTCACGTAGGCGGCCAGCGCGGCAGGAGTCGGATGGTCAAACACCAACGTCGTCGGCAACCGCAACCCAGTCACGGTCCCCAGCCGGTTGCGCAGTTCCACCGCGGTCAGTGAGTCGAACCCGGCGTCGGTGAACGCCCGGTCCGGGTCCACCGCGGCCGCAGTGGCATGCCCCAGCACTGCGGCGATCTCACCGCGGACCACGTCCAGGACCACTGCCCGCCGTTCTGTCGCGGATACCCCGGTCAGGCGCCGGGTCAAGACCGATCCACCCGCAGCGGCGACGGCCTGGACCCGGTGGGCCGGACGCCGTACCAGCGCGCGCAGCAGTGCCGGGACCGGGCCCGCCCCGCGCAGAGCTTTGACATCCAGCAGTACCGGGACCAGGTGCGCTGGTGCGGACAGCCCGGCCAGCACCGCAGTGTCGAACAGTTCCAGGCCCTGTTCTGCGCTCAACGCCGTCACACCCGACCGACTCATCCGGGCCAGGTCGGCCTCGCTGAGATGGCCGGCCATCCCGCTGGCCTGTTCCCACAACCCCCACGCCAACGACACTCCGGGCAACCCCGCCGCCCGACGAGCCTGCGCCAACCCGTCCAGGAACGTGTTCGCCGCGGCATAGTTCCCCTGACCAGCAGACCCCAGCGTCCCCGCCACCGAAGAGAACAACACAAACGCCGACAGATCCATGTCCCGGGTCAGCTCGTGCAGATGCCACGCCCCGTCAGCCTTCGGACGCAGTACTGCATCGACCCGCTGCGGGGTCAGCGCCGAAACCACCCCGTCGTCCAACACCCCAGCCGCGTGCACCACCGCCGTCAACGGCCGATCCCCCACCACGCCAGCCAGCAACGCCGCGACGGCATCCCGGTCAGCGACGTCACACGCCACCACCCGCACCTGCGCGCCCAACCCGGACAGCTCCTCCTGCAGCTGCACCGCACCCGGAGCATCAAGACCACGGCGGCTGGTCAACACCAGATGCCGCACCCCATGTCGGAGGACCAGATGCCGGGCCACCAACGCCCCCACACCGCCGGTCCCGCCGGTCACCAGCACCATCCCGGAACCGAAACCAGCGCTGACATCCGTGTCAGGCCGGGGTACCAGTCCGGTCCGC
>NZ_JBHSIU010000037.1:27544-400888 GCF_042653625.1 Dactylosporangium cerinum | reverse complement strand
CCCGGCCCGCTCGCCCGGCCCGCTCGCCCGGCCCGCTCGCCCGGCCCGCTCGCCCGGCCCGCTCGCCCGGCCCGCTCGCCCGGCCCGCTCGCCCGGCCTCGCCGGCCTGATGTGACTCGCACCGGCCGCGCCCGATCTTCGCGTGCCGTCGCCAATTCCGCCCCTCCCCGGCGTGCCTTCCTCTCCTCGCCAGCCGGTAGAAGCCGGGGTCGATCCCGATGCCGCGGAGTCAACGCTGCGGGCCTGCGGTCAATGGGCCTGCACTGACGGCCAGAACCGTCCTTCGATCACGCCGCCAAGATCGAATCAGTGCCTGGCGTGGGTCAGTGTTCCCGGACGCGGGCCGCTCGGTCCTGCCGCCATGATCGAAGGACGGCCGCGGCCGCTCGGACGGCCAGCACGCTCCTTCGATCACCGGAAAGATCCACTCCGGGCGGAACAAAAAGTACACAGAGACCTATCCGGACACGGTCCCGCCGGATCGGACGCTCCAACCCCTCCCGGCGACCGCGCTTCGTTCCAGTCAAGATCGAACGGACGTGGGAGCAGTGGAGTCTCGCCATCGCCTGATCCCGCCAGTTCCGGCGCGGTCGCACCGCCACCGTTCGACCGACGCATGAACCATCGCACCGCTCGGTCACGGGCTGTCGTCGGACCCGATCGTGGCGATCTGCGCGTGATCGGGTGAATGCCGGCAGCGCCGCCTGATCGCCGGTAGGGCCGGTCACATCCCCGGACGCCAGGGGTGCGACCAGGGCACCGTCCGAACGTGACCCCGCCCCCTACAGCCGGTCGCCGCGTCGCGGACTCGGGCCGGGCACCGTCACGGGCCCGGTCGCCGCGTCGCGGGCGCCGGCCAGGGCACCGTCACTGGGTTGTCGCGACGGATGCCCGGGCCGGGCGGGGTGGGCGTCAGGGCGCCGACTTGGTCGAGGTCGGCTTCGGCGTTGCGGTCGTCGACGGCGGGCTGGACCAGCCCGACCTCGAAGGGCTGGGCGAGGTGGTCTGGTTGCCGCCGCCGGAGTTGGACTGGGGCTGCCAGACGCGCACCTCCGAGAAGGTGACGTTGGCGGGGTCCGCGGCCGTGAAAGCACCCAGGTTGACCTTGCCGCGCTTGATCAGGTCGTGGTTCTTCGTGCCGAGCTTGGTGCCGTTGACCCAGACCGAGATCTCGGTGCCGATGGCGACCAGGGTCACGTACGGGTCGCCCTCGATCTTGACGGGCCACGAGGCCAGTTCGTTGTCCGGGCTGGGGGCGTTGTCGCCCAGGGCGTACAGGCGGATGACGCCGTCGCAGACGCCGACCGTGTAGCCGCGGTCACCGGTGCGGGCCCAGATGCCGGCGCAGCCGGTTTCCCGGTGCACCTTCGCCTCGATACCGACGTCGGTCAGCGACACGTTGAGCGGGTCCTTCAATGTGCAGCCGGTCAGGCCCTGCCGCTCGGACGTGACGTGCAGGTTGCTGTCGGTCGCTTCGCACCTGCCGCCCTCGGACTCGTCCTGTGACATCCACAGGTCGTGCAGGCCGCGCTGCGGGAACAGCTTCCAGTTGTTGGGCAGCCACGACGGGCGTTCCTCGCGGGGCTTCGCGGGGATGTCCAGCACCTGGCTGGTCGACGACGAGGACGGGGCGGGGGTGGTGCTGGTCGAGGTCGAGGGCTGCTGATCGGCGGTGTTGTCGGACTTGTTGTTGCCGACCTCCGTGTAGACCACGTAACCGGCCAGGCCCAGCGCCAGGATCAGGATGCCGACCAGGAGCGGGACCGCCACGTTGCGCCGGCGGGGCGGCGGCAGCGGCTCCTCCCGCGGGATCGGCGGCGCGTAGTCCATGCGCGTCGCCGAGGGCGACACGTAGCCCTGCTGCACCGGCGGCTGCGCGAACCGCGGCGGCTGCGGCGGCTGGACCGGTGCGTGACCCTGCTGGTAGGCCTGCTGGTAGCCCGCCTGCTGCACCGGCGGCGGGGTCGTCGGACGGATCCGCTGGGTGGCCTCGGCATCACCGAAGCCGGGGCTGACCGGCGCACCCGCCGGGTAGCCGCCGTGGAACCCGCCAGGGCCGCCGCTCACCGGCGGCGGCGCGCTGACCGGCACGTTGCTCGCAGGTGGCGCGCTCATCGGCGGCCCGCTCATGGGCGGTGAACTCATCGGAGGCGCGCTCATCGGAGGGCTGCTCACGGGAGGGGCGCTCATCGGCACGGCGCTGACCGGCGCCACACCGCCGGGTGGCGTGGCGACCGCCCCCTGCGGGAATCCCGCGGCCTGCGCCGCCTGAGCCCCGCCGTAGATCGCACCGGCCGCGCCCGCGGCACCCGCGACGGCCTGCCCCTGACCGCCCTGCGGCGGCTGCGCGCCCGGCGGCTTCGCGAGGCCACCCTGCTGCGCCCCACCAGGCGCCCCACCCGGCGCCGCGGCGGCCGGCGCGGCCGCGCCGGGCTGGACGCCGACATTCACCCACGCGCGGAGGCTGCCCTCGGCGACCACCATCTCCGGCTGCTCGATGATCGTCGGCGCGACCCCGAGCTCCTTCTGCAGCAGCGTCGCAACGAGCGGGATCCGGCTCGAGCCGCCGACCAGGAACAGCCCGGCGAGCTTGCTGTTGTCCAGCCCGGCCCAGCGGACCACGGCCGCCGTGGTGCGGACCGTCTGCTCCAGCATCGGCCGGGCGAGGTCCTCGAACGCCTCGCGGGTGATGGCGACGTCGGCGGCCGCGATCGGCACGTGCAGCCCCGTCGTGGGGGTCCGCGACAGCATCTCCTTCGCCACCCGGGCGTCGTCCCACAGCAGCCGGCGGTGCCGGCGGTCCTCGGTGGTCTGCGGGCTCTCCAGCCGCGCCCACACCGGAGCGTCTTCCAGCTGCCGCTTCGCGTGGTCGACGATCAACGCGTCGAGGTCGATGCCGCCCAGATCGTCGATGCCGTCGACCGCGCGCACGTCGAAACCGTCCCCGGCGCGGGTCACCACGCTGGCGTCGAAGGTGCCGCCGCCGAAGTCGTACACGAGCAGGCCCTGCTCCGCGGTGAGGGGCTTCTGCAGCACACCGGCGAAATAGTGCGCGGCGGCCACCGGCTCGGGCATGAGCGCCGGCTGTGGCAGCCCGGCGATCGTCGCGCCCTCCACGAGCGCCAGGCGCCGCGACACGCCCCACGCCGCCGGGTGCGTCAGCGTCACCGCGCCGACCTGCCCACCGGCGACCCGGCGAGCCTCCGACGCGACGTGCGACAGCACCGCCCCGATCAACGCCGGGACCGTGAACTCACGGTCACCGAGCAGCACCGTGCCGTCGTCGATGCGCCGCTTCGGGCTCGCCTCGAACCGCGCCGGGTCGACCCGGGCCGCGTGCACCGCATCGCGGCCGACGAGGACCTGCCCGTCGGGCTGCGCGTAGACGCAGGACGGCAGCAACGGCGAACCGTCGAACAGCAAGGGGCGGACCCGCCCATCCGGCCACGCGAGCAGCGCAACGGTATGGGAGGTCCCGAAGTCGATGCCCAGACGCGGACCGGCAGCCATGCGGGCGAGTGTAGGCCCCCGGTACGACACCTGGCATGCTCGTGCCCATGACGGTCGACGTCGGCGGCGAGGCGCCGGACTTCGTGCTCAGGGACCAGAACAACCAGGAGGTCCGCCTGTCGGATTTCCGCGGCCGTAAAGCCGTGCTCCTGGTCTTCTACCCGCTCGCCTTCACCGGCACCTGCCAGGGCGAACTGTCCACGGCCGGCGACTTCCAGTCCGACGCCGTGCAGGTCCTCACCGTCAGCGTCGACTCGCCCTACAGCCACAAGGTCTGGGCCGACCGGGAAGGCTATGACTTCCCTCTCCTGTCGGACTTCTGGCCGCACGGGGCGGTGGCTCAGGCGTACGGGGTCTTCAACGACCAGCGCGGCTTCGCCGACCGCGGCACGTTCCTCATCGACACCGCCGGCGTCGTCAGGTTCGCCGAGCACCACGGCCCGGGCACGGCCCGCGACCAGGATGCCTGGCGGACAGCGATCGCATCGTTGCAGAGCTGATACACATCTGGTACCGACTGGGGCGGATGAGGCGCGGCAGGTAGCATCCTGGATACCCGGGACAGCAGTTCGGGGCGCGTAGCTCAGTGGAAGAGCACCCGCCTTACAAGCGGGGGGTCGTTGGTTCGAACCCAACCGTGCCCACAGTGTTTTCTGCGCCTTCGGCGCGGCGGGGGTTCCCACCCGCACCTCCATGGCCGCTGCACGGCCACTGACCGGCGCTGCGCGCGGTCAGCTCACCAACTCTTGTGGCGGTATCGCCGGCCGCGCTCTGCGCCTTCGCTGGACGGACCACCACCTTGCCGTCCGCACGGGGTCGCGCCTGGTCCGCCGCTGCCCGCGTCCGACCAGGTCAGACTACTCGTGGGTACGACACTTCCGGCCCGCTGGAGCGCCCTCCCTCCCGTGTGCGACACGGGCGTCCTGGGCCGCGGCCCGCCCTCCGAAGCTCATCGCGGTGGACGGCCGGCACGCAGGGCACCCTGGAGGCCAGGCTCGGCTTGCGGGCGCAGCCGCTGGAGGGCGCCGGTCGAACCGTAGATCCGGCGCGGCGGCCAGCCCGATCAGGCGCCAGGTGCGCGGTATTCGACAGCCTGCCGAACCGCTTGGTCGACCTCTGCAGGGCTGAGCAGCACCACGGTCCTGGTGGTTGCTCCACCGGATGCGCCGATCGCGAAAGCGACGGCGGCGGCGGACTTGTTGTCGGGCAGTTCGCAAATCACATGCGTGTCTTGCTCGCCGAATGTGAAGTCGAACGATTCAAGGTGCCCACCGACACTTTCGGCCATCTTGCCGGCCGCTTCGACCCGCCCGCTGCCACCGTCCTGCATGAGCCCGCGGAGTCCGTCGAGCGTGTAAGTCGCCTCGATGAGAAATCTGGGCATCGAGATCACCCCCTCCCGAACAAGGGTAGTCGCCGGGCTGCACCGGCCGGAGCGGTCTGACAGCCGGCGGCAGAACCGCTCCATTGAGGTGGCCTCGACGATGGAAATGTGTGCTACGCGCTCCAGGAACGGCGGGCGACTTTCGGTGGCCATCACCAGCGCGTCGGCCAGGGCGGTGCGCGCAACGTGATCCTGGAGCAGAGCACCAAAGGAGGCGGCCGGCATCCCAAGGCGCGGCCAGCGTCCGTACGGCAACACCTACGGCAACCGGCACGAACGCTGGGGGACTGCGCGAACCGGCGGTGGCAGGATCACCTCAACATCGACGGTCGGAGGTTCGCGTGGACGCGCCGGAGTGGCAGTACCTGGTCCCGTTCAGCGGGAGCGTGGCCGCCGCACTCGCACAGCTTCGTGCCGACTTGTTTACCCCTGATGACTACTACTGGCCGCACGGCGGCGATCGGCTGAAGCCGACGGCGGAGGATGAGCTGCTGTCCGACGGGTGGATCCTGGAGGACAGCACTCATTCGATCTTGGATATCTTCGAGGTTGGTGTCGGCGATCCCGCCGACGATGACGCCTACTGCAAAACCTTTGAGGTGACGGACGCCGAGTGCGAGCGGGCGCTTGGCACGACACGGGTGACGGCGGACGACTTGGCGCGCCTGGATGGCCAGCTGGCGGAAACCCTCGGCCACCTTCTCACGGGCTACGGGGTTGGGCGACATCTGATCATCTACGCCGACGGGATGCCCGACCAGATCTTGTTCTTCGGCCACTCGGGAGACTGACCAACGCCACGCAGACCGCTTGCGGCACGACGGGTTCGGACAGGCTCTTTGAACTGCGGAAATCCCGACCATCCTACAAGCGGGGGGTCGTTGGTTCGAACCCAACCGTGCCCACTTGACCGGCGACGGCCCCCGCACAGACGGGGGCCGTTGCCGTCCAGCACCGTCAGTAGCGGAACGAATGAACGATGGTGCGCAGGCTGCCGGAGAGCTCGGCCAGGCTACCCGGCGGCTGATGTCGTCGGTGGCCCGGGCGGTCTCCTGGGCGAGGTCCTTGACCTCGGAGGCGACGACCGCGAAGCCCTTCCCCGCGGCGCCCGCGCGGGCCGCCTCGATGGTGGCGTTGAGGGCCAGGAGGTTCGTCTGCTCGGCGATCGAGGTGATCACCTTGATGACGTTGCCGATCTCGGCGGAGGAGTCGCCGAGCTTGCTCATGACGGTGTTGGTGGTGCCGGCGACCTCGACGGCGCGGCCGGCGACGGTCACGGCCTGGGTGGCGCTCTGGGCGATCTCGCGGATCGAGGCGCCCATCTCGGTGGCGCCGGCGGCGACGGTGGAGATGGCGCCGGACATCTCGGTGGCCAGGCCGGCGACGGCGCTGGCCTGGCGGGCGCCGGTCGCGGCGCCGCCGGAGCTCTGCGCGCTGGTGGTGGCGAGCTCCTCGGAGGCGCTGGCGAGGACCGTCGAGTGCTCGGCCAGGGTCGCCACCGTCCGGCGCAGGTTGCCGGTGGCGGTCCGCAGGGCGTCGGCCATCTGGCCCACCTCGTCGCGCTGGTCGACGGCCGGGTCCTGGGTGAGGTCGCCGTCGGCGACGGCGCGCAGGACGTGCGAGACGCGGCCCAGCGGTTGCACGATCGAGCGGGCGATGTACAGCGCGAGCGCGACGGCCAGGGCGAGCGCGACGGCGAGCAGGACGATGACGGTGAAGCGGACCGAGGACACCGTGTCGCCGAACTCCTTGCCCGCGACCAGTGCCGCGTCGGCGCAGGCGATCTCCGTGTCGATGAGCCCTTCGTACACCTTGCGCAGCTCGCGGTTCGGGCCGAAGGCGGCGGTCACGGCGGCCGCCCGGTCGGTGCCGAACAGGGTGAACTCCGCCCGCAGCGCGGTGAACCAGGCGTCGGTGGCGGTCTGGATCTCCTGGACGGCGGCGTCGGACCGGGCCAGGGCCAGCGCCGAGGCCAGCGCGGTGTTGACCGTCTCCTGCCGGCCGAGCGCCTCGTCGCGGAAGGTGACGTCACCGCCGAGGAGGTAGCCGCGTTCGTCGTTGGCGGCCGCCTTCGCGGTGAGGGCCGCCTTGTTCAGCGCGGTGATGTACGGCACCGAGTGGCCGACCTCTTCGTTGCGGGTGTGGCTCAGCCCCGCGATGCCGACGAGGGCGAAGATCCCGGTCGCGGCGGTGCCGGCGATCGCGACGGCCGCGACGATGAGGATCTTGGTGTAGACGCGGAGGGAGCCCAGCCAGCGGCGCATGGGGACGTCCTTTCGGATGTTCTGTCCCGCTGAACGGCCGACGGCGACGGCATCTGAGGAAAAGCAGGCGAAGATGTCGCCGTGGACAGTTGGGTGCCGTTCCGCCGGTCGGACACCGCGAAGGTGGTCGACCTGGTGCGTGCCGTCGCGGACGCCCGCGACCCGGGTGAGCACGGCGAGGGCGTCGAGGTCGTGCTGGAGGCCCCGCGGACGCGGTGGTGGCGGGCGTTGTTCAACCGGGACGACGCCCTCGCTCAGGCGCGGATCGTGGTGACCCGCGACGGCGGTGCGGTGCGCCACCCGTTCGACATCCAGCTGGTCACCGCGCACGGCGCCGACGCGGCGCACCGGCTCGGGAGGCGCACCGGATGGGCCGTGAGCAACTCCAACGGCCTGGCGTTTCTCATCCACAAGGGGCCGGACCCCGACTTCGGCGAGCTGGTGACCGGCGCGGTCGAGGCCCTGGCGAAGCTGCGCCGCCAGCCCCGCGACGGGGGCTGGCGGGCCAGGGTGGACCGGGGCATCACAAGGAGTTGATGGTCTCCAGCTCGTCCGCGGACAGCGAGAAGCCGAGCACCGACAGGTTCTCGGTCATCCGCTCCCGGCGGGTCGACTTCGGGATGATGACGATGTCGTGGTGCAGCTGCCAGCGCAGCACCACCTGCGGCACCGTCACGCCGTGCGCCGCCGCGATCGCGACCAGCCGCGGATCGTCCAGGGGCGTGTTCTTCAGCGAGCTGTACCCCTCCACGACGACCCGCCGGGCGCGCATGTCGGCGAGGAAGTGCTCGTCGTGCTGGGCCGGGCTCCACGCGACCTGGTTGACGACGGGCACGTCGCCGGTCTCCTTGATCAGCTGGTCGATGAGCGCGGTGTCGTAGTTGCTGACCCCGATCGAGCGGGTCAGGCCGGCGTCGCGGGCCGCCTGGAACGCCACCCAGGTCGGCACCGACTTCGCCCGCGACGGCGGCCAGTGGATGAGCCACAGGTCGACGTGGTCGACGCCGAGCGCCTTGAGGCTGGCCTCGATCGTCTGCCGCTCCAGGCCGGACTGCGACGGCGGGAGCTTCGTGGTGATGAAGATGTCCGAACGGTCCACGCCGCTGTCGCGCAGCGCCCTGCCGATCTGCTCCTCGTTGCCGTACATGGTGGCGGTGTCGATGTGCCGGTAACCGACGTCGAGCGCGGTGCGGGTCGACTCGTACGCCGACGAGCCGGTGATCTGCCAGGTGCCGAAGCCGATGGTCGGCAGCTGCACCCCCGGAGCGAGCTCGACGGTCGGGATCTCGTGTGCCATGGCCCAATACTGCCCCAGCCGGTAGCGTGCGATCATGTCGGACTTTCCTCCCGGGTTCCAGTTCGGTGTCTCGACCGCCGCGTACCAGATCGAGGGCGCCGCGGAGAAGGACGGCCGCGGCCTGTCCATCTGGGACACGTTCAGCCGCACCCCCGGCACGACCAGGGGCGGTGCCACCGGCGACGTCGCCTGCGACCACTACCACCGGTGGGAGTCCGACCTCGACCTGATCCAGGAGCTCGGCGCCACCGCGTACCGGTTCTCGATCTCCTGGCCCCGCGTCCAGCCGACCGGCGCCGGCCCCGCCAACGCCGCCGGCCTGGCGTTCTACGACCGGCTCGTCGACGGCCTGCTCGCCCGCGGCATCGACCCGCTCGTGACCCTGTTCCACTGGGACCTGCCGCAGGCCCTGCAGGACCTCGGCGGCTGGGGCAACCGCGACACCGCGATGCGCCTCGGTGAGTACGCCGAACTCGTCGGCGAGGCCCTCGGCGACCGGGTGAAACTGTGGGTGACGCTCAACGAGCCCTACATCCACCTGGTGCTCGGTCACGTCCTGGGCGTCCACGCCCCCGGCCAGCAGCTCGGCCTGGACCTGCTCCCGGTCATCCACCACCAGCTCCTCGGCCACGGCCTGGCCGTGTCGGCGCTGCGCCGGGTGTCCACCGCGCCGATCACCCTCGCCAACAACTACTCGCCGGTGTGGCCGGCGAGCGACGCCGAGGACGACCAGACCTCCGCCATGTTCTACGACCTGGTGCAGAACCGGCTCTTCACCGACCCGGTCCTGCTCGGCGCGTACCCGCCGATCGTCGAGGGGCTCACCACCGCCGACATCGACTCGATCGTCCTGGACGGCGACCTGCAGGTCATCTCCCAGCCGATCGACGCCCTGGGCGTCAACTACTACAACCCGAGCCTCGTCGGCGCCCCGCAGCCCGGTGAGGACCTGCCGTTCCACCGCGCCGAGACCATCCCCGGCTACCCGACCACCGACTTCGGCTGGCCGGTCGTGCCGTCGGCGCTGCGGGACCTGCTGGTGACGTTGCGCGACACGTACGGCGAGAAGCTCCCGCCGATCTGGATCACCGAGAGCGGCTGTTCCTACGCACCGGTCGACGACCAGTTCCGCATCGACTACCACGCCGGCCACCTCACCGCCGTCCGCGAGGCGATCGCGGCCGGGGTCGACGTCCGCGGCTACTGTGCCTGGTCACTGCTGGACAATTTCGAGTGGGCCGAGGGCTACGACCAGCGCTTCGGCCTCGTCCACGTCGACTTCGACACCCAGGAGCGGACCAGGCGGCGGTCCTTCGACTGGTTCCGGGAGGTTTGCACCTCAGCTGCACCCCGCCCGGACTTGCAGGGCGGACCGACCGGATGACATCGTCGATGCGGGGCAATCCGTAGCGTTGCGCAGGTCAGTTGTGCGCAGTGTTGGGAGTCGTCGTCGTGACCGAGCAATACGCCGGAGCCCTGCTCTACCTGGTCCCGGTCATCGTGGCGGCCGTCGTCGCGTTCGTGGTCACCCGGCCGGAGAAGGACGAACCGGCCCCGGTGGCCGCCGCGCCCCTGGACGCGTTCCCGGCACCCCGCCGGATCCCGGCGCAGCGCAGCTCCAGCCCGCCGGTTTCGTCGTACACCGGCCACAACCGCCGCAACTCCACCTCGCCGCAGCAGTCCCCGACGCTGCTGCACGCCGCGCTGTCGTCGCACCTCGCCGCGGTGTCCCGCACCGCGACGTCCACCACCGCGCCGCTGTCCTCGAAGCAGCCGGTCGTCCGCCCGGCCCGGCTCGTGTCGATCCGCCGCCCGGCCCGCATCCCCCGGCGGCCGCTGCACCAGTGCCCGCACAAGCTCGGGTCATAGATGCTGCATGCCGGTGCCGACGTCGATGTGGCTCTGCGGCGACAGGCGTAGCTGCGGCCGCCGCCGCCCGTCCACGGCCTGCTTCCGCCGGCCGACCGTCAGGTGGAAGTTCACCAGGTAGGCGCCGTCCTCGCGGCGCAGCGTGGTCAGCCCGAAGTGCTCGCGCATCTCGCACAGCCGGGCACTGTGGCAGTCGACCCACAGGTGCAGCCCGTTCTCGTCCTTCACGACCGGCGACACCTGGACGGTGACCCGCTCGCCGACGAACGCCGTGCCCCAGGCCGCCACGTTCCGGCTCGGCGCCTCACCCTTCATCACCGAGATGTGCGGCCGCGCCGCCGGCTTGAACACCACGCCGGTCGGTTCCACCAAGGCGAGCGCTTCGGCGGGGACGCTCAGCAGGTACCAGTCCGGCTCGTAGACGATCTCACCCAGCAGCTGCGGGGCGCCGACGTAGTCCTCCAGCCGGGTGGACATCGCGGTCAGTCCCCGGTGGCGCCGAAGAACAGGATCTGCGCCGGCCCGTCGGCACCGTGGATGATCAGGTGCCGCCCGACGCCGCGCCCGGTGAGCAGCGCCTCGATCGGCCCCTCGAGGTCGGGCGGCAGGTCGTCCGCGGTCGGGTGGGCCGTGCCGAACACGGCCGTGCACTCGGCGTCCGTCACCTCGAACGTCCGGCCGAACGTCCTCTCGCCCCGGGGGTCGCCGGTGCCCACCTCGAAGACGTCCAGGACCGAGTGGGTCATGCTCTCGCGGACGTTCCGGTCGGCCCAGAGTTCCTCCTCGGTCGCCGGCTTCGGCCGGTCGCTGCCGTACGGCCAGTAGTAGTCGCCGGCGGCGAACACGTCGGCGCGGAGCCGCTGGAGCGTGGCCGCGACCCCGCCGTCGTAGGGGACCAGGTAGTCCCATCCTGACGCACCCATGTGGACCTCCGCCCGGTCGACCGTTGCGGAGATCCTGCCACGGCCCGGCCGGAGGCAACCTGGCGAGCCGTCCGCGTTGTGTCTCAGTTGGACGGGGGACGCGTCCGCGAGGAGGCAACATGTCGGAGCCGGCTGGATTCCGTGAGTACGTGCTGGCCCGGCAAGCCGCGCTGCTGCGCACGGCGCGGTTGTTGACCGGGGACTGGCAACAGGGCGAGGACCTGGTCCAGACGGCCCTGGTGAAGGTCTGGCCGCATTGGGAACGCCTGATCGCCGGTGGCGCCGATCCGGACGGCTACGTGCGGCGGGTCATGGTGACCAGCTACCTGACCTGGCGTCGCCGTCGCTGGTGGGGGGAGCAGCCGACGGCCCAGCTGCCGGACGTCGCCGACACCGGCGACGCGTTGGCCGGTGTGGACCTGCGGGATGTGCTCGCGCGGGTGCTGCCGGCGCTGCCGCCGGCCCAGCGCACGGTCCTGGTCCTGCGGTTCTACGAGGACCTGTCGGTGGAGCAGACCGCGCAACTGCTCGGATGTTCAGCGGGCACGGTGAAGAGCCAGACGTCGAAGGCGTTGGAGAAGCTGCAGGCCGCGGCCGTGCCGGGAGGGAACCGATGACCATGGATGACCTTGAGCAGCGGGTTTCGGTTGCGCTGGACGAGCTGGTCCAGCAACCGGCCGGGTCCCCGTCGTTGTTCGACCGGGTGGCGGACCGGGCCCGCCGCCGCCACCGTCGTCGTCTGGTGGGTGCGGCAGTGGTCGCCGTGGGGGTCGTCGCCGCCGGGAGTCTCGCGCTGCGCCCGGGCGGTGGCGACACGACGAGCGCGACAGTGGCCACCGCGTCGTGTCCGGGTCAGGATCCGGGGCGGCCCGCCAACCCCGACCGCCCGGATCTGGCTGATCGGCTCGTTCCGGGCAGACCGGTCATTGCCACCCTCTGCCGGTATCACCGACCGGACGAATCCGCCCCCTCGGGGACGCTGGCCCGTTCGGTCGTGATTCGAGACGCCGATGTGACCGCGCTCGCGGCAACGCTCAATTCGGGGCAACCGATGCTGAAGGACGCGGTGTACAGCTGCCCGGGGTTCTCGAGAGGATCGATGATCGCCATCTTCGAATACCGCGCCGGTGCGGCGGTCACGGTCTCGATCTCGTTCAGCGACTGCGAGCTCGCGTCGAACGGCCCCGTGACGGTGTTCACCCCGCAACTGGCCCTGCAGCGGCTGACGGACCTGGTCGGGAAGGACCCGGATTAGCGCGGGACCGTCGAGACGCTCGATGCCGGTGAGGTCCCACATCCGTGCGTTCTGCAATCGGGATGGAACGAGCCTCGTCGAATGCGGCGGCCCGGACGAGCCGTGCGGGCTGCGAGCTGTCTGGTCGATCTGGGTGGGCACGGTCACGCGAGGGCGTCGAGGTATCCGGCGACCGGGCCGAACGTGAGGACCCCGGACTGGGCGCCGGCGTGTTCGGCGGCGGCTGGGAGCAGGGCGGCGCGCAGGGCGCGCATCGTGGGACGGTCGTCCAGGGCCACGGCCGCGCGGGCGGCCAGGCACAGGCGGGCCTCGAGCAGGGCGTCGTGCGGTGACGGGGGCAGGGCGCGCAGCGCGGCCAGCGCCTCGGCCGGGTGGTCGGCACGCAGAAGCAGCAGTGGGCGGACCCACGGCTCGTACGGGCCCCAGTCCGTGGAGGGGTAGCTGCCGAGGCTGAGCAGGGACAGGCTCAGCAGGCCGTCGGCCATGCCGGGCATGTCGGCGCGGGACAGGGCGTCGTGCGCGGTGCGGTACGCGGGCTCCGAAGGTTGCCGCAGTGCCGTGTACAGCGCGGTGAAGACGCCGACCAGTGGCAGGTCGTAGCGGGTGGCGAGGGCTCCGGCGGCGGAGGCGTGCCGGTCGGCACGAGGCAGGTCGCCAAGGGCGGCGGCGGACTGCAGCTGGATCAGGTGGCCGAGGACCTCGAACGTGACGAGGTCGTGCCGGGCGGCCAGGTCGGTGAGTTCGGCGCCGATGGCGGCGCGGGCCGGGGCCAGGCCGGTGCGGTGGAAGGTGTGCATATAGCGGGCGTTCAGGGCCACGGCCAGTTGCAGCGGGTCCCCGGTGGTCCGGGCGATGCGTTCCGCCGCGATCGCCGCGAGCAGCCCCTGGTGGGTGGTGGTGCCGCGCAGCTCCAGGGCGAGGGTGCTCAGCAGGCGCCCCCGGTGCGCGTCGTCGAGCGGGGTGCGCAGGGCCCGGGTCGCGGCCGTGACGAGCTGCTGGGACAGGTGCTCGTCGTCGTTACGGGGCCAGACGGCGGGGACGTCGAAGGTGGTGAGGGCGGCGGGGTCGGGGGCGACGGCGGCGCGCAGGCGGCGGGACTCGGCCAGATGGCCGGTGACGGCGAGGGCGCGGGACAGGCCCATCAGCACCGCGGGGGTGGTGCCCGCCAGGCGCCAGAAGCGGGCGGCCTCGTGCGGGTCGCCGCGGCGTTCGGCCCGGGCGGCGGCGGCTTCGGCGTACCGGGCGGCAGCGGCGGCGTGCGCGGGACCGGCGTGGCCGAAATGGTGGGCGAGGGACTCGACGTCGGACGGGTGGATGCGGGCGAGCGCGAGTCCGGCGTCGGCGTGCCAGGCGCGGCGGCGCAGGGCCGACAGGTCGCCGTAGACGGTGTCGCGGATCAGGACGTGGGTGAACCGGAGGCCGCCGTCGGTGAGGAACCCGGCGTCGACGGCCGGGTCGAGGACGGACGGGTCCGGCAGGAGGGCGGCGAGGACGTCGGGGTCGACGTCGCGGCCGAGGACGGCGGCGAGCCGCAGCGCGGCCTGCGCGGGCGGCGGCAGCTGGGCGAGGCGGTGGCGCAGGACGTCGCGTACCCCGGCTGGCACTTCCTGCAGGGCGCCGGCGCCCTCGTCCTTGACGAGCCGGGCGAGCTCCCGGACGAAGAACGGGTTGCCGCCGGTGCGCCGGTGCACGGCCGCCGTGTCGAGGTCACGGCCGGCGACGGCGCGGGCGAGGGCCGCGGTGGCGGGCTCGGACAGGCCGCCGAGGAGGATCCGCAGCGGCTCGGCGCGGGCGAACCGGGCGAGGGCGGCGGTGAGCGCCGGACCGATCTCGGTGGCGCGGAACGTCCCGGCGAGCAGGACGGGACCGCGGACCGGGTCGCGTTCGGAGAACAGGCCGGTGAGCACGTCGAGGGTCCCCTCGTCGGCGCGGTGCAGGTCGTCGGCGATGAGGAGCACGGTGGCGGTCCGGGCGGCCGCGCTCAACGCCTCCACCGCGGCGCGGCGCCGGCGGAGGTGGCCGGCGGCGGGGTCGGCGATCGGCGTCGCGGTGGCCGGCCGTAGGACCTCGGGGTGGACGGCCTGGGCGCCGTCGTGTTCGGGGGCGTGGCCCCATGACACCGTCCAGCCGGCGGCGGCGAGGTCGCGGGCGAGGGCGGAGACGAGCGCGGTCTTGCCGGCGCCGGGTTCGCCGGACACGAGGGCGAGGACCGGCTGGCCCGCGGAGACGGCGTCGGCCGCGGCCCGCCGGAGCCGGTCCAGTTCCACGTCCCGCCCCACGAGGTCCGGCGCCCGGGACGGCGACCAGGACGGCCCCCAGAGCGACGACCCAGGCGCTGACAAAGGCGCTGGCCCGGACGCCGGCACCGGCGCCGCACCGGCCAGCGACGGCGACTGGGTGAGGATGCCGGTTTCCAGGGCGCGCAGGCCCGGGCCCGGGTCGATGCCGAGCTCGTCGGCGAGGACCGTCCGGGCCCGGCGCAGCGCGGCGAGGGCGTCGCCCTGGCGCCCGGACCGGTACAGGGCGAGCGCCAGCGACTGCCAGGCGTCCTCCCGCAGCGGGTGCGCGGTCGTGTGGGCCTGCAGCTCGGCGGCAGCGTCCGCGGGGCGGTCGAGGGCGAGCAGCGCGGCCGCGTGGCGTTCCACGGCGAGGGCGCGCAGCTCGTCGAGGCGGTCGATCTCGGCCCGGGCCCACGGCGACGCCTCGAACTCGGCGTAGGCGGGCCCGCGCCACCAGCGCAGCGCCTCGTCGAGCCGGCGCACCGCGTCCGCCGGGGCGAGGTCGCGGGCCGCGTCCACGGTGGCCTCGAACCGCCAGGCGTCGACATCGGCGGCCCGCAGCGCGTAGCCGGGTGGCTCCGTCACCAGCACCGTCGCCGGCCGGCGGGCGGCGCGGTCCGGTTCGATCGCGCGCCGCAGGTCGGCGACGAACGTGCGGATCGCCGCGACCGCCCCGCGCGGCGGGTGCTCGGGCCACAGGTCGTCGACGAGGACGCCGACGGGGACGACCCGGCCGCGGGCGACGACGAGCCGGGCGAGGACGGCCCGCTGGCGGGCGCCCTGCAGCGGGACGGGTCCGGCGCTGGTCGCGGCCTCCACCGGACCGAGCACGCCGAACCTGACCACCCCAGTAATCTACTGCTCATCGGACACTCATCGGCGCCGCGCAGGCTGGGCCGCATGAGGATCAACGGCTTCGACTACCAGCAGGTCCCGGTCGCCGGTGGGGTGGCGCTGCACACCGCGGTCGGCGGCGAGGGGCCGCCGGTCGTGCTCCTGCACGGCTTCCCGCAGACGCATCTGATGTGGCGGCACGTCGCCGCCGACCTGGCCGCCGACCACACTGTGATCTGTCCGGATCTGCGGGGGTACGGCGACAGCAGCAAACCCGCCGGCACCGGCGCGTACGCGAAGCGGGTCATGGCCGCCGACGTGGTCGCGCTGGCCGCCGCGCTCGGCCACGACCGGTTCGCCCTGGCCGGGCACGACCGGGGTGCCCTCGTCGCGTTCCGGGCCGGACTCGACCATCCGGACGCGGTGACGCACCTGCTGTCCCTCGACGTGCTACCGACGCTGGACATGTGGGACGTCATGCGCGGCACCACCGCCTCGGTCGGGTTCCACCTGTACCTGATGGCGCAGCCGCCGGGGTTGCCGGAGACGCTGATCGGGGCGAGCCCGGACGCGTTCTTCGGCCATTTCCTCGACCTGTGGGCGCGGGACCCGGCCACGATCCCCGCTCCGGTGCGGGACGTGTACCTCGCTGCCTGCCGTGACGCCGTCGCGTCGATCGTCGCGGACTACCGGGCCTCGGCCGGCGTGGACGTCGAGCACGACCTGGCCGACCGGGCGGCGGGCAGGTCGCTGCGGATGCCGGTGAGCGTGCTGCAGCAGGACTGGGGTGCCGCGCTCGGGTTCGACGCGGCGGCGCGGTGGCGGGCGTGGGCGCCCGACCTGGAGCACACGACCGTGCACTGCGGGCACTTCATGGCCGAGGAGTCACCGACGGAGGTGGTTCGGGCGATCCGGGCGCTGCTGGCCCGCTGAAGCTCAACTCCGGGCCGCGAGCGTCGATGCGTGAGGTAAAGACCGTCATTGGGGGCTCCCGCATGAGTACAACCTCGGCATCGCCGCGTCGCGGCATCGGTGACGTGCCGGTCGGCGCGAAGATCTTCGGCGCGGTGTTGATCGTCGTCGTGACGTTCGCGGTCGTGGTGGGCCTGTGTTTCACTGGCCTCAAACGGCTGGCCGACGGCGGGCAGGCGGTGTACGACGACGGGGTCCGGCCCACCCAGACCCTCGCCCAGCTGCGCGCGGACGTCCTCGCGGACCTGAACACGACGGTGAAGTACTACATCTCCAACGCCGAGTGGCGGGCGAAGCACCTCGAGCAGATGAAGAAGCTCGACGCCGGCATCGCCGCGTCGATGGAGCGGTACGCCGGTGAGACGGCCGACCCGGCCAGCTTCGACAGCCTCCGCAAGGACTGGGAGTCGTACAAGCAGGTGCGCGACGGCGAGGTCCTCACCGCCGCCGACAAGAGCGACCTGAACGGCTTCTGGACCGGGTACAACAAGTCCGAGCTGCTCACCGACGACATGAACAAGCGGTTCGAGAGCCTCGTCGCCAGCCAGGCCGCCGCGGCCGCCGCGGAGGCGAAGGCGGTCAAGGACAAGCGGGCCGGCACCAACTGGCTGGTCCTCGGCGGCGCGGCGCTCAGCCTGCTGCTCGGTCTTGCCGTGGCGTGGCTGGTCACCGGGGCGGTGGTGGGCCCGCTGCGCCGGGTCACGACCGTGCTGGAGGCGGTGGCCGACGGTGACCTGACCCGCCCCGCCGACGTCGGCGGTCGCGACGAGGTGGGCCAGATGGCCTCAGCGCTGAACCGGGCCATCGCCAGCATGCTCACCGCGGTCCAGACGATCAGCGCCAGCGCCACCGCGCTCGGCGGGTCGTCGCGGAACATGGCCGGCATCAGCGACAAGCTGGCCGGGGGCGCGACCCAGACCGCGCAGCGCGCCGGCGCCGTCCGGCACGCCGCCCAGGACGTGGCCGGTCACGTGCAGACCCTCGCCGCCGCGGCCGAGGAGATGGGCGCCGCGATCCGGGAGATCGCCTCGAGCGCCGGCGACGCCGCGGCCGTGGCGGGCGAGGCGGTCACCTCGGCGCGCGAGGCCACCGGCATCGTGGGCCGGCTGGGCGAGTCGTCGTCCGAGATCGGCAACATCGTCAAGGTGATCACCTCGATCGCCGAGCAGACCAACCTGCTCGCGCTGAACGCCACGATCGAGGCGGCCCGCGCCGGCGACGCGGGCAAGGGCTTCGCCGTCGTCGCGAGCGAGGTGAAGGACCTGGCCCAGGAGACGGCCCGGGCGACCGAGGACATCGCGGCCCGGATCCAGACCATCCAGGGGGAGACGACCGCCGCGGTGGCCGCCATCGAGGGGATCACGCAGATCACCGACCGCATCAGTGACCACCAGACGACGATCGCCTCGGCCGTCGAGGAGCAGACCGCCACGACCGGCGAGATCAGCCGGAGCGTCTCGGAGGCCGCCTCCGGCGCCGACGAGATCGCCCGCAACATCGGCGGCGTGGCCGACGCCACCGAGTCGACGAGCCAGACCGTCGAGGAGTCCCGGTCGGCCGCCGACGCCCTCGCCCGGACGGCGGAGGACCTCAACATGGCGGTCGGCCGCTTCCGGGTCTGACGGATCGTCCGAAAGGGTCCCCGCACAGCACAATGGCCGGCCTCCACGAGGCCGGCCATTGTGGGTGGTTCAGTGCGACGGTGCCGGTTCGAGCGGGTCGACCCGGTGCCGGCCCTCGCCGTCGCCGTCCTCGCCGCCGGAGGGCGCCGCCGGGGTGACCGCGGCGTGCCGGCCCTCCCGCTTCAGCCGGCGGCGTTCCTTCACGCCTTCGGCCATCGTGTACAGCGTGGGCACCAGCACCAGCGTCAGCAGGGTCGAGCTGATCAGGCCGCCGATGACGACGATGGCCAGGGGCTGCGAGATGAACCCGCCCTCACCGGTGAGACCGATCGCCATCGGCGCCAGGGCGCAGATCGTGGCGACGGCCGTCATCAGGATCGGGCGGAGCCGGTGCCGGCCGCCCTCGATGACCGCCTGGCGGACGGGCATGCCGCCCTCCCGGTACTGGTTGATGAGGTCCATCAGCACGATCGCGTTGGTGACCACGATGCCGATGAGCATCAGCACGCCGATCATCGCCGGCAGGCCCAGCGGGGTGCCCGTCGCGAGCAGGAGCAGGATCGCCCCGGTCGCGGCGAACGGGATCGACACCAGCAGGATGAACGGCTGGGCGATGCTGCGGAACGTCGCCACCATGATGATGAAGACGATCGCGATCGCGGCGAGCATGGCCAGGCCGAGCTGCGCGAACGCCTCCTGCTGGTCCTCGGTGACGCCGCCGAGGGTGACGGTCGCGCCGGCCGGCAGCTTCAGCGCGTCGAGCTGCTTCTGCAGGTCCCCGGAGACCTCGCTCAGGCTGTCGCCGGTGGACCGGCCGGTGACCGAGGCGCTGCGGTTGCCGTCGATGCGGGTGATGGCGACCGGGCCGGCGCCCTCCTTGACGTCGGCGACCTGGTCGAGCCGCACGAACGGCGGCGTCGCGCCCTGGACCGGGATCTGCAGCGCCTTCAGCGCCGCCAGGGTCGCCGGGGCCGGGCCGGAGCGCAGGATCAGGTCGCGCTGCTGGCCGTCGACGGTGAGCTGGGCGAGGTTCTGCCCGCGGTAGGCGGCGCTGACGATGCCACCGACCGC
Source organism: Dactylosporangium cerinum (assembly GCF_042653625.1). Classification (NCBI taxonomy): domain Bacteria; kingdom Bacillati; phylum Actinomycetota; class Actinomycetes; order Micromonosporales; family Micromonosporaceae; genus Dactylosporangium; species Dactylosporangium cerinum. The sequence continues at coordinate 381,608 of NZ_JBHSIU010000037.1, read as the reverse complement.
CGCGTCGGACAGCCCGTACTTCGCGGCCACATCGCGCTTGACCTTCACGTCGACCCGCGGGTTGCTGGCCGCCAGGTTGCTCTCGACGTCCGCGATGCCGGGCGTGCTCTTCATCGCGTCCTGAGCAAGCTTGGCCGCGGCGGCCAGGTCGTCGGTGTTGTTGGCCTTGATGACGACCTCGAGCTGGTCGCCGGAACCGCCTCCGCCACCGCCGGCGGTGATCTTCACGGTGCCGAACGCCTTGTTGTCGACGACCTGCGTGCGCAGCTCCTCGATGACCTTGTCGACGTCGGCGTCCTCCTTCGCGGTGACCGAGAAGTTGGCCGTGTTGCCCGACTGCGCGCCGGCCCAGCCGAAGCCGGCCGAGGCGCCGATGGTGACCTGGTAGGACTCGATGTCGCCACGGGCGCCGAGGAGGTCCTCGACCTTCTTCGCGGCGGCGTCGGTGACGGCGAGGCTGGAGCCGACCGGCAGCTCCTGCGAGATGGAGAACTCGGTCTGCCCGCTCTGGTCGATGAAGTTGGTCTTCAGCTGGGTGGCCAGACCGATCGTCGCGAAGAAGACGAGGATGCTGACGCCGACGGTGATCCAGCGGGTACCCCGGCTGCGGGTGACCCAGGAGATGATCGGCACGTAGGTCCGCTGGAGGCGGCCGCGCTCCTCCTTGTCGAGGGCCTTGGCGAGGATCGCCTCCCGCTCCAGGGCGCCGACCTGCTTCGGCGGCTTCAGGAACCAGTACGCGAGGACCGGCACCACGGTGAGCGAGACCAGCAGCGACGCGACCAGCGCGACGGTGATGGTGATCGCGAACGGGCGGAACAGCTGCCCGGCGAAGCCGCCGACCAGGCCGATCGGCAGGAACACCGCGACCGTGGTCAGGGTGGAGGCGACGACGGCGCTGGTGACCTCGCGGACGCCGGTGAGGATCGCGTGGCGTTTCTCCTCGCCGTATTCCAGATGTCGTTTGATGTTCTCCAGCACGACGATGGAGTCGTCGACGACCCGGCCGACGGCGATGGTGAGCGCGCCGAGGGTGAGCAGGTTCAGCGAGTAGTCGCCGAGCCACAGGCCGATCAGCGCGACGACCACCGACAGCGGGATCGACACCGCGGTGACGAGCGTCGAGCGCAGCGACACCAGGAACACCAGGATCACGATGACGGCGAAGAGCAGGCCGAGGGCGCCCTCGGTGCTGAGGCTCTTGATGGACTTCTCCACGAACGGCGCCTGGTCGAAGACCGAGGTGATCGCGACGTCGCCGCCGAGCTCCTTCTTGAGCTCGTCGAGCTTGTCCTGCACCGCGTGGCTGATCTTGACCGCGTTGCCGTCCGGCGAGGCGGTGACCGCGATGCCGAGGCTGGGCTTGCCGTTGGTGCGGGTGATCGACGTCGTCTCCGCGGTCTTGAGCTCGACCTTCGCGACGTCGCCGAGCTTCGTGGCCGGCGTGACGTTGAGCGCCTTGAGGTCCTCGATCGTGGAGAGGGCACCGCCGACCTGCACCGCGAGGGAGCGGTCACCTTCGGTGAGGGTCCCGGCGGGGAACGACACGCCGTTGGACTTGAGCGCGGCGGTCACCGTCTGGGCGTTGACCCCGGCCGGGAACGCCTTCGCCGGGTCGAGGGTGATCTCCACGTCCTGCGTCGCCGCGCCGGTGACCTCGACGGTGCGCACGCCCTCGATCCCCTGCAGCGCGGGCACGACGATGGCGTCGAGCTGCTGCGCGAACGCGATCTGGTCGCCGGTCTTGCTGGCGGCGAGGACCACGGCCGGCAGGTCGTCGGTCGAGCCGGCGATGACCTGCGGCTCGACGGTCGACGGCAGCGTCGACTTGATCCGGTTGATCGCCGTGGAGATCTTGTTGGTGATGTCGTCGATGGACGAGCCGAACTCGAACGACACCTGGACCGTCGCGACACCCTCACGCGTGGTGGAGGTGATGTCGGTGAGGCCGGGCACGCCCTGCAGGGCCTTCTCGATCGGAGCGGTGACCTGCTCCTCGACGATGTCCGGCGACACGCCCGGATAGGGCGCCAGCACGAACGCGGCTGGGAAGTCGATCGACGGGATGAGCTGCTGTTTCAGTGACGGGATGGCAATGGCGCCGAAGCCCAGGACGACGATCGCGATGATCGCGACCAGCCCCCGGTTCGCCAAACTGAGCCGGGCGAGGAACGACATGGTCTGGAGTCTTCTTCCGATCGGCTAAGACAGACGTTAGTTCGTGTGATGCTAACCGTTCGCCTCGCGCAAAGTTTTTCCAGGGGGTAAAACATTCCTGTGACGATTCACAGGAATGCGCTGCTGCTGCGCGTGATGACAGCCGAGCAGCGTCTGCGCACCCTGTTCGCGTATGACCGGACGAACCGGATTTTCTCAGTAAACCTCACGATGCAGCAGCTCAAGGTGCTTATTCTGCTCACCCGGCACGACGGGATCCCCTCGCAGGAGCTCACCAGACACCTGGGCGTGACGTTGGCCACGCTCTCCGGCATCGTGGACCGCCTCGTCGCACACGGCTACGTGACCCGGACCGAAGACCCCCACGACCGGCGGATCCGCCGGATCCACCTGTCGCCCGCCGGCCGCGAGGTGCTGACCGAGATCATGGACAGCGGCAACCGGGCGCAGCAGCGGCTCCTCCAACGCCTCGACGACGAGACCCTGCTCATGCTGGAGGCGGTGCTGTTGCGCCTGCTCGACGCCGCCCGCGCCGACGCGCTGGAGCAGGGCATCGAAATCCCGGATGACGAGGCCACTAGTCTGGAGGTGTGACGGTTCGAGTGCGTTTCGCCCCCTCCCCGACCGGGATGTTCCACGTCGGGGGTGCCCGTTCGGCCCTGCAGAACTGGATCTACGCCAAGCAGCAGGGTGGGGTGTTCGTGCTGCGGATCGAGGACACCGACGCCGCGCGCAACCGGCCGGAGTGGACCGAGGGCATCCTCAACGCCCTGGAGTGGATCGGCATCGCCCGGGACACCTACGAGGGCCCCTACTTCCAGTCCACCTACGCCGAGCAGCACACCGCCGCCGCGCACGAGCTCTACACCGCGGGCAAGGCGTATTACTGCGACTGCACCCGCGAGCAGGTCCAGGAGCGCGCCGGCGCCCAGTTCCGCGGCTACGACGGCTTCTGCCGCGACCGCGCGCTCGGCCCCGGTGAGGGCCGCGCGCTGCGCTTCCGCGCCCCCGACGAGGGCTCGACCGTCGTGGTCGACCTGGTCCGCGGCGAGCCGACGTTCGACAACAAGCTCATCGAGGACTTCGTCATCGCGCGCGCCGACGGCTCCGCGGTGTTCCTGCTCGCCAACGTCGTCGACGACATGACGATGGGCATCACCCACGTCATCCGCGCCGAGGAGCACCTGCCCAACACGCCGAAGCAGCAGCTGCTGTGGGCGGCGCTGGGCCGCACCCCGCCGGTGTGGGCGCACGTTCCGGTGGTGGTCAACGAGAAGCGCCAGAAGCTGTCGAAGCGCCGCGACAAGGTCGCCCTGGAGCAGTACCGCGACGAGGGCTACCTCGCCGACGCCATGCGCAACTACCTGATGCTGCTCGGCTGGGCGCCCTCCAACGACCGCGAGATCGTGCCGTGGTCGGTCATCGAGGACGAGTTCCGGCTCGAGGAGGTCAACCCGTCGCCGGCGTTCTTCGACGAGAAGAAGCTCCGCGCGTTCAACGGCGAATACATCCGCGCGCTGGCCCCGGAGGCGTTCGCCGAGGCGTGCCGGCCCTGGCTGACCGGCACCCCCGTCGCGCCCGGCGGGACCCCCGTCGCCGCTCCCCCGTGGGACCCGGCCGACTACGACCCGAAGGTGTTCGACGCCCTCGCCCCGCACGCGCAGACCCGCATCGCGCTGCTGGCCGAGATCGTGCCGAACGTCGACTTCGCGTTCCTCGCCGAGCCGGCCGTCGACGAGGCCGCGTGGGCGAAGGCGATGAAGGACGGCGCCGCGGACCTGCTCGGCGCGGCGATCGCCGCGTTCTCCACGGCCGCGTGGGACGCGGAGACGCTGAAGTCGACCCTGGAGGCCGTCGGCGCCGAGCGGGGCCTGAAGCTCGGCAAGGCCCAGGCCCCGATCCGGGTCGCGGTCACCGGCCGGTCGGTGGGGCTGCCGCTGTTCGAGTCCCTCGAGGTCCTCGGCCGCGACCGCACCCTCACCCGCCTCCGTGCAGCGGTGGCGAAGCTCTAGCGTTCGTCGTCCCACGCCATCGAGGTGATCAGCCACCCCGATGGCGTGCGGACGAACTGGGTGGAGATCCGGCCGGCCGCCGCGAAGGCGACCCCGTCCTGGACACCCCGCTTGTCGTAGACCGACCAGCGCTGCGCGACGTTGCCGAACACCTGCGTCTCCCCGGACCGCTCCGATTCGTGGAACTGCGTCAGCGCCCCCGACTCGACCAGCGCCAGCCGGGGTGCGATGAAGCCGTCCACCGTCGCCACCTCGGGCGCCTTCACCAGTAGCCCTTCCGGGATGAACAGGGTCCGGATCGCCTCGTAGTCCGGGCGCCCACCGGGCTCGAACGACACGGCCCGGAAGAAGTCGTGCAGCAGTGTCTCCATGTCCACGTGTGTAACACGCCCCGGCGCGGGTAGCGGTTCGCCTCGTGAGAAGCCTGGTCTGCGCCCTCGGGGTCGCCACGCTCGCCGGCGCGCTGCTGGCGCCGGCGCGGGTGCACGCCGAGCCGGCCGCCCCGCACACCGGCATCCAGGTGCGCGACGGCCGGCTGGTCGAGGCGACCGGCAGCGACCTCGTGTTGCGTGGCGTCAACCACGACGTCATGTGGTACCCGGACCGCAACGGGGCGTTCGCCGGCATCAAGGCCGCCGGGGCCAACGCCGTGCGCATCCCGCTCGGCATCGGGCATCAGTGGCGGCGCAGCGGTGCCGAAGAGATCAAGAAGGTCGTCAGCCTCTGCAAGGCGAACCGGCTGATCTGCATCCTCGACGCGCACGACACCACCGGGTTCGGCCAGGACAAGAAGGCCGCGACGATGGCGCAGGCCGTCCAGTTCTGGCTCGGGGTCCGCGACGCCCTCATCGGCGAGGAGGACCACGTCATCGTGAACATCGCCAACGAGCCCTTCGGCAACGGCGCCACGATGCCGTGGGTGCAGCAGACCACCGACGCGATCCGGGCGCTGCGGGCGGCCGGGTTCCGGCACACCCTGATGGTCGACGCGCCCGGCTGGGGCCAGGACGAGTCGTTCGTGATGCGCGACAACGCCGTGAAGGTCCGCGACGCCGACCCGACCGGCAACACGCTCTTCGACATCCACATGTACGGCGAGTTCGACACCGCGGCGAAGGTCAACTCCTACCTGAGCTCGTTCACCGACCGCCGCCTGCCGATCCTCGTCGGCGAGTTCTCCGGCGAGCACCAGTGGGGCGACCCCGACGAGGACGCGATCATGGCGTACGCGGAGGCCCGCGAGCTCGGCTACTTCGGCTGGTCGTGGAGCGGCAACGACAAGCAGTACAAGTACCTGGACCTGGTCGACGACTTCGACGCGGGGAAGCTCACCGCCTGGGGCCGCCGCTTCATCTCCGGCCCCAACGGCCTGACCACCGACACCCGCGAGGCCACGATCTACCGCAACGGCGCCGTCGCCCCGCCCCGGGCGCCGCAGCAGGTCCGGGTCGTCAATGTCACCAGCTCGACGATCACCATCGAGTGGAAGCCCCGGCGCAACGCCGTCTACCAGGTCGTCGCCGTCGACGGCGCGGCCGAGACCCGGGTCGCGACGACCAACCGGGCCACGGTCACGCTGTCCAAGCTGCGCGGCTCCACCGACTACACCTACGCGGTGTACTCCCGGGACCTGCTCGGCACCCGCTCACCGCGCTCGGCCATGGTCGCCGCCATCACCCCACCGGCCCGGCCCGGCTAGGCCACACGGCGGCGGTCAGGAACCCGGCGACCGTCAGCCAGAGCAGCGCCAGGATGCCCAGCTGCAGGACCACGTTGTGCCAGGCGCCGGCGGTGCCGTCCGACATCGCCAGGGGCCGGGGCCCGCTGACCCAGCCGTCGACGGCACCCGCCGGCCTGGCGTCCTGATAGATGCTGACCCGTTCGACTTCGAACGACCCGTCGGCGGCGCGGAACGTACCCTCACAATCGAAACCGTGCTCGAGTGCCGTGCAGTCCTCGACGGTGAGCGTGCCCCGCACCCCGCGGCCCTCGCTGGACCGGTAGGCGTCCGACAGCGACCGTGCCCCGTCGTAGGCGAACGCGAGCAGCCCGACGAGGACCGCGAGGGCGACCGCGCGGGTCCAGCCGGACCAGTCCCGGGGCCGCCACGCCGGCAGCGCCCCGCCGCGCAGGATGCCGGCCGCCCATCCGGCCACCACGACCCCGACCAGGATCCCGGCGGCGGCGTGCCCCTGCTGGATGAGGATGCGGTCGTCGTCGCCGTAGCGGCCCTTGAGTTCCTGCACGACGGTGCACGCGTAGCCGCCGTAGCCCAGGCAGAGCACCGCGGCCAGCCCGACCCACGCGGCGGCCTTGACCCTCGCTGTGATCACGCGCCGAGCGTAGGGCTCAACCCGCCGGTTCGGACGGTCGGCTTTCGGCCAGTGGCAGCAGGGTGCGGCTGCGGCCGGGACGCGGGTACTCGACCGCCGCGGCGGCGAGACGGGTGGCGTGCTCGCGCTGCTTCTGCCAGTGCCCGTACAGCGCGCCCTGCTGAGCAAGGCGGGACACGGCGCGGATCGTCTCCGGGTCGACGTCGCCCGGCGGCGCGTCCCGCCACGGCGTGCCCGGCAACGGCATGAACACGTGCGAGTGGATCCGGGCGCCGAGGTCCGCGAGCTCCTGGGCGAGCCGCAGCGACGCCTCCGCGTCCGCCGGGTCCTCCCCTGGCATCCCGAAGATCATGTCGACGTTGATCCGGAACCCCTCGGCGATGCCGATCCGCACGGCCCGCCGGACCGACTCGACGTCGTGCCCGCGTTTCGCGGCCTCGAGGACCCGCTCCGACCCGGACTGGGCGCCGACGATCAGGTTGTCGTTCGCGCAGTACCGCTTCACCAGCCGCAACGCGTCGACGGTCATGTGCTCCGGGCGGATCTCGCTCGGGAACGACCCGAAGAACACCCGCCCGTCGGGGCCGATCCCCTCCTTGCAGCTGGCCAGGAGCTCCTCGACCGCGCCGAGGTCCGGCTCCTCCCCGTCGGTGCCGTAGGACAGCGACGTCGGCGTGATGAACCGCACGTCCCGCTTGCCGAGCTCCCGCATCCGGTCGACATGCCAGCGCACGTTCTCCACGCTGCGGTGCCGGAACCTCGCGGAGAACATGAACGGGGTCTGGCAGAACCGGCACGCGTAGATGCAGCCGCGGGTGATCTCGATCGGGTTCATCCGCTTGTACGTGAGGGGAAACGCCCGGTAGGTGCCGAGCGGCTCCTTGTGCGCCTTGCCCGTGCGCGTGAGCTTCCCGTGCTCGTCGCGGTGGACGAGGCCGGTGATCCCGGCCGGGTCACCGCCGCTGTCGACGAGGTCGAGGAACGTCCGCTCCCCCTCCCCCACGGCGGCGACGTCCCAGCCCGCGTCGAGGGTCTGCACCGGCTCCGCGGTCGCGTGCACCCCGCCGGCGACGTGCACCGCCCCTGGTGCCTGTTCCTTGATGGTCGCGAGCTCCTCGGCGAGGGCGGCCGCGTCCGGCGAGTAGAACGACCACAGCACGAGCTTGCGGCCCCGCCGGGTGGTGATCGCCTCGATCGTCGCCTGCGCCGACTCGGCGAACACCACCTCGTACCGGGTGCCGGTGACGTGTTCCTCCAGCGCCGCGAGCAGCGTGTGGAAGCCGTACGTCACCGCCTTGCGGTACCGCAGGATCAGGACGAGGTCGGGGCCGCTCACCAACCCATCCTTGCAGCCTCCGATCAGGTGTAGGAAATGGCCGGGGGCTGACTGCCACGCAGCGCCTGGCCGATGAACTCGAAGAAACGGTCGGCCTCGGAGCCGAAGGGGTTGTCGGCCACCATGTAGGTCCAGGTCGAGGAGGGACGTCGCAGGCCGAGGTCGGCGAGGGTCGTGGCGTCCTCGGATGCCGCGTCGAGGGTGTGCCGGGTGGCCGCGGCGGCCGCTTGTGCCAGGCGGCGGAAGTCGTCGGTGGCGATGAGGTTGAACTCGTCGAGCGGGTCCTGGCGGCCGAGCACCCGCAGGTGGATGCCCTCGCGGACCTCGGCGAGCAGATGCAGGTGCCGGGTCCAGGCACGGTCGAGGTGGTAGAGCGCCACCTCGGTCGCGAGCCGGCGCCGGTCCGGCCGGGTCCACCGGTGCGGCTGGTCGGAACCGGCGGTCCAGACGTGCGCCAGGTGGTCCTCGAGCGCGGCCGGGTCGGTGAGCAGCCGTTCGCGGGTGTCGAGCTGCAGCCGCCGGTGCTGGTCGGTGGCCGTGTGGTAGCGGCGGGTGGTGCGATGCAGCTGCAGGAGCTTGCCCTCGGCGACGCGCTGGGCGTGCTCGTAGATCCGGCGGAACCGTTTGTCGCGGATCCGCCCGTCCGCGTCCACCGTTCGCGGGTCCATGTTGATGACCAGGTGCTCGGTCACCACGTCATCGTCGAGACTGGTGTAGTACACCGAACGACCCGGGTCGCCCTGCCGGCCCGCCCGGCCGCGGAGTTGATGGTCGAGCCTGGCGCTGTCGTAGCGCCCGAGTCCGAGCACCAGGAGCCCGCCCGCCGCGACGGCCCGCGGGGCGAGCCGGATGTCGACGCCACGACCGGCCATCTGCGTGGACACGGTGACGGCCGCGTGCTCCCCGGCGCGGGCGATGATCCCGGCTTCGGCGGCGTCGTTCTTGGCGTTGAGCACGACCGCAGCCACGCCGCGGCCGGCCAGGAGCCCGGCGAAGCGCTCGGAATCGGCCACGCTCGCCGTGCCGATCAGCACGGGCTGGCCGGCCGCATGAGCGGCCCGCACCCTGTCGGCGGCGGCCGCGTCGCGCTGCTCGGCCGTCAGATAGAGCCGGTCGGGCTCGTCGACGCGGATGCCGGGCCGGTTGGTCGGGATCGCGCCGGTGCGCAGGTCCAGGTCCTCCGCGAGACGAACGGAGGCGTCCAACGCGGTGCCGCTCATCCCGGTGACGACCCGGTAGCCACGGGCCACGGTCTCGACCAGCATCTGGTCGAGCACCTCGGCCGGCGCGGTCACCTCGAGGCCTTCCTTGCGCTCGATCGCGGCGTGCAGGCCGTCCGGCCACCGCTGACGGTCGGCGACCCGGCCGCGGGCGTCGTTGACCAGCCGCACCTGCCCCTCGGCCACGATGTAGTGCACGTCGCACTCCATGAGCGCGTGTGCGTGCAATGCCACATGCGCCGCCGTCAGCAGGCCGACGTGATCCTTGGCGTACAGGTCGTCGACGCCGAGGTGCTCCTCCAGCGCCGCGATCCCCGCCTCGTTGAACGACACGTTGCGCCGCTCGCCGTCGACCTCGTAGTCGACGCCCGCCGTCATCGCCGCGACCACCCCGGCCAGCGACGCCTCCTCCGGCCGCGGTTCGCCGTCCCCGGCGATCACCAGCGGGACCATCGCGTCGTCGAGCAGCACCGCGTCGATCTCGTCGATCACCGCCGCGTCGAGGTCCGGCACCAGCCGCTGCGCATCCTCGAACCGTTGCCGGTCGCGGAGCAGGTCGAACCCCACCTGGTGCACGGTCGCGTAGACCACGTCGCTGCGGTACGCCGCCCGCCGGTCGGCGTGGTCCATGCCGTCGACCACCGCCGCGCACGACAGCCCGAACGCCGCGAACAGGCTCGCCCCCGCGTGGGCGTCCCGACCGGCCAGATAGTCGTTGGCCGAGAGCACGTGCACCCGCCGGCCCGTCACCGCCAGCCCGGCCGCGACAAGGAACCCCACCAGGGTCTTGCCCTCACCGGTCTCCATGTCCACCACCCGGCCGCGGAGCATGCTCACCGCCGCCAGCAACTGCACCTCGAACGGCTCCATCCCCAGCCGGCGCCGCGCGACCTCGCTCGCGACCGCGAGATGTCCCACCAGGTCGCCGTCATCGGCAAGATCTGTGTTCGCGGTGCGCCCGGCGCGCTCGGACAGCGCCTCGTCGTCAAGCTCATGCAGCGCGGCACGTTCGCGCAGGACGGCCTCGACCAGCGGGGCGAACCGGCGCAGGTTTGCCGTCCCCGGCTCCTGCCGGAACCGTCGCACCAGCACAACAGCCCGCCGCCACCACGACGAGGGATCACGCAGCTGCTCCAGCCGGCCCATCATCCCAGGTTAGCCCCCGCGATCGATGTCAACGCCTGATCGCCGGCCGCCGTTCCTGGCCGCTGGTTGCGGTCCGCGGTTCTGGTCAGCGAGCAACCATCCGATCGATGGCCGAGGAGTCCAACCGCCGACCCACCACCGAATCCACAATCTTGGTGGTGATCGAGTCCTTGGTGGACTTGCTCGGCCGGCGGAAGCGGTCTGCGACCAGCGCGCTCCATCGGCTGGCGGTCCGGGCGGGTGTGCTGGACTAGATGCTGTGGTGGAGCGCTCGGTAACGCTGGTCGTGTGCGGAGCTCCGCTGACCCTGCGGACCGCCGACCTGGTCGGCGCGCCGCAGGCCGGTGGTTGGCGACCACGGGTTGTCGGGACACCGTCCTCGGCGGAGTGGCTCGACGCTGGCGCCGTCGAACGTATGACAGGACTCCCGCCGCAGTTTGACTTCCGCGCGCCCACCTTGGCCGGGCGCGCCGATCCTCCTGCAGCACTGGCAGTTTGCCCGGCGACGTTCAACACGGTGAACAAGGCCGCAGCCGGTGCGATGGACACGTACGCGCTGGGTCAGCTCTGTGAGGCACTCGGCATGAGGCTGCCAGACGACCCGCACTTCTGTGCGGGTCGTTTCGCACTGCGGGACGGTCACCTTCAGTAGCACCACGATTGCTCACAACGGCGCCACGCGACTCCACATCGCCTCGTGAACTGGCGCCGGGGCAGGTGCCGGACGCCATCATGCGAAGGGGGACGGCTCCGTGCGCAGCTCGTGGGCGCCGTCCTCGCGGGTGACCTCGTAGTAGAGGCGGCCCGGGATCGCGGTCAGGTAGCGCAGGCCGTGCGGGGCGTGCGGGGAGCCGCACGGCTCGGCGTCCGCGGCCGTCAGCGGCCCGAACAGGCCGTCGGGGCCCAGGGTGCCGCGGGCGGTGCCGGTGCGCTCCTCCCAGTTCTCCTCGGCGGTGGCGCGGCCGTCGTACGTGGCCGTCAGCTGCCCGTCGCGGACGGTCACGGCGCTCAGCCGGACGCCGCGCGCGTCCCAGCGGCCCGGGCGCGGCGCGAGGGCGACGCCCCGCCAGGTCCAGTCGACGCCGTCGGGGCTGGTGGCGTACCAGGTGGACATCCGGTCGGCGTGCTCGGCGGTTTCGAGGGGGTGCACAGAGGCCCACAGGTGCCAGCGCCGGCCGTCGAAGTGCAGGACGGGGTCCTTGACGCCGATCTCGTCGGAGCCGGGCAGCACCGTGAGCGCGGGCGCCTCGCCCAGCTTCTCCGGCTCGTCGGCCTCGAGCAGGTCGACTCTCCAGTGTTTGGTACCGGGGGTGGCGACGCTGACGTACAGCCGCCAGCGTCCCTCAGGGGTGACCACCAGCGCCGGGCGTTCCAGGGACGCGCCGCCGAAACGCTCCTTCGACACCTCCGCGACCGGGGTGAACGTCACGCCGTCGGCGGAGCGGGCGATCACGTTGGCGTAGCCGCGCCCGGATCCGATCGGCCTGCGCAGCCGGTACGCCAGAAACACCGACGACTCGTGCACGATGGCGCTGGGACCGCCGGCCCAGTTGCCGGCGCCGCCGGCAGGGGGCGCGACGACGAGCTCGGAACCGGTCTGACGGGGCAGCTCTGGCACGTGCGGATCTCCCGACTCTCAGTGGTAGTTGCTCGCGTGGTCAAGGCTCAGCCAGTCCGCGTACGACTCGCCGGAGACCTCCTGCAACAGCTCGATCTCCGCAACGAACCGCGGCAGCAGCGCGGCCCGCTGCTCCGGGGTGACCTTCGGGCGGCGGCCGTGCTGGCGGTGCAGCAGCGCCAGCAGCGGACCGCTGAACGCGTGCCGCACCGGCACCGGGAAGTGATGCCCGATCCTCCCACCGTTGCGCAGCAGGAAGCGCACTCCCGCGTTGAACCGCGTGTCGGCGACGTAGCGGCGCACGTTCTCCGGCGGGATCTGCGCCACGTGCCCGGTGGCGACGCCGAGGAACTCGCAGACCCGGTCGACGGTGCCGCCGGGGTCGTCGCGCAGGTCCTTGTACCGCAGCAGCAGGATCTGCTCCCGGGGGAAGTACTCCAGGAGGTGCCGCAGCTGGCTGCCGTACTGCCCGAGCGCGGTGTAGTGCCAGAAGTCCGCCCAGCCGGCGGCGGTGCGGGCCGGCTCCAGGGCGACCGCCTTCTCGAAGTCCGCCTCGGCCTCCAGCCCGGCGCCCCACAGGTGCGACCAGTTGGAGTGCGCCCGGTCGACCGGGTCGCGGAGCAGCAGGATGATCTTCGCCTTCGGGATCAGTCGATGGATGCGTTTGTGGGCTTCGTGGTCGTACAGGTAGAACGGCGTCGCCTCGCCCAGCAGCGCGCCCGGGGGTGCCGGGTCGAACAGCGCCTCGTACTCGTCGCGCCGCCAGATGTGTTCCTGATACGTCTGCCGGTCCCCGGGCCCGCCGTTCGTGGGCGGCGGCCCGTCGGAGAGGAAGAACTTGGGCTCCTTGACCTCGGACAGGAAGAGCTGCGGGTGTCGCACCAGCGCCGCGTGCAACGCCGACGTGCCCGCCTTCGGCACTCCGGCGACCAGGAAGTCCGGCAACGCCATCGAAGCCCCCTTTACCCATCGAATCAGTAGGGATCTAGCCTAACCGCCACGGACGAGGGACGACAACGGAGCGTGCCGATGTCATGCTGCTGCGCATGAGTGGGCCGCAGCGGAGCGAGGACCCGCGAATCGGGGGCTCAGGGTGGCGCGCTCAGGCCGGCGCCGGAGCGCAGCGGAGGTGATGGCATGAGCGTGGTCTCCGTGATCAACTACAAGGGCGGGGTCGGCAAGACCACATTGACCGCGAACATCGGCGCCGAGCTGGCCGCCCGGGGCCGCAAGGTGCTCCTCGTCGATCTCGACCCGCAGGCCAGCCTCACGTTCTCCTTCTACCGGCCGGCCGAGTTCGAGTCGCGGCCGACGATCCTGCCGTGGTTCGACGGTTACCTCGCCACCCGAGCCGCCGAGCCGCTGCACCGGTACGTGGTGAGCCCCCGCGAGGTCAACGCCGTCGTGCAGCCCCTCGGCGGCCAGCTCGACCTGCTCGCCGGCGACCTCGGGCTCATCGAGGTCGACCTCAACCTGGCGGCCGCCCTGGGCGGTGCCCGGCTGCAGACCGGCAACCCCCGCTACCTGCCGGTGCACCGTCTGATCGCCGACGCCCTCACCGACCACGCGTTCGGTGGCTACGACGCGGTCCTCATCGACTGCGCGCCCAACTTCAACCTGGTCACCCGCACCGCGATGGTCGCCAGCGACCACGTCATGGTCCCGGCCCGCCCCGACTACCTCTCGACCCGCGGCATCGACTACCTGCGGGCCCGCATGTCCCGGCTGGTCGAGGAGTACAACGCGATCGCCCCCCGCCCGATCAACCCGGAGATCATCGGCGTGGTCTACACGATGGTCCAGTACACCGGCGCCGGCCCGCTCATCTCGCAACGCACCTCGGTCAACGAGACGTCCCGGATCGAGATCCCCGTCTTCCGCCAGACCATCCGTGACAACAAGACCGCCGTCACCGACGCCGGCGAGCGCAGCCTGCCCGTCGTCCTCGCCCCGCCGGGCACCGCCTCGATCGAGACCCTACGATACGAGTTCCAGCAGCTGACCAGCGAGTTCCTGGCCCGCACCAGGATCTGAGGAGCGTCTTGCGATGACCGACCCCGCCGACCTGGCGCACGACGTGCTGCTCAAGATCGCCGCGTTCGTGAAGTCCCTGCCGGCCGACCAGCTCGCCGACCTCGCCTCGGGCGAAGCCCGGCTGTCCCTGGTCCCACGCGGCGGCCGGGCCGCCGCGCGGGCCACCCCGGCGCGGCCCCTGTCCCGGCCCGTCGCCGAGATCGAGGCGATGCTGGCGGAGATCGGGACGCGGGCGGCGGCGGTGCAGTACCTCAACGACGAGCGGCTCACGGTCGCGCAGCTCCGCGAGCTGGCGAAGGTGCTCGGGGTGGCGTTGCCCAGCAAGTCCACGAAGGATTCGATCACTACGAAGATCGTGGATTCGGTGGTGGGGCGGCGGCTGGACTCCTCGGCTATCGACCGGATGGTCGCCCGCTGACCGCATCACACGCATCCGTCATCCAATCGAGATGCGCACCGGACCTCCCTTGACTGGTCCGGTCCTGATGGTTGAGGAGCTAGCGTTGTGCGCCGCCGGCACCCGCCCCGCACCCGCTCGACCACGGCCCCAGCTACCTGCTCGAACCACGGCGCCCGCCTCGCTCAGGCGGACGGGGGAAGCCGTCGGCACGGTCGGTTCCGGGTTCAGTCGGTCTCAGTTTGAGCTTCGGCGGGTTCGACGCGCTGGCGCAACCATCGACTGAACCTCCCGGTGTTGTTCTCTGCTGCCACGTATTCCCCCGACGGCAGGATCACGCCGAGGCAGTCGACCGCGATCAACTGCATCTGCAGGCCGTCCATGGCGACGAGACCCGTTGACACGAGCCGCGAACGCAGATCGTCCGGAGACGTGCCGACTCCGTCGAGGAACCGCACCAGCTTCGGGTCATCCATGCTCACGCTCCGGCCGGCGCACAGCCGCTGCAGGACCAGAAACTCCTCCCTTGACAGGAAAGCCGGGCTCCAAGGCTCGGTTACGGGAAGTGCGGCGAGGTCCTCTTCTGTCGGCTCGACGTACGACAGGTGCCATCCGCCGGTCGCCGCTCTTGCGGTCAAGAGTTTGCGCGGAACCTCCAGGTCGAGATCATCACCCCACAGATGCGGCAGTCCGAACTGCTCATCGAGTCGAGTCCAGATCAACTCCAGGAGGATCAGCATCGGGTTGACCGGTGTGGAGACGTAGAACGGCCACTGGTCGTCGACGAGCTGCGCCGAGTACGGTCGGCCGTTCATCTTCACGATCGAGTAGTTGCCCGAGACGATGAGCTGCGGTAGCGATGCTGGGCTGAAGCCTTGCACGCCGATGTTCTCGCCGAGAAGCTTGACGAACGCCTTGCGGAAGGCCGTCTCGCTCTGGAATCCGTGGTAGCCGAGTGCGACGCGGATGATCGAATGTTGCTCATTGATCAACGCGTGAAAGATCATCTGATGCTCGACGGCGAGGCTGTCGAGCTGGTCGTACGGTGGCGCCACCAACCCGGTCGTCTCGGAGAACGCTCTGCGGGCCAGCTCGATGCTGACGGGCTCGGCCGGTGCCTCGGCGGCTCGGAGTTCCTTGTCGTTGCTCTCCAACTGCCCCAGCGACCGCAACAGATCGAGCGATTCGGCCATCTGGGCGCTGTACAGGGTCTTCTTGACCTCGATGACGGCGATGACGTCCTCGACCGGCCAGACGAAGGAGTCGGTGTAGGGGATCGACTCACCGGTGCCGTGCACAAGCATGCAGTCGAGCTGATGTGACAGGTTCCCATTGCGATCCTTGGCGAAGCCGGTGACAACGTTCAGCTCCAGGCCCTCGGGGAGAGACTGGGCCAGGAGCTCGGACGAGAGCCCTTCGTACATGTCACCGATCGTCGGCCCGTGCTTGACCTCGACCGCGTCCAGCTGCGGGATCTTCTCGTGGGTGATACTCGACAGCAGGTCTGCAACCGTCCGGATCATGGAGTCACCTTAGGTTTCCGCTGCTGGCATCCAGCCGAGCCCATCGCCGCGTACTGCCAACGAGTCAACGACTCAGCACCCTGGTGGAAGGTCGGGCTGGTCGGAGACCCTACGCGAACCGCAACATTTGTCAGGGACGGCGGTGGCGACCGGACGGCCGGGACCGCTCAACCTGCGCATCCAGCAGCGCGGCGGCCCGTTGCAGCACCTCGTCCCACATCGGCACCGGCGCGCCCCCGACCACCAGCGCGGCAAGGTCCTCGGCGAGCCGGTCCAGCTGCGCCATGTCGAGGGTCGGATCGGCGTCGGGTTCGATGACCACCCGCTGCCGCGGGATCCGTGAGGTGACGTCCGGCCCGGACTCGATCGGCAGCGGATCCCCGGCGCACACGATGTCCAGGTATCGGATCGTGCGGGTGAGCGCGACGAACAGCAGCCGGTGCCCGCGCTCGTCCTCGGCGACGATCTCCTCCGGCTCCACGACCACGACCGCGTCGAACTCCAGGCCCTTCGCCTCCTGAGGGCTGACGAGGTTGATCGCGCGGTCCAGCTCGCCCTGGTCGGCGCGGCCCCACTGCAGGTCGTTGGCGTGCAGGGCGAACTCGACCTCGGCGCGGCAGGCGGCGGGGCAGACGATGCCGACGAACCGGCCGCCGAGGGCGTGGTCCTTCGCGATGAGGGCGGCCCGGCCGGCCCGCTCGGCGGGTTCGACGACGTGGACACCGGGGTCGCCGGGGCCCTCGCGGACGGCTCTGGTCGGCTCGACGTCGGGAGCGGCGACGGGGAGGAGCTCGGCGGCCAGTTCGTAGACCTGGCGCGGGACGCGGTAGCCGTAGCGGAGCCCGACGACGACCTGGGGCAGCTGTGCGGGCAGGTGCTCGGTGACCTCACCCCAGTGGTCGCGGGCCCAGGCGCCGGTGGACTGGGCCAGGTCGCCGACGACGGTGAGGGAGCCGGTCGAGGAGCGGCGGGCGACGGCGCGCAGCTGCATGGGTGAGAGGTCCTGGGCCTCGTCGACGACGATGTGCCGGTAGCGGCGCGACACCCCGTTGAGCAGTTCCTCGAGCTCGTCGAGCAACGGCAGGTCGGTGTTGCTCCAGATCTGCTCGGAGAGCTTGTCGGCGCCGCGGCGGTGCAGCAGGGCGAGCTCGTCGGGGGTGAACTCGCCGGCGGCGGCGTTGGCCAGCCTGACCTGCGAGCCCAGCAGGGTGCGCAGGAACGCGGCGGCGCTCTGCAGCGGCCAGAGACGTTCGAGGAGGTTCTCGACCGGGCCGAGGCGTTCGGGGTCGGTCGGGCCGCCGCGGCCGCGGACGAGGTCGGCGAGCTGGGCGCGGAGGCGCTGGCGGCGTTGCGCGTAGGGGCCGCCGGCCTGCCGGGCGGCGGCGACGGCGGCGGCCACCTCGACGCCGGAGAGGGTGACGAACGTGCCGTCGAAGAGCATGCGTTCGGCGGGTTCGGGGGTGCCGACCCGGCTCTCCAGGCGCGGGCGAGCAGGCGGGCCATCCGCGCCTCACCCTTGAGCCGCCGGGTCTGCGGGCTTTCCGGCCGGCCGCGTTGCACGGGCGGGCCGAGCTGGTCGATGTCCAGCTGCGCCACGTCGGTGTCGCCGAGGCTCGGCAGGACGGTGCGGATGTAGCGGGTGAACGCCGGGTGCGGGCCGACGACGAGGACGTCCTGGGGGCGCAGCCGGTCGCGGTGGTTGAACAGCAGCCACGACACGCGGTGCAGGGCGACGGCGGTCTTCCCGGTGCCGGGGCCGCCCTCGATGACGAGCAACTGGTCCAGCGGTGATCGGATCAGCCGGGACTGGGCGCCCTGGATGGTGGCGACGATGTCGGTCATCGCGCCGGTGCGGCCCCGGTCGAGCTCGGCGAGCAGCGCGCTGTCGGGGCCTTCGAGCTCCGCGACGGCCTCGGCGAGCTGGGCGAAGACGACGTCGTCGAAGTCGCGGATCTGGTTGCCGGCGCACTGGAACGTGCGCTTGCGTTGCAGGCCGCGGGGGTCCTCGTGGGTCGCCTCGTAGTACAGCGCGCCGATCGGGGTCTGCCAGTTGACGACGAGGACCTGCCGCTGGTCGTCGAGGATCGTCTCGCGGCCGATGTAGAAGACGTCATCGACGCCGGCGTCGGCGGGCTCGCAGTCGATCCGGCCGAACGCGACCTGCTCCTCGGGTGCGGCGAGGGCCTCCTTGCGGACGCGCCGGAACAGCGCGAGGCGGCGGCCGGCGCCTGCGTTGGCGGCCGCGTCGGGGACCTCGCCGAGTTCTTCCCGGACGCGTTCGCGGTGCTTGCGGGCCAGATCGAAGTGCTGCTGCTCAGCGGCCAGCTCGGCTGACTTGGACTGCACGGGCCGCCTCTCCGCGATCTACCACGCTACGTGATCTCCAGGTTACCCGCTGACAGGGACCGCGGTCGATCCCCGTTTGGTGGGCAAACCGGCGGGTAGCGGCTCGCCGTGCTGATCAGAGCGGCGTTCCTCGCCCTGCTGCTGTCATTGCTGGGCGCGGCGTACGTCTCGGTGGAGCCCGCCTACGGGGCGACCGGGATCAAGGCCACCGGTGGGCACCTCGTCGAGGCCAACGGGGAACGCCTGGTCCTGCGCGGGGTGAACCACGGGTACTACTTCAACAAGGGTCCGGCCTCGGTGTTCGCCGACATCAAGGCGAGCGGGGCCAACTCGGTGCGGGTGGCCCTGTCCAGCGGCACCGCGTTCCCCGCGACCAGCCCGGCGGAGGTCGCCGGCATCATCGGCCAGTGCCGGGCGAACCGGCTGATCTGCGTGCTCGACGTGCACGACACGATGGGGTACGGCACGGAGCCGGGCGCGGCGACGATCGCGCACGCCGTCGACTACTGGCTGACGCTGCGCAAGGTGCTGCTGCGGCAGGAGTCCTACGTCGTGATCAACATCGCCAACGAGCCGTCGGGGCACGCGGTGAACACCGACTGGATCGGCGACACGAAGACGGCGATCCAGCGGCTGCGCACCGCCGGGCTGCTGCACGCGATCATGGTCGACGCGCCGAACTGGGGCAACGACTCGTTCAACGTCATGCACGACCACGCGGCCGAGGTGTTCGCGTCCGACCCGGAGCACAACACGATCTTCGACGTGCACATGTACGGGCCGTTCAACACCGCGCAGAAGGTCGCCGACTACCTCGACACCTACGTCCGGCAGCGGCTGCCGATCGTCGTCGGGGAGTTCTCCTCGATTCACCAGTACGGCGACCCGGACGAGGACGCGATCATGGCGTACTGCGCGCGGTACGACCTCGGGTACCTCGGCTGGGCCTGGAGCGGCAACAGCCCCGAGTACCACTATCTGGACATGGTCGACGGCTTCAAGGCCGCGAAACGCACCGACTGGGGGCGGCGGCTGATCGACGGCCCGAACGGGCTGCGGCAGACGTCGAAGGAGGCCGGGATCTACGGCGGCTTCTGGTTGGCGGCCAGACGATGAAAAGCTGTGCGGGTGACGAACCAGGAGCTGCCGGAAGGGCGTGACAGCCAGGAGCTGCCGAAAGGGCGTGATAGAGGCGGGAGCCTCGAAGCGAGCGTGCGCTCGATCGAGCGGGCGGCCGGCGCCCTCGCGACCGCGAGCGTGGCGCGGATGGACGAGACCCTGCCCTGGTTCCGGGAGCTGCCGGCCGACCAGCGCGCCTGGGTGATGCTGGTCGCGCAGGCCGGCGTGCGGTCCCTGGTCGAGTGGCTGCGCAACCGGCAGGAGGGCGGGGCGCTGCCGCCGGACAACTCCGACGAGTTCTTCGACGCCGCCCCCCGGGCCCTGGCCCGGTCGATCAACCTCGGCCAGACGGTCCAGCTGATCCGGGTGACCATCGAGGTCGTCGAGGAGCAGCTGCCGCACCTGGCCGCCGCCGGCGAGGAGGCCGGGATCCGCGAGGCGGTGCTGCACTACAGCCGGGAGGTCGCCTTCGGCGCGGCCCGGGTCTACGCGCGGGCCGCGGAGACCCGGGGCGCCTGGGACGCGCGGCTGCAGGCACTGCTGGTCGACGCGCTGCTGCGCGGCGACTCCTCCGACGTCCTGGCGAGCCGGGCGGCGGCGCTGGGCTGGGCGGACGCCCCGCCGGTCGCGGTCGCGGTCGGCCGGTCACCGGGTGGGGAGGCCACGGCGGTCCTGCACACCGTCTACCGGGCGGCGCGCCGGATCGGGGTCGAGATCCTCGGCGGGGTGCACGGTGACCGCCTGGTCGTGGTCCTCGGCGGCGCGCCCGACCCGATCGCGGCGACCGAGCGGCTCCTGGTCGGCTTCGGCGACGGGCCCGTGGTGGTCGGGCCGGCGGTGCCGTCGCTGGACGAGGCGACCGAGTCCGCCAGGGCCGCCCTGGCGGGGTTCCGGGCCGCGCCCGCATGGCCGGCCGCCCCCCGCCCGGTGGCCGCCGCCGACCTGCTGCCGGAGCGCGCCCTGGCCGGCGACGCGGAGGCCCGCCGGATCCTGCGGCAGGACATCTACGGCGCGCTGGTCCGCGCCGGTGGCGAGCTCCTGGAGACGCTGGACGCGTTCTACGCCGGCGGCGGGGTCCTGGAGAGCGCCGCACGGGGGCTGTTCGTGCACCCCAACACCGTCCGGTACCGGCTGCGCCGCATCGGCGAGGTGACCGGATTCGTCCCCCTGGTGCCACGTGACGCGTTTGCCCTGCGGATCGCGCTGACGATCGGCAGACTGGATCCGTTCGCGCCCGCGCCGTCCGGCCAGCCGCCGCAGTGACACATCCCACCGGCCCGACCACGCCGCAAAGGTGACGCATCTCGCAGCCGGGGTGACGCAGGTCGCAGCCAGGACGGGCAAAATGTAGCGGTGGGTGAGCGCACGGAACTGTTGGGGCAACACCACGCAATCTTTTGTAGACTTCCTACAAACGAGGTGGTCCACTTTGGTGCGTAGCGCTACCCGCGTGATTGACGGGAATCCGGAAAAGTCATAGACGTGCTCGCTGTACTCGCCCCAGGGCAAGGCTCCCAGAAACCCGGCTTCCTGACACCGTGGCTCGCGCTGCCCGGCGCGGAGGCCCGTCTGCGCTGGTGGTCGGTCCTCGCGGGGGTCGACCTGGTGCACCTCGGCGCCGAAGCCGACGCCGAGGAGATCAGGGACACCGCCAAGACCCAGCCGCTGCTCGTGGCGGCCGCGCTGCTCACCGCCGAGCAGCTGCCGCTGGACAACGCGAACATCTTCGCCGGCCACAGCGTCGGCGAGCTCGCCGCGTCGGCCCTGGCCGGGGTGCTCAGCGCAGAGGCCGCGGTCACCCTCGCCGGGGTCCGCGGCCGGGAGATGGCCGCCGCCTGCGCGCTGGAGCCGACCGGCATGAGCGCGATCCTCGGCGGCGACCCCGACGAGGTGCTCGCCGTCATCGAGGCCGCCGGGCTGCACCCGGCCAACCGCAACGGCGCCGGCCAGGTCGTCGCCGCCGGTTCGCTCACCGGCCTGGAGAAGCTCGCCGCCGCCCCTCCGGCCCGTGCGCGGATCATCTCGCTGCAGGTCGCCGGAGCGTTCCACACCCCGTTCATGGCGCCGGCCGAGGAGGCCCTCGCCACGATCGCGGCCGGGGTCAGCACGTCGGCGCCGACGAGGCCGCTGCTGTCCAACCTGGACGGCACGGTCGTCGACCACGGCCCGGACATGCTGCAGCGCCTGGTCCAGCAGGTGACCGCGCCGGTGCGCTGGGACCTGTGCATGGCCGCCCTCGCCGACCGCGGCGTCACCGCCGTGATCGAGCTGGCGCCCGCCGGGACCCTCGCCGGGCTGGTCAAGCGCACCATCAAGGGCATCGAGATCGCCAGCGTCAACACGCCGGACGACCTGGCCGCCGCTCGTGATCTGATCGCGCGGCACGGCAGCGCGCCCGACCAGCCGCTCGCTCGCATTGGAGACCAGCTATGAACCAGCCGACCGGGTCGAAGATCCTCGCGTTCGGGCACTACCAGCCGTCGCAGGTGGTCACCAACGACGACCTGTCCAAGGTGATCGAGACCAACGACGCCTGGATCCGCGACCGGGTCGGCATCGCCGAGCGCCGCGTCGCCGGCAGCGAGAGCGTCGCCGACATGGCGACCGCAGCCGCCGGGAAGGCCCTCGCGGCGTCCGGACTCACCGCCGCCGACATCGACCAGGTGATCGTCGCGACGTGCAGCTCGATCGACCGCTGCCCCAACGTGGCGACGCGGGTCGCGGCGAAGCTCGGCATCATGGCGCCGGCCGCGTATGACCTCAACACCGCCTGCTCCGGGTTCTGCTACGGCCTGGCCGCCGCCGACCACGCGATCCGCGCCGGCGCGAGCCGCAACACCCTGGTCATCGGCGCGGAGAAGCTCTCCGACGTGGTCGACTGGACCGACCGGACCACCGCCGTGCTCTTCGGCGACGGCGCCGGTGCCGCGGTCGTCACCGCCACCCAGGAGGGCGAGGAGGCCGGCGTCGGTCCCGTCGTCTGGGGCTCCGCGCCCGAGAAGGGCGACGTGCTGAAGATCGAGGGCTGGCGCCCGTACATCAAGCAGGAGGGCCAGGCGGTCTTCCGGTGGGCCACCACGGCCATCGCGCCGTACGCGCAGGCCGCCCTGGACCGGGCCGGCGTGCAGGGCAAGGACATCGCCGCGTTCGTGGCGCACCAGGCCAACACCCGCATCATCGACGGCATCGTCAAGCGGCTCGACCTGCCCAACGCGATCATCGTCAAGGACCTCGTCGAGTCCGGCAACACGTCGGCGGCCAGCATCCCGCTGGCACTGTCCAAGGCCATCGAGCGGCGCGAGGTGCCCTCCGGGGCGCCGGTGCTGCTGTTCGGCTTCGGTGGCGGCCTCACCTACGCGGGGCAGGTCATCCGCTGCCCGTGAGCTCCCGCTCCCGTTCCAGGCTCATTGTTGTTCCACCAGCGTTCGACTCCGTGTCGGCTCTGCGTCAACCCAAGGAAGGAAAGCTCTATGTCCACCCGTGAAGAGATCGCCGGCGGTCTCGCCGAAATCCTCGAAGAGGTCGCCGGGGTCAACCCCGACGACGTCGCCGAGGAGAAGTCGTTCACCGACGACCTGGACGTCGACTCGCTGTCGATGGTCGAGGTCGTGGTGGCGGCGGAGGAGAAGTTCGGCGTGAAGATCCCGGATGACGAGGTGCCGAACCTCAAGACCGTCGGTGACGCCGTGTCGTACATCGTGAAGTCGCAGGCCTGACAAGCCGTTGTCGCGGTCTCGGGTCCGGACGGTCACCCCGAACTGCCCGAGACCGCGCCGAAACAGAGGGTCAGCCAGAGAGGTAGTTGTGCTGTGAGTGTTGAGGTCGTCGTCACCGGTCTCGGGGCCACCACGCCCCTGGGCGGGGATGTCGCGTCCACGTGGGATGCCATGCTCGCCGGGAAGTCGGGTGTGTCGCCGCTGACCCAGGAATGGGCCGCGCAACTGACCGTGCGGATCGCCGCGCAGTTGGCCGTCGAGCCGAGCACAGTGATCGACCGGATCCAGGCCCGCCGCCTGGACCGCTCCGAGATGACCGCGATCATCGCCGCCCGCGAGGCGTGGGCCGACGCCGGTTCGCCCGAGGTCGACAAGCTGCGGCTCGCCGTCAGCGTCGGCACCGGCATCGGCGGCGCCCAGACCCTGCTCAACCAGGACGACATCCTGGAGGCCAGCGGACCCCGCAAGGTGTCCCCGCACACCGTGCCGATGCTGATGCCCAACGGCCCGGCCGCCTGGGTCGGTCTCGAGCTCGGCGCGCAGGCCGGCGTGCACTGCGTCGCCAGCGCCTGCGCCACCGGCGCCGAGGCCATCGCGCACGGCCTGGACCTGATCCGGCTCGGCCGCGCCGACGTCGTCGTCGCCGGCGGCACCGAGGCCGTCATCCACCCGCTGCCGATCGCCGGGTTCGCCGCGATGCGGGCCATGTCGATCCGCAACGACGAACCCGAGCGCGCGTCGCGCCCCTGGGACAAGGGCCGCGACGGCTTCGTCCTCGGCGAGGGCGCCGGCATCATCGTGCTCGAACGCGCCGACCACGCCCGCGCCCGCGGGGCCCGGATCTACGCCCGGCTCGCCGGCGCCGGTCTCACCTCCGACGGGTACGACATCGTCCAGCCGCACCCCGAGGGCGACGGCGCCGTGCGTGCCATCGACTTCGCGCTCCGCGACGCCGGGGTCGCCAAGTCCGACGTGGTCCACGTCAACGCGCACGCCACCTCGACCCCGGTCGGCGACCTGGCCGAGATCAAGGCGCTGCACCGGGCGCTCGGTGACCACCCGCTGCTCACCTCCACCAAGTCGATGACCGGGCACCTGCTCGGCGCGGCCGGTGCGGTGGAGTCGATCGCGACGATCCTCGCGATCTACCACGGGATCGTCCCGCCGACGATCAACCTCGACGAGCCCGACGACGAGCTGGACCTGGAGGTGGCCACGCACAAGGCGCGCCACCTGGACATCCCCGCCGCCCTGAACAACTCGTTCGGGTTCGGCGGCCACAACGCCGCGCTGGTGTTCGCCCGCGCCTGAGGCCCGTGGAGCTGCGATGACGCGCATGTCCGCCCGGATCGCGGACCTGCGCGACCCGGAGGCGCGCCTGCGTGCCCTGTTCGACCAGGGCACGCTGCGCCTGCTGGCACCCCGCGACGACAGCGGGGTGGTGACCGGGCGGGGCGCCGTCGACGGGACCCCGGTCATCGCGTTCGCGACCGACGCCACCCGGATGGGCGGCGCGATGGGCGACGCCGGCTGCCGCCGGGTCGTGGACGCCATCGACGCCGCCATCCGGGAGCGGGTCCCGGTCATCGGCGTGTGGCACTCCGGTGGTGCCCGCCTCGCCGAAGGGGTGCTCGCGCTCGACGCCGTCGGGCAGGTCTTCGCCGCCACGGTCCGGGCCTCCGGACGCGTCCCGCAGCTCTCGGTCGTGCTCGGCCCGGCCGCCGGCGGCGCCGCGTACGCCCCTGCCCTCACCGACATCGTGATCATGAGCGACGCCGGCCGGATCTTCGTCACCGGCCCCGAGCTGGTGCGCAGCGTCACCGGCGAGCAGGTGGACATGGACCGCCTCGGCGGTCCCGAGCCACACGGCCGCCGCTCCGGCGTCGTGCACGTCACCACCCGCGACGACGCGTCAGCGCTCGCCGCGGCCCGCGGCCTCGCCGCACTGCTGGGCCGGCCGGGCCGCCTCCGCGTCGACGACGTCGCCGAGGCCGACCTCGGCGCGTTCCTGCCGCCGGAGCCCGACCGGGCCTACGACGTGCGGCCCCTCGTGGACGGGGTCCTCGACGCACCCGGCGTCGAGCTGCACGCGGGCTGGGCGCAGAACGTGGTCACCACACTCGGCCGCTTCGGAGGTCGTACCGCCGGCGTCGTGGCCAACAATCCACTGCGGCTCGGCGGCTCCCTCGACGCGACGGGTGCCGAGAAGGCGGCCCGGTTCGTGCGCATGTGCGACGCCCTCGGCGTGCCGCTCATCGTCCTCGTCGACGTCCCCGGCTACCTGCCGGGGCTCGGCCAGGAGTGGGACGGCGTGGTCCGGCGCGGCGCGAAGCTGCTGCACGCGTTCGCGGAGGCGGTCGTGCCCAGGGTCACGCTCGTCACCCGCCGGGCCTATGGCGGCGCGTACATCGCGATGAACTCCCGCTCGCTCGGCGCCACCGCCGTCTTCGCCTGGCCGGGCGCCGAGATCGCCGTCATGGGCGCCGGCACCGCGGTCAACGTCCTGCACCGCAGGCGGCTCGCGGCCGCCGCCCCCGAGGACCGGGAGGAGCTGCGGGCCCGGCTCGTCGAGGAGCAGACCGAGGCCGCCGGCGGCGTCGGGCGGGCCGTGGAGATCGGGGTGGTCGACGCCGTGGTCGAGCCCGGGCTCACCCGCGGCCGGATCGCCGCGGCGCTGGCCGGCGCGCCGCTGGCCCGCGGCGCACACAGCAACATCCCGCTGTAGGCCGCCTTTTCCGTGATCCGGAAGACCTTGTGCACTCACTTGTGCACTCAGGGGTGCGCAAGGTCTTCCGGATCACGGACAGCGGGTCAGGCGCAGGCGGTGGCCGGGAGGCCCTGCACCGGCACGGGTGAGCGGCCGGGTGCCTTGGCCTTGCCGACCAGCACGTCGGCGAGGGCGGACATCGACGCCTGCGAGGACGAGTACGTCGCGACCAGGGTCCCCTTCGCGGAGCGCAGGACGTGCGGGGTGTCGAGGGCGACCGTCACCGCCGCCGACGTGGACAGGTCCGAGGCGCCCTTGCCGTAACCCACGAGCCGGACCTCCGCGCCGCCCTGCTGCACCACGGTGGCGCCGGCGGCGGTCAGGGCGGCCTCGAGCCAGCCGCGCGCCGTCTCGCTGCCGGCGGCGGTGACCCGGACCGGGCCGGTGACGAGGGCGCCGGAGCAGGGGCCGCGCAGCACGGTGACGGCCGCCGCGGCGCTCGCCCGGGCGGCCGCCTTCCCGGCGTCGCCGTTGACGGCCGAGGCGGCGGGCCGCGGGACGGCGGCGAGCCGGAACTTCAGCGTCAGGATGCGGGTCGCGGCCTCCGTGAGGCGCTGCTTCGGCAGCCGGCCGGAGCGCGCCGCGTCGAGGAGACCCTTGTAGGCGTCGGTCAGCTTCGGCGGCATCAGCAGCAGGTCGTTGCCGGCGAGGACGGCACGCACGGCGGCCTCGCCCGGGCCCCACTTCTCGGCGGGCTCCATGTTGAGCGCGTCGGTGACCACGACACCGGTGTAGCCGAGCTTCGTGCGCAGCAGGTCGATGAGGACCTTGCTGGAGAACGACGCCGGCACACCCGGGTCGATCGCCTTCACGTCGAGGTGGCCGGACATGACCAGGCCCGTCCCGGCGGAGGCGGCGGCGACGAACGGCGGCAGGTCGCCGCTCTCCAGTGCGTCGAGGCTCTGGCTGAGCACCGGCAGGCTGCTGTGGCTGTCGACGGTGGTGTGGCCGTGACCGGGGAAGTGCTTCACGGTCGCGGCGACACCGGCGGCCTGCAGCCCCCGCACCGCCGCGGCCACCTGGAGCGCCACGAGCTTCGGGTCGCTGCCGAAGGAACGGGAGCCGATGACCCCGCCGGGCTGGGCGCCGAGGACGTCGGCGTCGGGGGCGAAGTCGACGTTGATCCCGATGGCGGCAAGCTCGGTGCCGGCGGCCTTCCACGCGGCCTCGGTCAGCGCCGGGTCGTTGCCGGCGCCGAGGGCCAGGGCGCTGGGCAGCTGCACCATGCCGTCGCGGATGCGGGTGACCTGCCCGTACTCCTGGTCGGTGCCGATGAGCAGCGGGATCCTGGCGGGCAGGCCGAGCGCGGCCGCCTGCAGTCCGCCGGTGAGCTTGGTGACCTGGGCCGGCGACTCGACGTTGGTGGTCTTGTTGGTGCCGGCGGTCGGGTCGTCGGCGCTGCTGGACACCAGGATGACGCCGCCGAGGTGGTACTTCCTGACGATCTCCGCCGGAGTGGCGGCGCCGGCGTAGGCCTTGTTCGCCGACACGGAGCCGGAGGAGACCTTCTCGGCGTCGTTGCCGTACGCGTAGGGCATCAGCAGCTGTCCGACGAGCTCCTCGTCGGACAGCCTGGCGACGAGGTCGGCGGCCTGCTTCGCCGGGTCACCGCCGGGCACGACGGCGGAGTCCTGCGCCGTCGCCGACGGTGACGGCGCCGCGGGCCGGTCGTCGGTGCATCCGCTGAGCAGCACGGCGACGGCGGCGAAGGGCGCCAGCAAGCGTGGCATGGGTCCTGGCACCGTGCCACTCAATCATGCACGTGCAAGTCACCCGACCCGGGTGAGCAGTGTCATGGGGACGCCGTCGGCGGCGTGGCGGTAGGGTTCCAGCTCCGCGTCCCACGGACCGCCGAGGGCCTTCTCCATCGCGTGGGCGAGTGTCTCGTACCCCCGCGACGTGGCGATCAGGCTGCGCAGCCGGTCCTCGGACAGCACGATGTCGCCGTTGGCACTCGTCGAGCCGTGAAAAAGGCCACGGCCGGGCACGTGCATGAACCGCTCGCCGTCGACACCGGAGCTCGGCTCCTCGGTGACCTCGAAACGGATCATGGGCCACTGCCGCAGGGCAGCCGCCAGCTCGCCCCCGGTCCCAGTCGCGCCGGACCATGAGCATTGCGCCCGCCGAGCTGACGGCTCGACAGGCTGTGGCGTCCACTCGAGTCTGACCGGCGCTCCGAGGACGCGCGCGATCGCCCACTCGACGTGCGATGACACGGCGAGCGGTGACGAGTGAACATATATGACGCCACGCGTGGGCACGTATGACCTCCCGGAGACCGAGGTGCGTCTTCCCCTACGACCTCGAACCCGGCACGATCTGCCCTGTAGCTATGTGCTTGTGGGACTCATGATGACGATGTTGTGCGCGGTGCGCCAGAGAATCGGCAACTCGGGTCCTACGAAATGTCCAACGGGTGGAGCCCCCACCAGGTAACTCGTTTTTTTGACCGAACCTGCCGGGTGTTACAGTTTTGCTGTCTTCAGCAGTTCAGGCTCGACAAGGAGTTCCCGCCGTGGCGAACAACACCTCCAAGACCGCGCGGGCCTCAGTCCGCGCAGGCCAGGCCGGCGCGTCCGGCGCCCTGAGCGTGCTGGGTGAGTTCAAATACCTCATCCCGCTCAACGGCGGCAAGCACGTCTACGTGCGCAACCTGACCAACGGCAAGACCAACCGCCTCAGCACCATCTCCGACGCGTTCGTCGAGGAGATCCGCGTCCTCGCGGGCGCCGGCCACGCTGCGAAGGTGCGGGTCGAGCTGCAGGCGCTCAACATCGCCCACCCCGGCCACGGCTGGGACGCGACGGAGCGGCGCCTCGTCGACGCGGGCGTGTTCGAAGCCGCCTGACGCGTTGCACTTCCAGCCGCCGCCCGGGAGCTCCCGGGCGGCGGTTTCGTGCTGCACCGGGTTCACTCCCGGAATGCTCCCGCAGATCACCGGGGTAATTCGACGTACTTCCGGGTAACAATGGACCATGGGTACCGTCGTCTCCTCCTCCGTGGTGAGGCTCGCGGACGGCGCCGGCCTGTACAGCGTGCTGTATCCGCCCGCCTCCGACGGTGCGGGTGCGGCGCGGACCCCGGTGACGGTGGTTCTCCTGCACGGCTGGACGCTCGACAACCGCCTCTGGCGACAGCAGATCGCCGACCTCCCGGCCCGCCTCGGCGCCGTCGTCGACATGCCGGTCCAGCTCCTCACCTTCGACCTGCGCGGCCACGGCCGCTCCTCCGCCACGTCGGGCACCGACGCGACCCTCGAGCAGCTCGGCGACGACCTCGCCGAGGTCCTGGACGCCCTGGTGCCCACCGGGCCGGTCGTGCTCGTCGGGCACTCCCTCGGCGGCATGGCGATCATGGAGTACGCACAACGCCACGCGAAGTCGTTCGCCGCCCGCACCGTCGGCGTCGTGCTCGTGTCGACGTCGGCGGAGGGTTCGTCCCGGACCAGCTACGGGCTGAGCCCGCGGCTGGCCCGGGTGATGCGGATCCTGGAGATCCAGGGCGCCGGCCTGCTCGCCCGCTCCGGCGCGTGGCGGCCGCACCGCCGGCTGATGCCACTGCTGGCGCCGGGGGTCCGCTGGCTGGTGTTCGGCCACCGGGTCGACACGTCGTGGGTGGCGCTGACCGCGTCCATGGTCGGCAACGCGCCGCTGTGCGCGATCGGCGGGTTCCGGCCGTCGGTCGACCTGCACCACCGCGTCGACACCCTGGCCGCGATGCGGGGCCTGCCGGCCGCGGTCCTGGTCGGCACCCTGGACCGGCTGACGCCACCGGCCTGCGCGGCGACGATCACCGGCGAACTGCCCGACGCCGAGCTGATCACGTGCGAGGACGCCGGGCACATGCTGCCGATCGAGCGACCCGACATGGTCACCGACGCGATCGTCGGCGTGGTCCGGCGGGCGGCGAGGTCCACGGGAGCGGTCCCGGCGCGGACGAAACGCGTGCCGACGAAACGTGGACCGGCAGCGGTCCTGGCGCCGGCGAGGCGCGAGCCGACGAAACGCGAGTCGGCAGCGGCAGCGGTCCCGGAGCCGACGAAACGCGAGTCGGCAGCGGTCCTGGCGCCGGCGAGGCGCGAGCCACCGAAACGCGAACCGGCAGCGGTTCCGGCGCCCGCGAAACGCGAGACGCCGAAACGTGAACCGACGAAACGTGACGAGGGCATCCCTGCACCGACGACGACTACGGAACCGGTCCCGGTGTCGGCGACCGGCTTCCTAGCCACCGTACATCAGCCCAAAAAATCCACCGATATTCCGTCACCGCTGACGAACGCAGTGTGACAACGCCGGCGTGTCGGCGCCGCACAGCCTGTGTCAATCACGCCGTCTGCGTCAGTCACGCAGGGCGTTTGCTTCAGTCACGCAGTCAGCGTCACTGCGGTGCGGTCACCGTGACGCCGTCCAGCGTACGCACGAAGTCGGCGCCGAGCGCGGTCGCCGGCGTGTGCGTGCCGGGCGCGATCCCGCCGGCGAGCACCCGCTGCACCGCCCGCAGCGACGCGTCGGCCGTCAGCGCGTACGCGTTCGGCCCGGTCAGCGTCGCCGTCATGGTGTTCCCGGCGCCGTCGGTCACCTCGCCCCACACCTCACAGCCGGTGGCGGCGCGGCGCGTCGTGGACGGGCCGCCGGCCGGGACCAGGGCCCTGGCGACGGCCCGCAGCGGGCCGAACTTCAGCAGCCGGACCAGCGGCGACCCGGCATTGCGGGGCAGCCGCATGTATACCGTGATGTCCCCGATCCCGGTGGAGTGGTGGGCGGTCACGAGGTCGCCCCACCGGGTCGCGCCCACGGTCCGCTCCCCCGACGGGAAGGGCACGGTCCGCGACGGCGTGCCGAACGGCGTCGCGACCAGGGTCCCGCCGACGCGGCGGCGGCCACCGGACGCCGCCTCGCCGAGGGAGGTCCGGGCCGTGCCGCGGCTGAGCCCGCCCGGCGCGTCGAACGCCAGCTCGAGGGTCGTGGCGCCCGGCATGGCGGCGACGAGCATCGCGGCGAGGCAGTCGGTCGGCACGACGTCGAACCCGGCGCCGGTGAGCAGGACGACGCCGGCGGTCACCGCCCGTGACGACTGCGCGAACATCCAGTCGAAGACGTCGAGTTCGCCGGTGATGTCGAGGTAGTGCACGCCGGCGGCGAGGCAGGCGTCCACCAGGGGGCGGGCGGTGTCGGCGAACGGGCCGGCGCAATTGACGACGGCGGTGACGCCGTCGAGGTCGGGTGCGGAGAGCGGGAACGCCCGGTGCGGCAGTCCGAGCTCACCGGCCAGACCCGCCACGGCGGCCGACCGGCCGGCGAGAACCGGACGTTCGCCGCGGTCGGCCGCGAGCCGGGCAAGAAGTGACCCGCTGTAACCGTTCGCGCCATACACCATCCACGTCACGGTCGTCACCGTATGAGAGGGTGGAGGCGAAGACCACCGCGGGGAGGCGACTGTGCATCACATCGAGACGTGGATGGCCACCCTCTCGCCCATCTGGGTTTATCTGCTCGTCGGCGGTGTGATCGGGATCGAGAGCATGGGGATCCCGGTGCCGGGCGAGATCACGCTCGTCACCGCGTCGCTGCTGTCGGTGACGACCAGGATCGACCCGTGGCTGGTGGCCGCGTCGGCGTCCGCGGGCGCGATCATCGGCGACTCGATCGGCTACTTCATCGGCCGGCGCGGCGGGCGGCATCTCCTGGAGCGGGTGGGGCGGCGGTTCCCGAAGCATTTCGGGCCGGCGCACCTGGCGAAGGCCGAGCGGGCGTTCCAGCGGTGGGGCGTGTGGGCGGTGTTCTTCGGCCGGTTCATCGCGCTGCTGCGCATCCTCGCCGGGCCGCTCGCGGGCGCCCTGCACGTGCCCTATGGCAAGTTCCTGGTCGCCAATGCCCTGGGCGGTCTCACCTGGGCGTTCGGCACCGTCTTCGCCATCTACACGATCGGCCAGGCGGCGGAGAAGTGGCTGAAGGACTTCTCCTGGATCGCCCTCGCGGTGGCGGTCGTCGCGGGCCTGGCCACGACCCTGTGGCTGCGCCGCAAGGCGGCCGCGGAGGCCCGGGCACTGCGCGAGGAAGCCGAGAAAGCGCCGGCCATCACACCGTGAAGCGCGACAAAACGCCGGCCACCACACCGTGAAGTAGGCTCGTAGGGTTGTTTTTTCAACCCGGGTGCTAGGGGTGGGGCGTTGAACGACGCGGTTCGCGAGTCGGAGATCGCCGCCGAGCAGGCATACCTCGACCGGGTCTACACCCGTCTCGACCAGTTGCGGATCACCGCCGCCGAGGTCGAGCGCGAGGGATACAGCCTGGCCAAGGTCGGTAACTTCGGCGCGCTGGTCGAGCGCGACGCCATGGTCTACCACGCCGCGAAGCGGCGCCGGGCCCTGGAGAGCGAGCACGACGGTCTGGTCTTCGGCCGGTTGGATCTCGGCCCGGACGGCCGTTCCGGCGACGGCGCGGACGCCGCCTCGGCGGATCCGGTCGTGCCCGGGGGTGAGGTTCGTTACATCGGCCGGCTCGGGCTGCGCGACGAGACCTATGAGTCGCTCGTCGTGGACTGGCGGGCGCCGGCGGCGGCACCGTTCTACCGGGCCACCCCCACCGACCGGATGGGGGTCGTGCGCCGGCGGAGCATCCGCAGCAGCAACGAGAAGGTCATCAGCATCGAGGACGACCTGCTCGACCCGGAGGCCGCGCCGAGCGAGATGGCGGTGATCGGCGACGGGGCGCTGCTGGCGAACCTGTCCCGCGCGACGGGCACCGGCATGAAGGACATCGTCGCGACGATCCAGCGTGAGCAGGACGACGCGATCCGCTCCCCCAGCCTGGGCGTGACGATCGTGCGCGGCGGGCCCGGCACCGGCAAGACCGCGGTCGCCCTGCACCGCGCGGCCTACCTGCTGTATGCGGACCGTAACCGCTACGAGTCGGGCGGTGTGCTCGTCGTCGGCCCGTCGGACGTGTTCGTCGGATACGTGTCGCGGGTGCTGCCGTCCCTCGGCGAGGACACCGCGTCGCTGCGCTCCCTCGGCCAGCTCCTGGAGGGCGTGCAGGGCAGCCGGCACGAGCCGCCGGAGGTCGCCGCGATCAAGGGCTCGCTGCGCATGCAGCGGGTGCTGAGCCGGGCGGCCCGCGGCCCGGTGCCCGACTCGCCGGACCGCCTGCGCGTGTTGTACCGCGGCGAGTTGCTGGTCCTGGAGCGCCCGGCGCTGGACGACCTGCGCCGCACGGTGCTCAACCTGGGGGTGCGGCGCAACGCCGCGCGGGCGAAGGCGGCCGGTCACGTGCTGGACGCGTTGTGGCGGCAGAGCGTCGAGCTGCTGCCGTCGGGGCGGCAGCAGAAGCGTGAGGAGTTCGCGCCGGACATCGCCGAGCGCCCCGAGTTCGTGGCGTTCATGCGGGCCTGGTGGCCGGTGCTGCGCCCGGCGCAGGTGCTCGGCTGGCTCACCGACCGTCACCGGGTGTCACGGTGGGCGAACGGCGTGCTGAGCAACCGGGAGATCGCGGTGCTCGCCGGCGCGATCCACCCCGACGACCCGTCGGTCGAGGACGTGGCGCTGCTGGACGAGCTGCAGGAGCTGCTCGGCGACCCGCCGGTGCGCAAGCGCGCGGCGCGGGACCCGTTCCAGGTCGCGGAGGGTGTCCGGGAGGTCACCACCTACTCGGACCGGATGGCGGCGGCCCGGGCGCAGGCCGTGGAGCGCCCGACCGACTACCGTGACTACGCGCACATCATCGTCGACGAGTCGCAGGACGTGTCGCCGATGCAGTGGCGGATGATCGGCCGCCGCGGACCCAACGCGACGTGGACGATCGTCGGCGACCCGGCGCAGGCGGCGTGGGGTGACGCGGCCGAGGCGGACCGCGCGATGGACGGCGCGATCGGCAGCCGGCGGCGCTCGGCGTTCACGCTGACCACCAACTACCGCAACTCGGCTGAGATCTTCGAGGTGGCCGCCCGGGTCATCCGCGCGGCGCAGCCGGACATCGAGCTGCCGACCGCGGTGCGGTCCTCCCACCAGAAGCCGGTGCTGACGACCGTGGACGCGCCGGACCTGGAGGCGGCGACGCGGGCGGCCGCCCAGACGCTCCTCGACCAGGTCGAGGGCACCGTGGGGATCATCACGCCCACGGCCCGCCGGGACGAGATCGCGAAGTGGGTCGACGGGATCGACGAGCGGGTGCAGACCGTCGGCGCGCTGGACTCGAAGGGCATGGAGTACGACGCGGTCCTGGTGGTCGAGCCGGCGCAGATCAGGGACGAGGCGAAGACCGGGTTCCGCACGCTCTACGTGGCGTTGTCCCGGGCAACCCAACGTTTGACCACGGTCGGAACCGCGCCCTTCTGAACATTGTTCCCACAGTTCCCTGTTCGAGTTTGTTGACTTCTGGTCGGCTAGGTTCGAAGCTGTAGCGCATGCGAGCGCACCCAGCCGCCCTTCAAGGGGGTGTCCACCCGGCCGTCAACTTCGGCCGGGCCACCGGGGTGCACACCGTCCCTGGCGCCGTAACGTCTGCGTTGGAATCTGCGATGGGATTTGCCATCCGCGCAGCCGCGCCAGCCGCTGCGCCTGCGAAGGGAACGGCGTGATGCTCGCACAGCAACGTCAAACGGCCATTCTGGATCTGGTGCGCCGGCACGGTGGCGTTCGGGTGAGCCAGTTGGTGCGCCAGTTCGGCGTGTCCGACATGACCATCCGCCGGGACCTGGAGGCCCTTGCCGACCGCGGTCTGGTCGACAAGGTCCACGGTGGCGCCACCATCGCCGGCCCCGGGTCCACCGAGGAGCCCGGCTTCGACGCCAAGTCGGTGCGCCAGCGCAACGAGAAGGCGGCCATCGTCGAGCGGGCCGCCAAACTCATCGAACCGCACACGGCGGTCGCGCTGTCCGCCGGCACGACAACGGCGGCGCTCGCCGCACATCTGGTCGATGTCCCGGGACTGACCATCGTCACCAACTCGATCCCGGTCGCCGACACGCTGTACCACGCCGGGCGGCCCGACCAGACGGTCGTGCTCACCGGCGGCATCCGCACCCCGTCCGACGCCCTCGCCGGCCCGGTCGCGGAGGCGGCGATCGGCTCGCTCAACGTCGACGTGCTGTTCCTCGGCGTCCACGGCATGAGCCCCCGCACGGGTTTCACCACGCCGAACCTCATGGAGGCCGGCACCAACCGCCTGATGGTCTCCGCCGCCCGCAGGCTGGTCGTGCTGGCTGATCACACCAAATGGGAGATGGTCGGGATTGCGACCATCACCCCGCTCGACGAGGCGGACATCCTCATCACCGACGTCGGGCTCGCCGCCGAGGCACGGGTGCAGCTCGCAGAGCGCGTCGGTGAACTCATCGTGGTCGATCCGAACGGTTAGCCACCCCAACTGGAGAACGAGTGAAGCGCACGGTCACCCACCTCGCCGACGGTCGGGAACTCATCTACTACGACGAACGCGACGACGCGTCCCGGGACGCCGTCGACCAGCGGGAGCTACCGCCTCCGCCCGCAGCGTCAGAGATGCGTCACGACCCCATCCTCGATGAGTGGGTGGCCATCGCCGCGCACCGGCAGTCCAGGATCTACCATCCGCCGTCCGACCAGTGCCCGTTGTGCCCGTCCACCCCGGACTGGCAGAGCGAGATCCCGGCGGGCGAGTACGACGTGGTGGTGTTCGAGAACCGGTTCCCCTCGTTCAGCCACCGGGTGGGGCCCGAGCAGGGCGACATCCTGCCGGGCCTGGTGCCGACCCGGCCGGGCGCGGGCCGCTGCGAGGTCGTCTGCTTCACCTCCGACCACAACGCGTCGTTCGCGTCGCTGTCCACGGCCCGGGTCCGCACCGTGATGGAGGCCTGGGCCGATCGCACCGCGGACCTGTCGACCCGGGACGACGTCGAGCAGATCTTCTGTTTCGAGAACCGCGGGACCGAGATCGGCGTGACGCTGTCGCACCCGCACGGGCAGATCTACGCGTACCCGTTCGTCACGCCGAGGACCCGGCAGATGCTCGCGTCCGCCCGCGCCTACAAGAAGGGCAACCTCTTCGCCGACGTCCTCGCCGCCGAGCAGGCCGACGGGTCGCGGGTGGTGGCGCGCAACGCGCACTGGACCGCGTTCGTGCCGGCGGTGGCCCGCTGGCCGTTCGAGGTCCACCTGTACCCGCACCGGCAGGTCGCCGACATCCCGGCGCTGGGTGTGGCCGAGCGGGACGCGTTCGCCCCCATCTACCTGGAGGTGCTGCGCCGCCTCGACGGGATGTTCGGCCTGCAGATGCCGTACATCTCCGCGTGGCACCAGGCGCCGGTCCGGGTCGACCGGGACCTGGCCTACCTGCACCTGCAGCTGTTCAGCACCCGCCGGACGGCGACCAAGCTCAAGCACCTGGCCGGATCCGAGTCCGGCATGGGTGTGTTCGTCAACGACGTGCGGCCGGAGCACGCCGCCGAGATGCTGCGGGGGGTCCAGCTGTGACGACAGCCGCGGAGCGCCTTCAAGAGGCCGGGAAGGCCGACAGCCTGTGGGTGAGCCCGGGCCGGGTCAACCTCATCGGCGAGCACACCGACTACAACGACGGGTTCGTGCTGCCGTTCGCCCTGCCGCACGCGACGGCGGTGAGCGGGACCCGGATCCCCGAACGGCACTGGGTGGTCACGTCGGAGCAGACCGGTGAGACCGTCACCTTCGACCTGAGCGAGAAGGTCGAGGGCTGGGCCGCCTACGTCGCCGCCGTCGTGTGGGTGCTGCGCGAGGCGGGCGTGGACGTGCCCGGCGCGCAGCTGCGGATCACCTCCGACGTGCCGTTCGGCGCCGGCCTGTCGTCGTCGGCGGCCCTGGAGTGCGCGACGATGGCCGTGCTGGCGGATCTGGCGGAAGCCGACCTGCCGCTGCGGGACCGGCCGCGGCTGGCGCAGCGGGCCGAGAACGAATACGTGGGCGCGCCGACCGGCATCATGGACCAGGCCGCGTCGACGCTGTGCCAGGAGGGTCACGCCCTGTTCCTGGACTGCCGGTCCCTGGCGACCGAGCAGGTGCCGTTCGACCTCGCCGCGGCCGGGCTGAAGATCCTGGTGGTGGACAGCAAGGCGCCGCACGCGCACGTCGACGGCGAGTACGCGGCCCGCCGCAAGGCCTGCGAGGAGGCCGCCGGGATCCTCGGGGTGGCGGCGCTGCGCGACATCGACGTCGCCGGGCTGCCCGACGCCTTGGCGAAGCTCGACGACGAGACGATGCGCCGCCGGGTGCGGCACGTGGTGACGGAGGACCAGCGGGTCCTGGACACGGTCGCCGCGCTGCGCGCCGGTGACCTGCGCGCGGCGGGGCCGCTGATGACGGCGTCGCACGAGTCGATGCGTGACGACTACGAGATCACGGTGCCGCAGGTCGACACGGCGGTGCGGGTGGCTCTGGAGCACGGCGCGCACGGCGCCCGGATGACCGGCGGCGGGTTCGGCGGCTGCGTCCTGGCGCTGGTCGACGAGGAGGACTGCGACGCGGTGGAGGCGGCGGTGCGGGAGGCGTTCGCCGCGAACGGCTTCACGCCCCCCGACACCTTCGTGGTGACCCCGGGACCGGGGACCAGCAACATCAACAAATGAGGCGGGCGTCGGCCCAGTCGGCGTGGTCGTAGTCGATGGAGCCGGCGCCGGCGGTGACGAGCCGCAGGTTGGTGCGGCCGGCCACGGCCACGTCGACGGCGGCGGGGGCCGCCGCGGTCACGGTCGGGCTGGTCCACAGCGTGACGCCGTCGGCGACGACGCTGAACACCACGCCGGTGGACGACGTGCCGACCTCGGCGTCGATGCCGGCGACGGCGGTGAACCGGCTGCACGCCCCGCCGAGCGGCACGGTGACGTCGCCGGCGGCGTGGACACCGACCCCCTTCGGGTAGCTGACCCCGCCGACGGTGATGAGGCTGCCGTCGCCGGCCGCCTGTTCGCCGTTGGAGGTGTCCCGTTCGGCGGGTCCCCAGCCGTTCACGGCTGTGCCCCAGGTGCGGTCGCTGACGGCCGTACCGGCGCCGCTGCCGCCGCAGACCAGGGTCGGTGATCCCCAGTCGGCGTGGTCGTAGCTGATGCCGTTGCGAGCGTCGGTGACCCGCAGTTCCAGGGTCAGGTAGCCCCCGGTGGACACGGTCAGCCTGGTCGGCGCCTGCCCGCCGGATTTCACGCCGGTGAAGCCGAGCAGCCGGCCGTCGCCGTACACCGCGAACCGCACCGATCCGTTGGTGCCGACCTCGCCGTCGACGCCCACCTGCGCGGTGAACGTGCGGCAGTTGCGGCCGAGGTAGACGTGGACGGCGGCGTCGGCGTGCACCCCGATGCCCTTGCTGAACGTGGTCCCGCCGACGCTGAGGCCGGGCCCGTCGGCGGCGGCCTGCTCGCCGTTGGCCCGGTCGCGTTCCGCGGGCCCCCAGCCGTTGCTGGAGGCGAGCCAGGGCAGGTCGCTCACCTGGAGCGTGCCAGCGGCCGGCGGCGCGGCCAGGGTGCCGGCCCGGGTGACCCGGAACATCACGACACCGTGTGCCGGCACGCTCGCCGAGAGCGTTCCCGACGTGGTCGCGGTGGCACCTGTCCAGAGGTTTTTCGTGGTGTACGACGATGAGCCGCCCAGACCGAGTGCCGCGGTGGACGTGGAGACGGTCGTCGCCGATCCGCCGCGGTTGAACAGCACGGTCGCGACGGAGCCGTCGCTCATCGGTTTGGCCCACACCTCGGTGTCGCCGTTGTCCGCGACGCGGCGGCCCTGTGAGCCGCCCCAGTCCTGGTTGACGGCGATGACGTCGGCGTTGCGCAGGACGCCGAGCGTCGTGGCGGAGACGCTGCGCAGGTCGTTGCCGAGCAGCAGCGGCGAGGACAGCAGCGACCAGAGCGAGAAGTGCGCGACGTTCTCGTCCTGGGTCAGGCCGCCGTTGCCGACCTCGAGCATGTCGGGGTCGTTGTAGTAGCCCTTGCGGGCGAAGGTCTCCAGGCCCGCCTGCTGGTCCAGCAGCGAGGTGACGCTGCCCCAGCTGTCGTTGATGTCGCCGGTGGTGCGCCAGAGGCTGCCGCCCACGTTCGGCGCGAACTCCCACGGCGCGTCGTTGCCCCAGTTGCAGATGCTGTAGACGATGTGCCGTCCGGTGGCCTTCAGCGCGTCGCCCATCGCCTTGTACCGCTGGGCGGCGGGCCGGCCCTGGTTGTTGCAGTTGTCGTACTTGAGCAGGTCGACGCCCCACGACGCCCAGGTCTGCGCGTCGACGGTTTCGTGGTCGAGGCTGGCCGGCAGCCCCTGGCAGGTGGCGGTGCCCGCCGAGGAGTAGATGCCGAGCTTGAGACCGCGGGCGTGCACGTAGTCGGCGATGGCGGCGATCCCGCCGGGGAAGCGGACCGGGTCGGGACGCAGCCGGCCCTGCCCGTCGCGGGTCGAGGCCATCCAGCAGTCGTCGATGTTGACGTACGTGTAGCCGGACGCCTTCAGCCCGGTGCTCACCATGGCGTCGGCGGTCGCCTTGATGAGGTTCTCGTCGATGTTGCAGCCGAACCGGTTCCAGCTGTTCCAACCCATCACGGGGGCGGTGACCGGGCCGGGCTGCGGGGTGGCGGTGGCGTCCGCCGGTTTTGTCGCGATCATAGTGACGACTGTTGATGCGAGCAGGGCCGTGGCGGCGGCCGTCAGGGCGCGTTTCAGCGCCCGGGGACTTCGGGTCATCCCAGCTCCCAGGTTCAGTAGGATCGAAAGTGTTGGATATTGTGGCATACGCGGGGAGCGAATGGACACGATCGATCGCCCCGGTGTCGGGACAACTTCGGCAAGGTCTCGAGCATGTGACAGTTGGTGTTTGGTTTTGGGCGGGTGGGTGGAAGTCTTGACAGAAAAAGTTGGAGGATGAGTGAATGCGGTACACCCCGAACGCGGCGTAGCTCGCGCACGGGATCTCGACCATCTACCAGGAGGTCAACCTCGTCCCGCTGATGAGCGTGGCGCGCAACCTCTTCCTCGGCCGGGAACCCCGCAACCGGCTCGGCCTCGTCGACGTCGCCCGGATGAACCGGGAGGCCGCCGAGATCCTGGCCGGCTACGGCATCACCTCCGACGTGCGCCGCCCGCTGGGCCTCATGGCGCTCGGCGCGCAGCAGATGGTCGCGCTGGCCCGCGCGGTCATGGTCGACGCCCGCGTCGTCGTCATGGACGAACCGACGTCATCGCTCGAACCCCGCGAGGTCGAGACGCTGTTCGGGGTCATCCAGCGCCTGCACGAACGCGGCGTCGGCATCATCTACGTCAGCCACCGCCTCGACGAGCTGTACCGCATCTGCGACGCCGTCACCATCCTGCGCGACGGCAAGCTCGTGCACACCGGCCTCATCAAGGACCTCGACCGGCTGCAACTGGTCTCGCACATGCTCGGCCGGCCGATGTCCGACGTGCGCAAGGCCGGCTTCACCAGCTTCGGCGGCGAGCACTCGGCCGCCGGCGGCAGGCCCGTCCTGCGGTGCGCCGACCTCAACAGCCGGCACAAGCTCACCGGGATCAGCTTCGAGGTGCTCCCCGGCGAGGTCGTCGGCCTCGGCGGGCTGCTCGGCGCCGGTCGCAGCGAGACCATCAAGGCCGTCGCCGGGGCGCTGCCACTGGACAGCGGCACCGTCGAGGTCGACGGCGCCGCCCTGCGCCGGCCCAACCCGGTCGCCGCGCTCAAGGCCGGCATCGCGGTGCAGCCCGAGGACCGCAAGGCCGAGGGCCTCGCCCTGGGCCTGTCGATCCGGGAGAACATCGCCCTGGCCGTCCTGCCCCGCCTGTCGACCGCCGGCGTCGTCTCCGAACGCAAGATCGACAAGATCGTCGAGACCTTCATCTCCCGGCTGCGGATCAAGGCCTCCGGCCCGCACCAGCGCGTCGGCGACCTGTCCGGCGGCAACCAGCAGAAGGTCCTCCTCGCCCGGCTCCTCGCGACCGGGCCCAAGGTGCTGCTGCTGGACGAGCCCACCTGCGGCATCGACGTCGGCGCGAAGGCCGAGGTCCAGGCGCTCATCGACGAGCTCGCCGCGGAAGGCCTCGGCGTCGTCCTCGTCTCCTCCGACGCCGAGGAACTCGTCGAGGGTTCCGACCGTGTGGTCGTGCTGCGCGACGGCGCCGTCGCCGGCGAGCTGCGCGGCGCCGAAGTGACTACGGAGCATCTGATGAACGTGATCGCGACGGCGGCGTCATGACGGCGCCGTCCCTTGCCAAGAGCCGCGGCTTCGACGCGGCAACCGTGCGCCGGCTGCTGCCCGTGTACGGCGTGTACGTGGCGCTCGCCGTCCTCGTGCTGTTCAACATCGCCTGGACCGACAACTTCCTCGCCTGGAACAACCTGCGCATCCAGCTCGTCCAGGTCACCCCGGTCGTCATCGTCGCGCTCGGGATGGCCCTGGTCATCGGCACCGAGGGCATCGACCTGTCCGTCGGGTCCGTGATGGCGCTCGGCGCCGCGCTCATCCCCCTGTACCTCGGGTACGGGATGATCCCGGCGATCGCGCTCGCCGTCGTCGGCGGCGTGTTCGTGGGCCTCATCAACGGCAGCCTCGTGGCGTTCGTCGGGCTCCAGCCGATCGTGGCGACCCTCGCCATGCTCGTCGCCGGCCGCGGCGTCGCCCTGGTCGTGTCCAACGGCAAGTACAAGGACATCCGCGACAAGGACTTCCTCGCCATCGGCACCGACGCGTTCCTCGGCGTGCCCTACACGGTGTGGATCGCCGCCGTCCTCGCCGTCGTCGTCGGGTTCGTCGTGCGCCGGACCGTGTTCGGCCGGCGGCTGCTCGCCGTCGGCGACAACCGGGCCGCCGCCCAGCTCGCCGGCGTCCCCGTCAAGCGGGTCCTGATCACCGTGTACGTCATCGCCGCGGTCCTCGCCGCGATCGCCGGCGTGATCCAGGTGTCCCGGATCGGCTCCGCCGACGCGTCCCGCATCGGCCTGCTCATCGAGCTGTCCGCGATCACCGCGGTGGTCGTCGGCGGCACCCCGCTGACCGGCGGCAAGGTCCGCGTCCTCGGCACCGTCGCCGGCGCCTTCCTCATGCAGCTGCTGACCGCGACGATGATCGCCAACAACCTGAAGGACTCGACCGCCCAGATGGTCCAGGCGGTCATCATCCTGGTCGCGGTCTACACGGCCCGCGAACGGAGGACCCGATGACGCTCGTCGCCGAACCCAAGCTCGAGAAGGCCGAGGCGGCCTCGCTGCGCACCGAGCGCATCGTCGAGCTCGTCCAGCGCCAGGGCGCCCTCGCCGTCCTCGCCATCGTGCTCGTCGTCGGCCTCGTCGTGTACGACGACTTCCGTAGCTTCGACAACGCCGGCACCATTCTCGTCTCGGCCGCGCCGGCGGCCCTGATCGCGCTCGGCATGACCTTCGTGATCATCACCGGCGGGATCGACCTGTCCGTCGGCTCGCTCTACGTCCTCGGCGGGGTCCTCGCGGCGTGGGCCTCGCAGTACGGGATCGCGGCCGCGTTCGCGGTGCCCCTCGCGGTCTGCGGGCTGTTCGGGCTCGTGCAGGGCCTCGTCATCGCGTACGCGCGGCTGGCGCCGTTCATCGTGACGCTCGCCGGGCTCCTCGGCGCGCGGGGGCTCATGCTCGCCCTGTCCGACGAGGGCGGCACCACCTACCTCGTGGACCCCGGCGCCTTCAAGGACTTCGGCAAGGGCGAGCTGTTCGGCATCAAGTACGCCGTCTACCTGGTCGCGGTGCTCTTCGTGATCGGCATGGTGACGCTGTACCGCACCCGCTTCGGGCAGTCCGTCTACGCCATCGGCGGCAGTGAGGACGCGGCCCGGCTGATGGGCGTGCGGATCCGCGGCACCCAGATCCGGGTCTACGTCCTGTCCGGGCTCCTCGCCGGGCTCGCCGGGTCGATCAACGCGGCCCGCCTCGGCTCCGGCGTCACCGTGCTCGGCACCGGCATGGAGCTCGACGCGATCGCCGCCGTCGTCGTCGGCGGGACCCTGCTCACCGGCGGCGCCGGCACCCTCGGCGGCACGATCGCCGGGGTCCTGCTGCTCCAGGTGATCCAGAACCTGATCAACCAGGACGGCGGCGTCTCGTCGGCCTGGCAGACGGTGATCAGCGGGACGTTCATCGCGCTGGTCGTCGTCGCCCAGACGTACCTCGCCAAGCTGCGGCGGGTCGCGTCGGGCTAGCGCTCCCCCGCTCTCCAGGGGCACTCCGGTCGTACTTTCGGCCAGAGTGCCCCTGCCGTTTTGCATCTTGCATCGCTGACTCACCGACACAGAGCGCACACGTTGTGCGACTCTGGCGGCTGTGAAACACCCAACATGAACTCCTTGCCGCGTCGGAACTACCCCTGGGAACCCGTCGGCGTTGGGAGGTCAGTGTGAGCGTGCCTGGGTACCGCGACATACCAGGTCAGCAGTGGGATCCGCACCTGTCCGTAGATCCCCGGGAGGCGGAGGACTTCCTCGAGCAGTACTACCGGGAGAACCCGCAGCGGGGCGACCTGAGGGAACGCCTCGCCCGGATCACCGACGAGATCGCCGAAACGGGCACGTACGCCCATACGCACGCCGAACTGGTCTTCGGCTGCCGCGTCGCGTGGCGCAACGCGAGCCGCTGCATCGGCCGGCTCTACTGGCGCAGCCTCGTGGTGCGCGACCTACGCAAGATCGTCGCCCCGGACGAGATCTTCGAGGAGCTCGTGCGGCACCTGCGCCTGGCAGGCCAGCGCGAACGCAACGTGATCCGCCCCGTCATCTCCGTCTTCGCCCAGCACGTCCCCGGCCGCGACAACTCCCGCCTGTGGAACGAGCAGCTGATCCGCTACGCCGGCCACCGCCACACCGACGGGCCCCACGCCGGCACGATCGTCGGCGACCCCCGCTACACCCAGTTCACCGAGACGCTGCAGCAGTACGGCTGGCGCGGCAAACCCGACAACCCCTTCGACGTGCTCCCCATCGCGATCGAAGGCCCAGGCGGCGACGTCAACCTCTACGACCTGCCCGAGAGCGCGGTCTGGGAGGTGCCGATCGAGCACCCGACCCTGCGCTGGTTCGCCGAACTCGGCCTGCGCTGGCACGCCGTCCCCGCGATCGCCAACATGCGGCTCACCATCGGCGGGGTCGACTACCCCCTCGCCCCGTTCAACGGCTGGTACATGGGCACCGAGATCGGCGCCCGCAACCTCGCCGACGCCGACCGCTACAACCTGCTGCCGGTCATCGCCGAACGCATGGGCCTGGACACCAGCACCGAACGGTCCCTGTGGCGCGACGGCGCCCTGCTCGAACTCAACCGGGCCGTGCTGTGGTCCTTCGACCAGGCCGGCGCCCGGATCAGCGACCACCACAGCGAGTCGGAGCGGTTCCTGGCCCACATCGCCAGCGAGGAACGCGCCGGCCGGGAGACCCCCGCGGACTGGAGCTGGATCGTCCCGCCGATGAGCGGCGCGGCGACCGGGGTGTTCCACCGGTACTACCACGAGGCAGACCAGCGGCCCGCCTTCTACCTGGACACCGACGCCCGTGAGCTCGGCCGGCGGGGCCGCTCGCCGATCGTGCCGCAGGTCCCGGACGAGCCGACGGCGTGCCCGTTCCACGAGTCCGAGCCGGCCGCCGCCGGCGAACACCGCGGCTGGTTCGGCCGCCTGTTCCACCGCACCTGACCCGAGTCCGAGCCGGCCACTCTCCCCGAGCACCGCGGCCGGTTCGGCTGACCCGTCGCCGCACCCGCGAACCGCGGACCGTCGCTCCAACCCGCGAACCGTCGTC
Source organism: Dactylosporangium cerinum (assembly GCF_042653625.1). Taxonomy (NCBI): domain Bacteria; kingdom Bacillati; phylum Actinomycetota; class Actinomycetes; order Micromonosporales; family Micromonosporaceae; genus Dactylosporangium; species Dactylosporangium cerinum. The sequence continues at coordinate 337,145 of NZ_JBHSIU010000037.1, read as the reverse complement.
ACTCCACCCGCGGACCGCCGCTCGATCCTCGGACCGAACGTCGGAGGTTCGGTCCCGGCCGGCTGCTCACTGGCACCGTACCCCAACACTCCTAATCGATCTCCGAACCCGTCGCCAACCCATCACCATGCGTGGCAACGGGTTGGCGGCGGTCAGCCTTCAGCCCTTCAGCACCACGTGCAGCGCGTTGACGGCCACGTCCACTTCCTGCTTGCTCACCAGCAGCGGCGGGGCAAGCCGCAGCGTCGAGCCGTGGGTGTCCTTCGCCAGGACGCCGTGGGCCATCAGCGCCTCGCACGCCTGCCGGCCCGTCATCAGCGCCGGGTCGATGTCGATGCCCGCCCACAGGCCGCGCCCGCGGATGGCGGTCAGGCCATGGCCGACGAGGGCGTTGAGGCGCTCGTGCAGGTGCGCGCCGACGGTCCTGGCGTTCGCCTGGGGTTCGCCGGTGTTCAGCAGGGCGATGACGGCACGGGCGACGGCGCACGCGAGGGGGTTGCCGCCGAACGTGGAGCCGTGCTCGCCGGGGCGCAGGACGCCGAGGATGTCGTGTGAGGCCGCGATCGCCGACACCGGCACGATGCCGCCGCCGAGGGCCTTGCCCAGCACGTACATGTCGGGGACGACCGGGGTGGAGGCGAACGTCTCGCCGGTGCGGCCGAGGCCGGACTGGACCTCGTCGGCGATGAAGAGCACGTTGCGGGACGTGCACAGCTGCCGGACGCCGGGCAGGTAGTCGCCGGGCGGGACGAGCACACCGGCCTCGCCCTGGATGGGTTCGATGAGCACGGCGACGGTGGTGTCGTCGACGGCGTCGGCGAGGGCGGCCAGGTCGCCGTACGGCACGATCCGGAAGCCGGGCGTGTACGGGCCGAAGTCGGCGCGCGCGTCCGGGTCCGTGGAGAAGCTGATGATCGTGGTGGTGCGGCCGTGGAAGTTGTCGGCGGCCACGACGATGGTGGCCTGGCCGTCGGGGACGCCCTTGACCTTGTAGCCCCACTTGCGGGCCACCTTGATCGCGGTCTCGACGGCCTCGGCGCCGGTGTTCATCGGCAGGACCAGGTCCTTGCCGCACAGTTCCGCGAGCTCCTGGCAGAACGGGCCGAACTGGTCGTGCAGGAACGCGCGGCTGGTCAGCGTGATCCGGTCCAGCTGCTCGTGCGCGGCCCCGATCAACGCCGGGTGGCGGTGGCCGAAGTTGAGCGCGGAGTAGCCGGCGAGGCAGTCCAGGTAGCGGCGGCCGTCGACGTCGGTGACCCAGGCGCCCTCACCGGAGGCGAGGACGACCGGCAGCGGGTGGTAGTTGTGCGCGGTCCAGCGCTCGGCCTGATCGACAAGAAGGCCGGTGTGCCCGGTGAGAGCGGTGGTCATGCGCGCACCTCCAGCGTGCAGCACTTCGGTCCGCCACCGGCCTTGTGCAGTTCGGACACGTCGACCGGAACCGGCTGGAACCCTTTCGACGCTAGCGCTTCGGCGAGGCGGGTGGCGGCGGACGGCAGGACGACGCGGTGGCCGTCGCTGACGGCGTTGAGGCCGAGGACGGCGGCGTCGGCGGCGGTGGCGATGACGGCGTCCGGGTACAGCCGGCGCAGCACCGCCTGGCTGCCGGGCGAGAACGCGCCCGGGTAGTAGGCGACGTTGGTCGGCGACAGGACCGTGAGCGCGGTGTCGAGGTGGTAGTAGCGCGGGTCGACGAGCTGCAGGGTGATCACGGGCCGGCCGAACAGTTCCTGGGCCTCGGCGTGCGCGGCGAGCTCGGTGCGCAGGCCGGTGCCGGCGAGGAGGTGCTCACCGGCGAGGAGGATGTCGCCTTCGCCCTCGTTGACGCTCTTCGCCGCGTACACGTCGAAGCCCTGCTGGTCGAACCACGCCAGGTAGGCGGGGCCCTCGTCGGCGCGCTCCGGGTGGCGGAACTGGGCGCCGTAGACCTTGCCGTCCACGACGGTGGCGCCGTTGGCGGCGAACACCATGTCGGGCAGCCCGGGCAGCGGGTCGATGAGGTCGACGGTGTGACCGAGGGACAGGTAGAGCTCGTGCAGCCTGGTCCACTGTGCGACGGCGAGGCCGGCGTCGACGGGCGCGGTCGGGTCCATCCAGGGGTTGATCGCGTAGTCAACGGCGAAGTACGTGGGTCGACACATCAGGTAGCGACGGCTCATGCGATCAAACCTAGGCGGGCCGAGCTCAGCGTTCCATTGCGGAAAATTGCTTGTTGTCGCGTTTTCCTTGTCTGGTACGCCCAGCGAACAGCGATTCGTTGCGTCAACCGGGTGCAGCACGGTTGCCGCCACCCGCCTCCCGGTCGACGCCGCCCGCCACGGGCACGCTCAGCGCAGCTCCCGCCACTCCCCCGGCTGGGCCAGCAGCCCGGAGACGCAGTCCATCGCGGGCTCCTCGGCGTCGAACTCGTAGGTGCGCACCCGCCCCTCGGCGCCGCCCTCACGGGACTCGACCCACCAGTGACCGGCGTCCTCGAACAGATAGATGTCGCGGCGGGCGAGCCGCCCCCAGGTGCCGTTCCACCAGTGCTTCCTACGCTCCATGAGGAGATATTCGAACACACGTGCCAACCCCCGCGGAAGTCCGCCACGCCCATATCGATCAGGTCTGCTGCATGACGGTTAGCCGGGTGGCGCGCCGGGTACGCCAACGCATGCCTGAGCCACGGAATCTGGGGGGCTGACCATGGTGCAGGACCTCGTCGGCCTGCTCGTCGCCGAACACCGCCGGCTCGAGTCGCTGTTCGCCGACATCGAGACGGCGCAGTCGCCGGCTGCCCGGCGGACCGCCCTCGACGCCGCGGTCACCATGCTGGCCGCGCACACCGCGACCGAGGAGCGGCTGCTGCACGGGCACCTGCCGGCCGAACTCGCCGAGTACGAGGCCGCCGAGCACCAGCGCATCGACGAACTCGTGGCGCGGCTGACCGCGCTCAACGACGTGGACCCCGAGTTCCGGCTGCTGCTGGAGACGCTGCTGGAGACGGTCCGGGAACACGTTCAGGAGGAGGAGACCGAACTCTTCCCGCGGCTGCCGCAATCGGTGCGTGTGACGGAATGACCTGACGGGTAAGCCGCTATTTATGGCAGTTCCGGAGGACAGGCAGCCGCTGATCGCCACGCTGAAACGCGCCGCGTATCACCTGAAGGACTCGGGCATCCCGTTCTGCCTGGCCGGCAGCTTCGCGGTCTACGCGCGCGGCGGCGAGTCCGTCGACCACGACATCGACTTCCTCATCAAGGCCGAGGACGCCGAACGGGTCCTGACCGCCCTGTCGGATGTCGGGTTCCGCGGTGAGGTGCCGCCCGAGGGCTGGCTGGTGAAGGCGTTCGACTCAGTGGGGGATCAGGACAACCTGATCGACTTCATCTTCTGCCCGGTGCAACGGCCGGTGACGGACGCGACCCTCGCCGACACCGACGTGATCGCCGTCAACGCGTCCCACATGCCGGTGCTGTCCGCGACCGAACTGATGATCCACAAGGTGCTGACGTGGTCGGCGCACTACTGCGACTACGCCCGGGGGTTGCCGGTCGCGCGGTCACTGCGGGAACAGATCGATTGGCCCCGCGTCTACCGGGAAACGGCACACTCCCCGTACGCACATGCTTTCCTGTTCTTGATCGACCGCCTCGGCGTGATGTCGCTGGACGAGACCAGCGCCCTCGCCGCTTCCCTGTGAGGAGGCACTCGTGATCATTGACCAGCACGTCGAGAGCGAGCTGCACCAACTGCTGATCGAGGACGTCCGGATCGCCGAACAGGGCATCCGGGTGGTCCGCACCGAGGACGGGGTCAGCCTCGTCGGCGAGGTGGAGAGCGCCGAACGCCGCGATTTGATCTGCCGGGTAGTCGCCGAGGCGTTCCCGGCGCTGCCGGTGCGCTGCAACATCGGGCTCACCCGGGTCAACGAGCCGAGCGACGTGGAGGAACTATGACGTCCGAAGCCGAAGGTTGCGTCAGTGGTTGCGTCAGGGTCGCCGCGGTCGGCGACGTCCACCTCGACGCCGACGTGCTCGGCCGGTACCGGCCGGCCCTCGAACACGTCGGCGCCAAGGCCGACATGCTGCTGCTGGCCGGTGACCTGACCCGGCACGGCACCGCCGACGAGGCGCGGTGCGTGGCACAGGAGTTCGGCGGGCTCGCGGTGCCGGTGATCGCGATCCTCGGCAACCACGACTATCACTGCGACGAGCAGGCGGACGTGACGAAGGTGCTCGAGAGCGGCGGGATCACCGTCCTGGAGTGCTCCGGCACCGTCCTGCGGGTCGGTGACGTCCGCGTCGGGATCGCCGGGACGAAGGGGTTCGGCGGCGGGTTCGCGGGCGCCTGTGCCAGCGAGTTCGGCGAACCGGAGATGAAGGCGTTCACCCGGCACAGCCGGGAGCTGGCGGAGTGCTTCGGGGCCGCCCTCGCTGAGCTCGACTGCGACGTGCGGATCGCGTTGACGCATTATTCGCCGGTGCCGGAGACGCTGCAGGGCGAGCCGCTGGAGATCTACCCGTTCCTCGGTTCGTATCTCCTGGCGCAGGCGATCGACGCGGCGCCCGGGGTCGGGCTCGCGGTCCACGGGCACGCGCACGCCGGATCGGAGCGGGGGACGACGCCTGGCGGTGTTCCCGTCCGGAACGTCGCCCACCCGGTGATCAAGCAGGCCTACAACGTGTACCAGCTGTCCTCGGTGCTGGCCCACGCGTAGCGGGGGCTGCCGCCCTTCGCCCTCAGCGACGTCACAGCGGTGCCACCAGGGCGCCGCGCAGGTGGGTCAGGGCGTGGGCGAGCAGCCGGGAGACGTGCATCTGGGAGATGCCGAGCCGGTCGGCGATCTGGGTCTGGGTCATGTTGCCGAAGAACCGCATCGCGATGATCTTCTGCTCGCGCTCCGGCAGCTGGACGATCAGCGGCCGCAGCGACTCCCGGTCGTCGACGGCCTCCAGGTCGCGGTCGACACTGCCGAGGAGATCTGCGAGCTCGGCGCCGGCCTCCTCGCCGTTGGCCGGCGCGTTGATCGACAGGGCCCGGTAGGCGTGACCGGACTCGATGCCCTCGATGACGTCCTCCTCGCTCACCTCGAGCTTCTTCGCGAGGTCGGCGACGGTCGGTGAGCGGCCGAGCTCCTGCGCGAGGTCACCGGAGACCTTGGAGATCTCCAGGCGGAGCTCCTGCAGGCGGCGGGGCACGCGCACGTCCCAGCCCTTGTCCCGGAAGTGCCGCTTGAGCTCGCCGACGATCATCGGGATGGCGTAGCTGGTGAACACGGCACCGCGGGCCGGGTCGTAGCCGTCGACGGCCTTGATGAGGCCGATGGTGGCGACCTGGTTCAGGTCGTCGAGGAGCTCGCCGCGGTTGCGGAACCGGCGGGCGAGGTACTCGGCGAGCGGCAGGTGCAGCTCGATGATCCGGGCGCGGGTGCGCTCCCGGGCGGGGCTGCCGGCGGGCAGGTCGGGCAGGAGCTGGAGCAGCGAGTGCGCCTCGACCTCGCCGTCCCGGTGCCGGCCGCGGTTGCGCCCTCGGCCGGGCGGGGCGGGGGCGACCGGCCGGACCGCCGGTTCGACGACCAACTGCGCGACGACGACCGTCGGCGCGACGACCTGCGTGACGGTCTGCGCCGCACGCCGAGCGGCCGGTTCCGCTGTGGTTTTCGCCGCCCGGCGGCGGGTGGCGGCGGGTGGCGCGGCCGACTGCACCGCCTGCTGCGCGGTGGGTTTCGCGGTCCGGCGGCGGGCGGTGGCGGGCTTGGTCACGGGACGGTGGGCGGTGGCGGTCATGGGGGATCCCCCTGCCTGCGCTGCCATGGCCGTGCGCCACTGTGCGGGCTGCGGCCACGGGAGGAGAGTCGCCAGATGAACGCCCTGGTCTCGAGCGTCCGGCGCGCACCCGCCGACGGCGATCGCGGCTGTTTGACGATCGCGGATATCAGCTGTTCAGCTGATGCTGCGGGTCATACAAACGTACGCCTGCCGCCCTGTGATGACAAGGTTACGAAGTGACGTCGGTGAGCGCCTCGTCGTCGGCGTCGGCATCGGCGTCGGTCTCGGCGTCGCCGGTCGTGGTGCCCTCCCCGGTCACCGCCCGGTAGACCCGTTCGACGTCCGCGGCGGTGCGTTCCCAGGTGTACCGGGAGCGGACCCGGTCGATCGCGGCGCTGGCGTAGCTCATCCGGCGCACCTCGTCGCCGAGCAGCCCGCGCAGCGCGCCCGCCATCGCCGGCACGTCCCGCGGTGGCACCAGCAGGCCCGTCACGTTGTCGATGACGCTCTCCCCGATGCCGCCGACCTCGTACGCGACGACCGGCACCCCGCACGACATCGCCTCCAGGGGCGTGAGGCCGAACGGCTCGTACCAGGGCGCGCAGGCGAGGACGTCGGCGGAGCGGTACCAGCCGGGCAGGTCCTGCTGCGGCACCGCACCGACGAGCCGGACCCGGTCACCGACGCCGCACCGGTCGGCGAGCTCCATCAGCCGCCGCGCCTCCGGGTCACGGTCGATCCGGTCCGGTGCCGGTCCCCCGACGACGACGAGCTCGGCACCGGGGACCCGGCGCAGCGCCTCGACGAGATCGGCGAAGCCCTTGCGGGGCAGGAGCGGCCCGACGCTGAGGATGCGGCGCATCCCGGGCCGCAGATGGTCGGCGCGGGGGCCGCTGGGCGCGAACCGTTCACCGTCGACGCCGGACGGCACGATCACCGTGTCGGCGCGGCGGATACCCATCCGGCCGAGCTCGGTGACCTCGTCCTCGCACTGCGCGACGACCCGGTCGGCCATCGTGCCGAGGGTGCGTTCCAGGCCGACCCGGGCCTCGGGGCTGCTGTCGTGGTCCTTGAGCAGGCGCCGCTTGACCGTGCCGAGCCCGTGGTACGTCTGCACGACCGGGATCCGGTGCTCGGCGGTGGCGGTGAGGGCGGCCAGCCCGCTGAGCCAGAAGTGGCCGTGGATGACGTCGGGGCGGGCCGCGTCGTCGCGCCAGTGCGCGGCGAGCCACCGGCCGAAGTCACCGACGTGCGGCAGCAGCGCGTCGACGGGCAGTTCCTCCGCGGGGCCGGCCGGCACGTGCTCGACGGTGTACCCGTCCGCGGTCCGGACCACGTCGTCGGGCGCGGCCCCGTCCCGGCGGGTGTAGACCCGCACGTCGTGCCCGCGGCGTCCGAGCGCCTCGGCGAGCGCGGTGACGTGGGTGTGCTGGCCGCCGGTGCCCGAACCCCCGAGCGCGAGGGGGCTCGCGTGCACCGACACGATCGCGATCCTCAACCCGCACCCGCCCGCGACGAAGATGCCTGTTGCACTGTGCGCACCTCCACCTGGCCGACTGCCCTGACCTGCCAAGGCCCCTACCCGGGCAGGATGGTGGTAAACATCAACGGTCGAGTCGCAACCGGCTCGGTGGACGCAGGTACGGACGCGGGTCGTGCGGCAGCACGGAGCGAGGATGTGGAGGGCATGGTGGCCAAGCCGTCGGGCACTGGTCGGTCGGGCACCGAGCCGGCTGGGCAGGCGTCTGGGCAGGCGCCCGCCGATGGCGGCAGCGCCGAGCCGGCCGAGGCGCTCGCCGCGCTGGTCGCCAAGCTGCGGGCCGAGCTCACCGGCGTCCGCACCGCGATGCGCAACCGCGCCGTGATCGAGCAGGCCAAGGGTGTGCTCGTGGAGCGGCTCGGGGTCAGCCCGGACCAGGGGTTCGATCAGCTGGTCCGGTTGTCGCAGCGCACCAACATCAAGCTGATCGAGGTCGCCGCGGCGATCGTCGGCACCACGTCACCGGACCCGGACGCACCCGATGTGGTGAATCTCATCGATGACGAGCTGCGGCAGCACGTGGCGCGCAGCCGGACCCGGACAGTGCCGGCTTCCGACGTACCGGCGCCGCAGGTGGAAAAGCCACGGCGCCGGGCGAGCCGCACGCCCGAGGTCGAGGCCCTGCAGTCGCAGCACCAGCTGCTCAGCGCGCGGATCGCAGCGACGCGCGGCTACGACGAGATCGCCGAGGTGCTCGGCACCGCCCCGACCGCGTGGCCCCCGCCGACCGCGATCATGATCACACTGCTCGACCCGGACGGGGCGCAGCGCTGCGTCGGCGCGTTCGGCATCCCCGGCGAGGTCCGCAGCCGCTGGTCGCGCATCCCCCCGGACCCGGCGCTGCCGCTGGTCGTCGCCGTCCAGGAGGTCGAGACGATCTGGCTCGTCGGCGGCGAGGAGGTCACCCGCCGGTTCCCGGTGATGGACCAGCTGCCGTTCAGCGGCGACACCGTGCTCGCGTCGCCGCTGATCTCCGGCGAGCGGGTCCTCGGCGCGATCATCATGAGCTGGGCCGACGGCCTGCCCGACGGCGACGAGCTGCGGCGATACGTGGCGGCGCTGCTCGAACCGGTCGCCCGGCAGATCGACACGCTCATCGGCGACGAGATCGCCAGCGCCTGGTTCCACGTCGAGGGCGAGGAGAGCGCGCAGGCCGCCCCGGCGCAGGTGTGGCTGCCGACCGTCGTGGACGTCCTGCACAACCCCGCGGCGCTGTTGTCCCCGGTCACCGTCGACGGCCAGCTCGTCGACTTCCGCGTCGAATACGCCAACGTCATGGCCCGGCAGGTCTTCACCGCCGCCCGGGTCGACCCGGACGAGGCCACGCTCCTCGCCGCGTATCCGACCCTGGGCAGCACGACCCTGCTGCCGGAGTTCGCCCGGATGCTGCAGGACGGTCAGCCCCGCCGCCTCGAAGGGCTGCGCGCCGACCCGCGCACCGACGGGGTGCCGGCGGCGCAGACCATCTCCGTGCACGCCGTGCGGCTGTGGGACCGCGTGTTCGCGGTGTGGCGCATCGCCACCGAGGCCGACCTGCTCTACGACCAGTTGCTGCAGGCGGAGCGGATCGCCGGGGTCGGCTCGTTCTGCTGGGAGCTGCGCGACCCCGAGCCCCGCTGCTCGCCGGAGCTGATCCGGCTCTTCCACGGCGGCCGCGACGCCGCCCGGGTCCCGGTCGACGAGCTCACCGCCAGCGTCCACGCCGACGACCTCCTGGCGGTGCAGGACGCCGTGCGGCGCACCGTCGTGGAGGGCAAGCACCTGCTGGCCGAGGTCCGCGGCGCGGGCCGGGTCAACGGCCGGCGGCTGCGCCTCACCGCGGAACCCCTGTTCGACGACACCGGCAACGTCACCGCCGTGCGCGGCACCGTCCAGGACGTCACCGAGGAACGCGCGATCGAGGCCCGGCTCCGCCGCGCCGAGGAGGCCCTGGCCGCGCAACGGCACCGCCTCGCCGACGAACGCCGCGCCGCGCAGGCCCTGCAGAAGGCCCTCCTGCCGACCGACCCCGAACTCGGCCACATGGAGGGCGTCGAGATCTGCGGCCACTGCCGCTCCGCGGACCGCGTCGGCACCGTCGACGGCGACTGGTTCGACGCCACCTCCCTGCCCGACGGCGGCACGATCCTGGTCCTCGGCGACGTCGACGACCGCGGCCTGTCCTCGATGACGACCGCGGCGCGGCTGCGGTATGCGGTGCGCGCCTACGCGGCCCTGGACCTGACACCCGGCGCCATCCTCAGTGCCGTCAACGGCATGCTGTGCGCGATGGAGGTCGAGCACACCGCCTGCCTCGTCGTGGCCCGCTACTCCCCCGCGACCCGCGAGCTGCGCTGGGCCGCCGCGGGGCAGGTCGCCCCGGTCCGCTACACCGCCGCCGGCCAGGGCACCGTCCTGTCCGGCCCGCTGGGTCTGCCGCTCGGCGAGGTGACGGAGATGCAGTACTCCGACACGACCGTGACCCTGGCGCCCGGCGACCGGGTGCTGCTCTACACCGGCGGCCAGGCCCGCGCCGACCGCCGGCGCGGTGGTGGCCTGGACCTCGTCCGCCGCGCCGGCGAGCACATCGACCTCAGCGACTTCGACGCCATGGTCACCCACCTCGTCACCAGCCTCAACATCCCGGAGGACGAGGATGTGTGCGCAATGCTGGTACACGTGCCGTGACCATGTGTTGCTACGGAGGGTGATGGAACCGTTCGGGACATTCCGGGCCGATTTGGAGTGCTGGGCTACGGTGTAGTCAAGCGGTCAGCCGGCACCGGCACCCCACCCGTCACACGGTCCGGGTGTCCAGTCCCACACGGTTGCGGTGCTGGCGTTCCAGCCTCACACGGTCCGGGTGTCCCAGTCCCACGGCAGGCCGAGGCCGTCGAAGCGGCCAAGGGCGTCGCGGTGGCGGGCGGCCAGGACGATCCGGTCGGGGCCGAGGTGGCCGAGCAGGTCGTCGTCGCCGTAGTAGCGGGTCGCCGGGTCGGGCCAGCGCCACAGCGGGTCGTCCAGCTCGCGCAGGCGAAGCCGGACCTGACGCAGCTCGTCGGGGGCCGGCGACATGTAGACGAGGCCGTGCAGCGGTGTGTACGTCGCCTCGTACACCGCCGCGTACACCAGGAACCGGGACAACGGCACGCCCGTGCCGACCGTGTCGTTCTCGATCACGAGCGGGTCGAAGGCGCCACGGGCGTGGTCGGAACCTCCAGGGCCGTCGTCGGAACCTCCAGGGCCGTGGTCGGAACCTCCAGGGCCGTGGTCGGAGTCTCCGCGGGCGTGGTCGGAGTCTCCAGGGCCGTGGTCGGAGTCTCTGGGGGCGTACGAGTACCAGTCGTCGACGCCGGCCCAGAAACGGACCAGGCCGCCGGACTCGACGAGGTCGGCGGGGTCGATCATCACGTGGTCGCGGCTCAGCGGCAGCGAGTACCGGGCCGCGACGCGGTGCCACTCGGCGAGGGGTTCCGGCAGGAGGTCCGGCGCGCCGGACAGGTCCCGGCGGGGGCGGTCGGGCAGCCCGTACCACCTGGCGACGAAGCGCCCGAGGCTGTCGGCGGCGATCACGTCGAGCTCGTACACGCCACAAATCATGCCTGGTGACCCACCGTTGCCGATTCGCGACCAAAAGCTGAACAATCACGGTTACGAATATTCATGAAATCTTGTACTCTCCGCCCGTGCCGGAACCTGACAACGCCAGGCCGGGCGTGGTGGAGCCCGCCGCAGACCCCGGGCCGAACCCTGCCCGGAACCCCGATCCGGACACCGCCGACACCGACCCCACCCGCGCGGCCGTCGACGCCGAGACCTCCACGAACGAGACCCCCAAGAACGAGCCGCTCGAGAACGAGCCGCTCGAGAACGAGCCGCTCGAGAACGAGACCGTCGAGGCGGCGGCCGTCGAGGATGTGGACTCGACCCTCAAGAACGAGAGCGTCCGGGAGCTCGCCGCCCAGTTCGAGGACGAGAAGCCGGGCCGGCGCCTCCGCGGCCCGGTCGAGGCCGGCGTCACCGCCGTCGCCGCGGCGTCCGCGGTGCTGGTGCTGTGGCAGGTGTTCCGCCCGCTCGCCCAGGGCGGTCAATACTACCTCGCCGTCTTCCTCAGCGGCGTCCTGCCGCTCGTCTTCGTGGTGTACCCATCCGGCCTGCAGATCCGGCGGAAGCGGACCGGCGCCCCTACCCCCGCGAACACCGCGGGCGGACCGACCGTCGTGGACTGGCTGCTCGCCGTGGCGACCCTCGTGGCGTGCGCCTATCCGCTGCTCCCGTTCGCCAGCGGCGGCTACAACGCGTTCCTGGACCGGCAGGGTCAGCTGGACCCGATCGACGTCGCCATGGGAACGGCGTTGCTCGTGCTCGTCATCGAAGCCTGCCGGCGGACCACGGGCTGGGTCCTGCCGGTGGTGTGCGGGGTGTTTCTCGCCTACGACTACTACGGCGGGTATCTGCCGCAGCACTGGTCGCTCGCCCACCTCGGGCTGGACTTCGATCAGATCGTCGACGCGCTGTACAACTCGCAGAGCGGCTTCTACGGCACGCCGCTGGACGTCGCCGCGTCGTACATCGTGCTGTTCACCATCTACGGCGCAGTGCTGGACGCGTCCGGCGCAGGGGCGTTCTTCGTGGAGCTGTCGGTGGCGGCGTTCCGGCGGTCGCGGTCCGCCGCGGGCCGCACGGCCGTCGCGTCGGGGTTTCTGCTCGGCACCGTCTCCGGGTCGGGCGCGGCGACGACGGTGAGCATCGGCGCGGTCACCTGGCCGATCCTGCGCCGGGCCGGCTACCCCGCGGACCGGGCCGGCGGGATGCTGGCGGCGGCCGGGGTCGGCGCGATCCTGTCGCCGCCGACGCTGGGCGCGGCCGCGTTCATCATCGCCGAGTACCTCAACGTGTCGTACCTGTCGGTTCTCGGCTGGGCGACGATCCCGACGCTGCTGTACTACCTCGGCATCCTGCTCGCCGTCGAGATCGACGCCCGGCGGTTCGGGGCGCGGCCGGTGGCGTTGCGGGTCCGGTCGCCGTGGGCGTTGCTGGGCCGGTTCGGGTACCACTTCGCGTCGCTGCTGGTGATCATCGTGCTGCTGGCGCTGGAGCAGCCGGCCACCCGCGCGGTCATCTACGCCACGGTCCTCGCCGCGTTGCTGTCGTTCCTGGACCGCCGGCACCGACTGACACCGCGCCGTCTTGTCGAATCATTGGCGGCAGGTGTACGCAGTGTGCTCCCCGTCGTCGCGGTCTGCGTCGCCGCCGGCATCATCACCGCCAGCACCACGAAGACGGGTCTCGGCCCGCAGATGTCGGGGCTGATGGTCGACTGGGCGCAGTCCCTGGCGAGCGGGCACACCGCGGTGATCGCGTTGACGGCCGTGTTCGCCGCGATCGCGCTGACCCTGCTCGGGCTCGCGGTGCCGGTGACCGCGTCGTTCATCATCGGCTGGGTCATCATCGGGCAGGCGCTGCTCGACCTCGGCATCGACGAGCCCGCGACCGCGATGTTCATCTTCTACTTCGCGGTGCTGTCCGAGGCTACCCCGCCGACCGCGCTCGCGTCCGTGGCCGCCGCGGCCGTCACCGGCGGCAAGGTCTTCCCGACGATGTGGCAGACACTGCGGTACGCCCTGCCCGCGTATCTGGTGCCGATCGCGTTCGTGGTCACCCCGGCCGGCCGGGGCCTGCTGGGTTTCGGCGGCTGGGACGACATCGGGTTCGCGCTGGTCGCGTCCGCGCTCGGCGTCCTCGCGCTGTCCGTCGCCGCCGGTGGCTGGCTCCTCGGCGTCGGCCGGGCGGGTGTCGTGGCCCGGGTCGTCGCCGGGCTCGCCGCCCTGGCCCTGTTGTGGCTGTCCCTCTGGACAGTCGTCACCGGCGTCGCGCTGCTGCTGGTCGCCGCACTGCTGGTGTTCGTCCAGGTATCTCGTGCAACCCCATCTCTGGAGGAGGAACCCGCGTGAAATCCCGGATTCTGGTCGCCACATTGACCCTCATCGCGTTGGCCGGCTGCGGGGGCCGGCAGGACGCGAACACGAAGGACACCAACACCGCCGCGGCGATCACCTGCGAGGTGACCGCCGACACCCGTATCTCGATCGCGACCGGCAACACCACCGGCGTCTACTACGTCGTCGGCAACGCCTTCGCAACCCAGGTCACGAAGGCCACCAACGACAAGGTGAAGGCGACCGCGGCGGAGACCAGCGCGTCCGTCGCCAACATCCAGGGCCTCGACAAGGACCAGTACCAGGTCGCGTTCTCCCTGTTCGACAGCGCCACCGACGCCGTGCAGGGCAAGGCCGCCTTCGACGGCAAGCCGGTGAAGATCACCGCGCTGGGCCGCATCTATGACAACGCCACCCAGGTCGTCGTCCGCAAGGACGCCGGCATCACGTCCGTCGCCGGCATGAAGGGCAAGCGGATCTCGACCGGCTCGCCGAACTCGGGCACCGAGGTCATCGCCAAGCGCATCCTCACCGCCGCCGGCCTGAACCCCGACACCGACATCCAGCCGCAGCGCCTCGACCTGGGCAAGACGACCGACGCGATGAAGGCCGGCACGATCGACGCCTTCTTCTTCTCCGGCGGCCTGCCCACCGGCGGCCTCACGGACCTGTTCACCACCACCGGCGACAAGGTCCAGCTGCTGGACCTCGGCAGCCTCCTGCCGGAGATGCAGAAGCTCGGCCCCGCCTACCAGGAGGGCACGATCCCCGCGTCCATCTACAAGACCTCGGCGGACGTGAAGACGATCGTGGTGCCCAACGTCCTGCTCGTCCGCGAGGACATGGACGCCAACCTCGCCTGCGTGCTGACGAAGACCCTCATCGAGAAGCGTGCAGAGCTCGCCCAGGCCAACGCCGCCGCCAAGGGCATCACCTTGGAGACGGTCCGCAAGACCGACCCGGTGCCCCTGCACCGCGGTGCCGTCGCCGCCCTGGACAAGGCCGGCGCGAAGTAACAGCTACCGGGCCGCCCCGTCTCCTGCACGACGGGGCGGCCCGGTAACCCGGCCTCTTTCCGGCTCCCGAAGCTCACCGGGCCGCGGCCCGGTGCGACGCGACGATGGTGTGCAGGGCCGCCTGGATTTCCCGCGCTGCCAGTTCGGCCCGGCGCAGCGACGCGAGGTCGTCGGCGTCGGCTGGGTAGAACGTCAGCCGCCCGTCGTCGTCCAACGTCATCGGCACGTCCACCCGGTCCAGGATCACGGCGAGCAGCTCCTGCCCGTGCCGCAGTGCCGCGGACGACCTGCGCAGCGCGTCGGCGGTGGCCCGGCGCTCGTCCCGCAGCCGCAGCGCCGCCTCCCGCATCGCCCGCCAGTCCCCGCGGACCCGCCACACATCGTCGACCGTGATCGTCGCAGCCATACCTCCGACGGTAGGCGCCGGTCGTCTGCGGCCGGTAGCAAGATCTTTTTCCTGTGGATAACGTCGCGGTGGTTGACCACGCGGCCCGGTCGCCCCTGCCGGGTCCGTTGCGGTCTGCGTGGGTTTTTCGACCAGACCTTCAAATATTCGCCCAACGTTGCGGGGACTTGATGGCACCGCCCGGCCGCTGGCGCGTCCGTGCGACAGGGTGGCGTGGTCACCCTGACAGCCGTCTCGCGGTGATGCCAAGCCAGGTCCGCACTCACATGATCCAGCACCGTCGAAGTCGTCATTCGGTGCTACAACACCGCCTGCAGCCAAAGAACGAAAGCCATCGATCACTGGACTGGGTGGTACCAGCGCTCCCGAACAGGAATCTTGAACTACCCGGTGGATTACCCCCCGTGGGACAACAGCGATCCACCGGGTAGCGAGGATGCACCGGGTTGTTCTGCGGGTCCGGAGCGGCAGTCTTGCACTACCTGGTGGATTGGTGGTCGCCGGCGACCACTGATCCACCAGGTAGTTCGAACGTCGGGTCCGGCGTGGGCGGGGCGGGGAGATTGCGGCTTTTGTGACCGGCGGCGGTGTGGCACCACCGAATGACGACCTCGACGGCGCTGGACCATGTGAGTGCGGACCTGGCTTGGCATCACCGCAAGACGGCACGGACCGGGACCACGCCACCCTGTCGCACGGCCGAAGGCCGGGCGGTGCCATCAAGTCCCCGCAACGTTCGGGCGAATATTTGAAGGTCATGCTGACCAGAACCGCGGACCGCAACCAGCGGCCAGGAACGGGCGACCACAGCGCCGGCCAGCCAAACCACGAACCGGCCGGCGCCAGGAAGACCCGGAAAAGGCAGCTCAGACCGTCGCGGTAACCGCCACAGCCGCCAGCTCACTGGAGTGGCTGCCGAACACCCCCACCGTGGAAGGACGCGGAACAAAGCCCGGCAACCCCTCCAGCCCGTCGCTGCCGTCCACCAGCCGGAGCTGCAACGGCCCGGTGCCCTCCAGGACCAGGGTGACCTCGATGCCGTCGGTGGGTGGGCCGTGGAAGACGACGCCGAAGCGGTCCTGGCCGGTGAGGAACGGCACGGCGTCGCGGCCTTCGACGGTGGCCTGCTGGACGCGGTGCGAGCCGACCTCGCCGTAGAACGAGACGAAGCGGACCGGGCGCTGCGAGGCGAGGCGGAAGCGGACGGTGCGGCGGTCGCCGGCGGTGGTGTCGGACAGGACGGTCACCGTCGGGGCGGGCAGGGAAGCCGCCGCCGCGGGGCCGACGGACAGCTTGCCGGCGGGCAGGACCGGGAAGAGGCGGTCGAGGGCCTGGTGGTTGTGGACGTACCGCGAGGTCCAGGCGCCCGGCGACTGCTCGAGGCTGACCCATTCGGCGGTGTTGGTGTCGCGGTCCAGGGCATACATGAGGTGGGTCGGCTCGGGGTGCCCGGCGTCCCAGCGGTCGACGACCATGCCGGTGGTGGTGCAGGCCAGTGCGACCGCGAGGGCCGCGGCGGCGGGGGCGGCGCCGAGCGGCCGGTGCCGGGTGGCCGAGGCGGGCCGGAACAGGGGCTCGAGCACGGGCAGAGCGGCGAGGCCGAGCAGCGCGGCGAACAGGGCGGGGGCGGCGCCGGTGGCGAGGCCCAGGGCGGGGAAGAACAGGGCGACGGTCGGGGCGAGGATCAGCACGGCGACGCCGGCCCCGGCGGTGAGGACGGCGGTCGCGAGCCAGGGGCGCGGCACGTAGAGCGCGGCGATGCCGGCCAAGGCGCCGGCCAGGGCGGGCAGCGCGACGAGATAGGAACCGCCGGGGATGGCGGCGGCGAAGAGCAGGCCGAGGACCGCGAGGAGGCCCAGGGCGCCGGTGGCGAGCGAGACCGGGCCGAGCCGGCGGCGGGTCAGGGCATACCAGGCGAGCAGGACGGCGGCGGTGAGGGCGACGACGCCGAAGCGGAACCAGGTGGGCCGGGCCGGGTCGAGCAACTCACCGTAACCGGGGCGCACCGCGACCAGCAGCGCCCACAGCAGCTGGGCGGCGACGGCGACGGCGATGAGCGGCACGAGGGCCAGGCCGACGCCGGCGAGGGTGCGCGGGACGGAAGTCAGGCCGCGGCGGCGGGCCAGGAACACCAGGGCGGCGACGGCGAGCAGGGCGAGGGCGGCGATCGGCCAGGTGAGCGCGGACGGGTAGCGCAGCAGGAAGCCGGCGAACGGGAAGTAGACGGCGTCGCCGGAGGCGGGGCGCAGCAGCGGCGGGAGGTCGGCGCCGCCGAACTCGCGGGCGAGGGCGAGGGCGTTGTCGCCGTGGTGCTGCAGGCTGGCCCGGTCCATCGTTGAGGGCCGGTCGAACGGGCTGTGGTAGACGCTGGACCCGTCGATGTAGGCGGTGTTGAGGCCGGTGAAGCGGGGCTGCGCGAGGAACGGGGTGAAGTCGGTGTCGTTGGACAGCAGCCGGTAGACCTCGACGGCGAGGCTGGTGCCGACGGGGTGCGGGGTGCGGGCATAGACGTCGATGAGGTCGGCGTTGCCGACGGACGTCTGGAACATGACGGCGGGGCCGCTGCTGCCGCGGGCCTCGAAGTTGAGCACGACGGACGGTTTCTGGCCGAGGGGGTGCCGGCTGACGAACGCCTCGGCGCCGCAGAGGCAGGCCTCCTCGGCGTCGGTGAACAGGAACACGATGTCGTTGCGGGGTTTCGCACCGGTGGTCAGGGCACGGGCGACCTCGAGCAGGGTGCTGGTGCCGGCGCCGTCGTCGTTGGCGCCGTAGCTGACCTGGACGGAGTCGTAGTGCGCCATCAGGACGACCTGGCCGGTGGAGGCGGAACCGGGCAGGACGGCGACGACGTTGCGGACGTGGGCCATGCCGCCGTCGCCGAACTTGCCCGCGTTGACCCCGACGGTGTCCTGGACCTCGGGCCGCAGCCCGTAGCCGGTGAGGGTGGCCGTGATGTGCTCGCGGACCCGGTCGGCGGCGGGGCTGCCGGTGACGTGGACCTCCTGGCCGATCCGCTCGACGTGGGTGAACGCGCGGGCGGCGGAGAAGTCACCGGCGGGCGCCGAGGCGGGGCGCGGCGCCGGCGGCTGCACGTCGTAGACGCCGAGGAACGCGAGCACGGCGAGGGCCGCGAGTGCCGCAAGGGCCGCGAGGGGTCGCCGCGGCGGTGCGGCGAAGCTTCGGTCGGACAAGGTGTGCCTCCTGTGGGGTGCCCACATTCTGCACGGCACCACCGACAGAAACGTTCAGCCCCACCAGGAACGAAACCAGGAGAAAAGCAAGGGTTTGTCGCCCGGACGGAGTGCAGTGGGTCATGAACGGGTGCCGGATGGTTGTTGGGGGTTCCACAACCCCCCGGACTGCCTAGCGTCATCGGACATGAGCAACGAACGCACCCCCGCCACCCAGTCCGTCAACGCCTTCGACGCGAGCTACCTCGCCACCGCCGAGCTCGACGCCCGGTTCTACCTGGACCAGGTCATGGCCATGGTCGGCGTCGACGGCCTGGTCGAGGCCCTCGCGCAGCCGTTCCTGCTGGCGAAGGTCGACCAGCACGCCGCCGCGGTCCGGCAGAGCATCACCGCGGCCGGGAAGGCGATCGACTCGATCTCCCTCGCCGGGTACGCCCGCAGCGTCATCGCCGTCCACCAGCGGCACGGCCGGCCGCTGCCGACCCCGGACAGCATCGACTGGACGGACGCGGACTGGACGGTGCTGCGCCTGGTGTCGGTCTGCTCCCTCGCCGACGCAGCCGACGCGTTCTGAAGACAACCGAAAAGGGTTCTCAGGACAACCGGAAAGGGTTCTGAGGACAACCGAAAGGCCGGCACGCGCGTCGATGTTCCATGACCCGTCTGTCGCTGCTCGTCCCGGTCGTCCTGCTCGCCGGCTGCGCCCCGGTCTCCTCGGGGAGCCAGCCCCAAACGGCGACATCCGCCCCGGCGGCAACAAGCACAAGCACAAGCGCATCTGGTACGGCGACAGCCCCGGGCTGGACCGTTCCCACGCAGAAGGTCAGCGTCCCGCACGACCCCGCCGTCCCCCCGGTGCCGGTCCTGGTCGAGGTGCGCGCCGGTGATCATGCCGATGACGGCTACGAGCGGGTCACGTTCGCGTTCCGGGGGCCGCTGCCCTCGTACACCTTCCAGATCGTGCCGCAGGTGACGCGGGACGGCTCCGGAGACCCCGTCACGCTGCCCGGCGCGACGTTCCTGAGCATCGTGTTCACCCCGGCCCGCAGCGAGGCCGGCACGGGCCCGCGCGCCGTCGGCTACCGCCGGGTGCGGGGCTACGAGCAGGTCGGCGACTACGAGGGCTACGTCAGCTACGGCATCGGCTTGAACAGCCCAGATGGCGCCACGGTGCAGGTCCGCACCGGTGAGAGCACCCGCGCGGACGGGACGAACGTGGTCGCACTGGACATCAAGGTCTAGCGGCGGCCGCGGCCGGTGGACTCGTTCCAGCGGAAGTGCACGAACAGGCGGCCGAAGTTGTCGGAGTCCTTCTCGACCCGGTGGTAGAGCGCCTTGATCTCACGCTGGTCCAGGAACCGCAGGACGCGCTTCTTGAGCGCTCCCGACCCCTTCCCCGGGATGATCTCCACGAGGGTGGCGCGTTTCGCCACGGCCTCGTTGATGATCCCCTTCAGCGCACGGTCGATGTCGCCGTTGCGGTTGAAGATGTCGTGGAGGTCGAGCTTCAGCTTCACGCGTCCAGTTTGACACTTCCGGCGACCGGCAGTCCGGCCCGCTTCCAGGCCTGGAAGCCGCCGGCCAGGTCGGTGGCCCGGTGCAGGCCGAGGTCCTGCAGCGCGGCGGCGGCGAGGGAGGACGTGTAGCCCTCGGAACAGAAGACGACGACGGGCAGGTCGTAGCGGTCGGCGATGGGCAGCCGGGCGTCGCTGCGCGGGTCGAACCGCCACTCCAGGACGTTGCGCTCCACGATCAGCGCGCCCGGGATCTCGCCCTCCGCCGCGCGTTGCGCGGCCGGCCGGATGTCGACGAGCACCGCGTCGGCGGGCACCTCGCCGGGCGTCAGCCGGACCAGGCGGGCCCGGGCGTCCGCGAGGATGTCGTCGATCGAGCGACCTGTCACCAGTCGGCTCCTGCCTGCTGAATGGACTCCACGGTGAGGCGTCCCTCGTGCAGACGGTAGCGGGTCATGACGGTGAGTGCGGGACCGTACACGTGCACGGTGATGGCGGGGCGGGTGCCGGCGTTGACGACGCGGTGCACGTGGTGCGCGCCGAAGCGGCGGGCGCTGCCCTCGGCCATCGTGGTGTTGCGCAGTGACCCGTCGTGCACGGTCTGCTCGACGATCTCGCCGGACACGACGGTGAACGCGCCGGCCGAGCCGCCGTGGTCGTGCAGGTCGGTGGCCTGGCCCGGGAGCCAGGTGAGCAGCCAGACCTCGTGGTCGTCGGCGGTGTGCAGCTTGCCGTACCAGCGGGTCCGCGGGTTGAAGCGGGGCTCGAACGGCCAGGCCGCGGGGTCCGAGGCGTGCCAGCGGGCGACGGAGAGCAGGTCCGTCCGGGTTGCAACAGTCATCGCAGATTCTCCAGTATTCGCATCTACTTAGTAGGAATTACTATCACACCCGGCCGCCGTGTGCGATGAGGACAGGCGGATGTGCGTGAAATGACAGCGGCGTGCGCCACCCTGACGAAGGACAGATCAAAGGGGGAACGCACCATGAGCTTCGCTTTCCAGGCCACCGGCCTGGTCAAGCGGTTCGGCAGGACCACCGCCCTGGCGGGCGTGGACCTCGCCGCCGAGCCCGGCACCGTGCTCGGGGTCCTCGGACCGAACGGCGCCGGCAAGACGACCGCCGTGCGCATCCTCGCCACCCTGCTGCGCCCCGACGCGGGCACCGCGGTCGTCGGCGGGTACGACGTCGTCAAGCATCCCGCCGCGGTCCGCCGCATCAGCGGGCTGACCGGGCAGTTCGCCTCCGTGGACGAGGACCTGACCGGCACCGAGAACCTGGTCCTCATCGGCCAGCTGCTGGACCTGCGCCGCGGCGAGGCGAAGTCGCGGGCGGCGGGGCTGCTCGCCGACTTCGACCTCAGCGAGGCCGCCGACCGGCCGGTCAAGACCTACTCCGGCGGCATGCGGCGGCGCCTCGACCTGGCCGCGAGCCTGGTCGGGCGGCCCGCCATCGTCTACCTCGACGAGCCGACCACCGGCCTGGACCCCGCGAAACGCGAGGACGTCTGGAACATGGTCCGGGCCCAGGTGCGGGAGGGCACCACGGTCCTGCTCACCACGCAGTACCTGGAGGAGGCCGACGCGCTCGCCGACAAGATCTCCGTGATCGACCACGGCAAGGTGATCGCGCACGGCACGCCGGCACAGCTCAAGCACATCGTCGGCGGCCAGACGATCAGCGTGCGGCCGGCCGACCCGGCGCACCTGGACGCCGTCTCGGTGATCCTGGCCGGCACCACCAAGGGCCAGGTCGAGTCCCGCGGTCGCGGGGTGCTCTCGGTGCCGGTCGACGACGCGAAGGTGCTCGGCACCGTGATCCGGCAGCTGGAGCAGGCCGGCATCGACGTCATCGAGCTGTCGCTGCACCTGCCGAGCCTCGACGAGGTCTTCTTCACCCTGACCCGCGGCACCGAGAAGAAGCAGGAGGTGGCGGCGTGACCACGATCACCAAGGAGACGCCGATCATCGCGGCGGTGCCGGGCCGGCCGTTCGGCCTGGTCAGGCACAGCCTGGTGATGGCCAGGCGCAGCCTCATCAAGACCATGCGCACCCCGGAGCAGCTGCTGGACGTGACGCTGCAGCCGATCATCTTCATCGTGCTGTTCGTGTATCTGCTGGGCGGCGCCATCGCCGGCTCCCGGCACGACTACCTGCAGTTCCTGCTGCCGGCGCTGCTGGTGCAGAACGTGCTGTTCGCGTCGGCGCCGACCGGGGTCAGCCTCAACACCGACATCAAGACGGGCGTCTTCGACCGGTTCCGCAGCCTGCCGATCGGCCGGTCCGCGCCGCTCATCGGCGGGGTGCTCGGCGACATGATCCGCTTCGTGGTGGCGATCGTGGTGATGCTCGGCTTCGGGTACGTCCTGGGGTTCCGCTTCGGCACGAACCCCCTGGCCGTGCTCGCGGCGTGCCTGCTGGTGATGTTCATGGCGTTCAGCTTCAGCTGGATGTTCGTGCTGCTGGGCATGGTCGTCCGGGAGCCCGGCGCGGTGCAGGGCCTCGGCTTCGTGATCATGTTCCCGTTGACGTTCGGCACCAACGTGCTCGTCCCGACGGACACGCTGCCGGGCTGGCTGCAGGCGTGGGTGAAGGTCAACCCGGTCGCCGACGCGATGCAGGCCGCGCGCGGGTTGATGGTCGGCGGGCCGGTGCTCGACGCGGTGGTGAAGACCCTGCTGTGGTCCGTGGGCATCCTTGCGGTCTTCGCGCCGCTCGCCGTCCGGGCGTACCGCCGCAAGACCTGAGCCGCTACGGCTGGATGAGCGACATCGCCGCGGCGCGGTCCAGGGCCGCGCCGCGGCGCACGGCGTCGTCGAAGGCGGCGGCGCCGAGGGTGTCACGCAGCGCCGCGGACTGCGCGAGCAGGTCCGAGTTGGACCGGTCGTCTCCCCCGGCGAGCTGCCGGGCCACGCCGAGGATCTCCGCGGCGGTCACCGGCGCACCGGCGGCCGCCGCGAGCGCCGCCGAGCCGATCGCGACCTGCGCCACGACCGGCATGTCCCGCACCGGCAGGGCCAGCTCCAGCGCCTGGATCAGCCGCCCCCGGGCCGCCTCGGCGTCGCCCCGCCGCAGGTCCAGCTGCGCCATGCCGACCTGCACGATCGCCCGGTACTGCGGCGCGACGAGCGGCGTCTCGGCCTGCCGCCGCCACGCCTCCAGGTAGCAGCGCTCCGCCTCGTCGAGGTCGCCGGCGTGCCGGGCCAGCTGGCCGAGCTCCAGCATCGCGTGAGACACGTCCCGCGGCAGCGAGGCCGGGTCCTCGGCGAAGCGGCGCAGCTCGGCGCGGGCGGCCTCGGGGCCGTCGGTGTGGCGGCGCAGGGCCGCCAGGCGGATCCGCTGGTACGCGTCGTTGGTGCGGACCCCCAGCTGGTGGTACAGGTCGATCGACTCGGCGAACAGCGCGGTGGCAGCGGTGAAGTCACCGCGGCGGGCCCGCGCGTCGGCGATCGAGGCGAGCGTCATCGACAGCCCCCACCGCTCGCCGACCTCCCGGAACGCGGCCGCGGCCGCCTCCTGGGCCTGCAGCATGCCCGCCAGGTCGCCGTCGTTCTCCCGCAGGTAGCCGAGGATCGCCAGCAGCATCCCCCGCGACCACGGCTCGAGCGGCTCGGCAAGGCGGCGCTCGATCGCGGTGGCGCCGTTGGCGCTGTCGTCGCGGAACATCATCACGACCGGTTCGACCAGCGCGACGAACGGGTGGCCGGTGCCCGGCGGCACCCGGGCGGCGAGGGCGAGGACGTCCTCGAGCATCCCCTCGGCGAACTGGAAGTCGCCGGCGAAGCCGCTGTTGATCACGTAGACGGCCATGACGACCGTGCGCACGTCCAGCGGCACGTCACCGGGGACCGCCAGGATCCGCCCGAGCAGGCCGGCGGCCTCCGCGTGGTTGTCCTCGAACGTCCAGAACCACGCGGACGCGGCCCCGAGCCGGAACGCGGTCACGGTGTCGCCGGTGTCGCAGGCGTGCGCGACCGCGGCGTGCAGGTTCGCCCGCTCGGGGCGCAGGCGGGCCAGCCATTCGACCTGCGCGCCGGTGCGCAGGTGCGGCTCGGCCCGCTCGACGAGGGCCAGGAAGTGCGCCGCGTGCCCGGACCTGACCCGCTCGACCCGGCCGGCGCGGACGAGTTCCTCCAGCGCGAACTCGCGGATCGTCTCCAGCATCCGGTACCGGACGGTGTCCCCGGCGACCACCTGCAGCAGCGAACGGTCGACCAGCAGGTCGAGGAGCGGTTCGACGTCCCGCACACCGGCCACCGCCGCTGCCGCGTCGGCGTCGAAGGTGCCCGGGAACACCGCGATCGCCGCGCCGAAGTCACGCTCCGGCGGCTCGAGCAGGTCCCAGCTCCAGGCGACGACCGCGTGCAGGGTCCGGTGCCGGGGCAGGGCGGTGCGGCTGCCACCGGTGAGCAGGCGGAACCGGTCGTCGAGGCGGTCCACGAGCTGCTCGGCGGTGAACGAGCGCAGCCTGGCCGCGGCCAGTTCGATGGCCAGGGGCAGCCCGTCGAGGCGGCGGCAGATCTCCGCCGCGGTGGCCGGGGTGACCTGGAACCCGGGTCGCACCGCCTCGGCCCGGTCCCGCAGCAGCTGGACCGCCGGCTCCGGCGCCAGGGGCCCGACCGGGAACAGGCGCTCGCCGAGGATGCCGAGCGGCTCGCGGCTGGTGGCCAGGATGCGCAGCTTCGGGCAGCGGCCCAGCAGGTCCTCGCTGAGTTTCGCGGCGGCCTCGACGACGTGCTCGCAGTTGTCGAGGACGAGCAGCGCGTCGGCGGGGGCGAGGATCTCGGCGAGGCGGCCGGTGACGTCGAGGCGGCGGATCCCGGGCGGCGTCTCGAGCTGACCGCCGGCGTCCAGTGCGCGCAGGACGGCGGCGGGCACGTCGGCGGCCTCGATGACCGGGGCGAGCTCGACCAGCCAGGCCGCGTGCGGGTCACGGGCGGCGACGGTCGTGGCGAGCCGGGTCTTGCCGGCGCCGCCCGGCCCGACGAGGGTGACCAGGCGGCCGTCCAGGACCTGCGTGGCGAGGCGGTCGACGTCGTCGTCGCGGCCGACGAAACTCGTCAGCGGGATGCGCAGGTTCCCCCAGGGCCGGCCGGTGGTTGCCAGGTCGGTGAGTGCCAGCAGGTGCGCTTGGCGCAGCTGCGGCGACGGGTCGACGCCGAGCTCCTCGGCGAGCCGGTGCCGGCACTCCTCGAACGCGGCGAGGGCCTCGGCCCGCCGGCCCTCGGCGTGCAGCGCCATGACCAGATGCGCGGCGAGCCGCTCGCGCAGCGGGTGCGCGGCGGTGAGCTCCCGCAGCCGGGCCACCAGGCCGGGAGCGCGCGGGCCGACGGCCTCGACGTGGTCCTCGACGGCGCCGAGCCGCAGCTCCTCCCAGCGGGCCGCCAGGGCGTCGTCGACGTCCGGGGTGCCGCGCCACAGGTCCAGGGCCTCGGTCAGCAGGGCCGCGGCGCGGGCCGGGTCGCCGTCGCGCAGCGCCCGCCGGCCCTCGCCGGCGAGCCGCTCGAAGCGGTGCGCGTCGACGTCGTCGGGGGCGACGCCGAGGCGGTACCCGCCGGCGCCGGACTCCAGTGCCGGGTGCCCGTCGAGGGTCTTGCGCAGCCGCGAGACGAGGGACTGCACGGCGTTCGCCGGGTCGGTGGGGGTGGCGTCCGGCCACAGGGCCTCGGCGAGCCGCTCCACGGGGACCAGCCGGCCGGGTTCGCAGGCGAGCCGGATCAGCAGGGTGCGCAGCCGGGCGCCGGTGACCTCGACGGGCCGCCCGTCGACGGCGACCGTCAACGGCCCCAGGATCCCCACCCGCATGCGCACCACTGTGCCACCCTCGATCGAAGGGTGGCACAGTGGCGTTCGGGGGTGCTGGGGGTCAGTACACGCTGACGCCGTAGACGCTGAGCGCCTCGGTGACCGGCTGGAAGTACGTGACGCCGCCGCTGCTGCAGTTGCCGCTGCCGCCGGAGGTCAGGCCCAGCGCCGTGGAGCCGGCGAAGAGCGAGCCGCCGCTGTCACCGGGCTCGGCGCAGACGGTGGTGCGGATCAGGCCGGTGACCCGGCCCTGCGAGTAGGTGACGGTCGCGCCGGTCTGCGTGACCGAGCCGCTGTGCACGCCGGTGGTGGAGCCGCTGCGGCGCACCGACTGCCCGACGGTCGCGTTGGCCGCGCCGGTGATGTCCTGGAACGAGCCGTTGTACAGCGACACGTTGCCGGGGTGCGCGACGCCGGCGGCGTAGCGCACGATGCCGTAGTCGTTGCCGGGGAAGCTCGTGCCGGTCCGGGTGCCGAGGACCGAGCCGCTGCTGGTCGTCCACGTCGCGCCGATGTTGGTGCAGTGCCCGGCGGTCAGGAAGTAGTACGTGCTGCCGCTGACCACGTTGAAGCCGAGCGAGCAGCGGGAGCCGCCGGCGTAGATCGCCTGGCCGCCGGAGATGGTCGGCTGCAGCGCACCGGCGAGCCGCTCGATCCGGGCGCCGCTGCCGAGCGCCGCGACGGTCGCCTCGATGGTCTTGACGTGCTCGGGCGCGACCGTCGGGTCGATGGAGACGACCACCTGGTTGAGCACCGGGTCGACGGCCCAGGCGGTGCCCGGGACGGAGACCTTCGCGTCCAGCGTCGAGGTGATGCGGGCCAGTTCGGCGCCGCTGTGCTTGACCTTGCGGGCGACGGCACCGGTCGACTCGACGCTCTTGGCGGTGTTCGCGTCGGTGACGGTGACGACCATCCGGCCGAGCTGGGCGTCCCAGTAGGAGCCGGCGGTGGCGAGCCCGAGCTGCTCGACGAGTGCGTCGGTGCTGCCGATCGGCGCGGCCTGGGCCGGCGACGGCGTGAGGACCGAGCCGGCGACGAGCGCGGTGCCGGCGGCGATGACCACGGCACGACGGAGTATGGACCTTGTGAGTCTCACGTGAGCCTCCCCTATATCGGAGCCGATAAATATCGGCCGCGACCGATGCTTTCATCGGACGGGGAGGCTCACAAGGCGCCAGGTCCAAATTGCCCCATAGCACCCGTGTCATATCACTAAGCGACTATCCCTTCTAGGAGGTATGCGCTGATCGGCTGGTACAGGTGCGGCTGGACGTTGTCGTCGATCGGCACCGTGACCGCGACCCGGCCCTCGGCCTCGCCGACGAACAGCGCCGGGTCGTTGCTGTCCGCGAACGACACCACGTCCAGACCCGCGGCAGCCGCCGCACCCGCGAACCCGTGATCGGCGAAGACCAGATCCGGCATGGCCGCGCCCTGCGCCTCGAGCTCGTCGAGGATCGCCCGCGTCCCGTCCGGCGAGTGCGTGTGCCACAGCGCGATGCCCCGCTCGGCGGCCATGGCGACACCGCCGACGTAGCGCAGCGCGAGGGGGAACTCCCGGCCGTCGTAGCGGCCCGGACGCGCGAACGGCACCCCGGCCGCCGGCGTCAGGATCTCGCACCCGGCCGCCCGCAACGCCGCGACGACCGCGAGGTGCACCTCGACGATCCCGGCCGGGTGACCGGAGGCCACCAGGACCCGCTCCCGTCGCCGCGCCGCGACCCGCAGCCGGTCCCGCATCCGATCGAGGGCCGCCACGGTCTTGTACGGGTCGATCACGTCGGTGCCCGTCGACCGCTCCGGATCCGGGTCGATGCCGACCCGCTCCGCCATCACACCCAGCACCTGCGCCAGTGTCCACG
Source organism: Dactylosporangium cerinum (assembly GCF_042653625.1). Classification (NCBI taxonomy): domain Bacteria; kingdom Bacillati; phylum Actinomycetota; class Actinomycetes; order Micromonosporales; family Micromonosporaceae; genus Dactylosporangium; species Dactylosporangium cerinum. The sequence continues at coordinate 310,145 of NZ_JBHSIU010000037.1, read as the reverse complement.
TCTTCAGCGGTGCCAGGCCGAACAGGTAACCCTCGTCGCCCTCGGCGAACGCCGCGGCGTTGCCATGGTTGGAGTCCCGGGTGGTCTCGACATCGCCGGCGAGGAGTGCTTCACGAAGATAACTCACAAGCTCAGGCATGTGACCCATGGTATGCAAGCACCTCTGCGACGCCGAGGAAAGCGGCCTAAGGTCACAGTCATGGCCGACGTGTATCTCGAGGTGACGGACAAGAAGGTGTTCGCGGCCAGCCTGGACTGGCCGGGCTGGGGCCGCTTCGCGAAGTCCGAGGACGACGCGCTCGCCGCCCTCGCCGACTACGGAGCGCGGTTCGCGCCGATCGCGGCCGCCGCCGGATACAGCTTCCCCGCCGCGCCCACGTTCAAGGTCGTCGAACGCGTCCCGGGGACCGCCTCCACCCAGTTCGGCGTCCCCGACGCCCACCCGGACGCCGACAACCGCGCCGTGACGAAGGCCGTCGCCGACCGGCAGAGGAAGCTGCTCACCGCCGCGTGGGAGGCGTTCGCCGGGTTCGCCGCGACCGCGCCCGCGGCGCTGCGCAAGGGTCCGCGCGGCGGCGGCCGGGACCGCGACAAGATGATCGACCACGTCTACGGCGCCGAGGCCGGCTACGGCCGCAAGATCGGGTTCAAGCTGCCCGCCCCGGCGATCGACGACACCGCGGCGATCACCGCCGTGCACGACGAGGTCCTCGCCGTCCTCGGCCGGCCGCACGACGGCGGGCCGCTGGTCGACAACGGCTGGACGTCCCGGTATGCGGCGCGCCGGTATGCCTGGCACGTCCTGGACCACCTGTGGGAGATGCAGGACCGCGCTGAGTAGCCCCTTCTCATGATCCGGAAGACCTTGTGCACCCCAGGGCACCCAAGGTCTTCCGGATCACAGCGCAACGACCGTCAGCCCTGCAGGCCGCGCAGGAGCAGGGCGGTCAGGGTGTCGATGGCCTCGTCGTCGGGCAGGCGCGGCTCCGGCGCGGTCAGGTGCGCATAGGCGAACATCGCCAGCATCGCCCCCATCGCGTCGGCGACGACGGCCGGCCGGCCCGGCAGCCGGTGCCCGCGGGCCTCCAGGAACTCCAGGTGCTGCCGGAGCATGTCGGTGTCCTCGGCGAGCCGCGCGCGGGCCTGGCCGCTGAACGGCGCCTCCAGCATCGAGGACTGGAAGAGCGCGACCATCACCGGCAGGTGGGTCCGGAACGTGTGCCAGGCGGCGGCGACGTGGAAGCGCAGCTGCGCCTCGTCGGACAGGTCGTGGTCCGGGTCGTGATCGGGCAGCGCCTCGTCGGCGGTGTCCTGCATGTCCGCGAAGAGGGCCTGCAGCAGCTCCTCCTTGCTCGCGAAGTGGTCGTAGAACGAGCCGACCGCGCGACCGGCCTCCGCCGTGATGTCACTGATCTTGGTGTTGAGGTAGCCGCGGGTGGCGAACAGGTGGCGGGCCGCGTCCTTGAGGGCGGCGGAGGTCTGGGCCGCCTTCTCCTTGCGCGTCGCCATCGCCATCACAACCTTGTCCCGCCCCAGCTCTTGACGCCCGACGGTAGCAGCCCGTAAAACTGAATCGCAATTCACCGAATTGTGATTCAGTAAAAGCGAGGGGGTACGGGCATGGAAGCCATGGTCATCGGTGGTGGGGTCGCGGGGCCGGTCGCGGCGATTGCGCTGCGGCGGATCGGCTGGGACGTGACGGTGTACGAGGCGTATCCGGACCCGGCCGGGGACGTCGGGTCGTTCGTGAGCCTCGGCGAGAACGGGCTGCGGGCCCTCGACGCGATCGGGTGCCGGGACGCCGTCGCCGCCCGCGGCACCGAGCTGCCGCTGCTGCGGCTCTGGAGCGGCCGGGGCAAGCAGCTCGGCGAGGCGCGCCGGGGGCGGGTCACCCTCATGCGCGGGCACCTGGTCGAGACGCTGCGCGACCTGGCGCAGGAGGCGGGCGCGACCGTCGTCACCGGGCGCCGCCTCGCCGACGTGGGTGCCGGCCGCACGGCCACGTTCGCCGACGGGGGCAGCGCGACCGCCGACCTGATCGTCGGCGCCGACGGCATCCACTCACGGTTGCGCGGCGTCATCGACCCGGCGGCGCCGGTCGCAAGGTACGCGGGGCTGTGGACCGTCGGCGGGCGCTCGGCACATGAGGTGGCGCCCGGCGCGTTCCACCTCATGTTCGGCGCGAAGGCCACGATGGTGTGCGCCCCGACGGCCGAGGGCACCCTCTGGGCCGCCCAGGTGCCCGCGGAGCGGCCGCCCGCGCAGACGCCCGGGCCGGACGAGCTCGCCGCGCTGTTCGCCGGGGACCGCGGGCCGGCGGTCGAGCTGATCCGGCGGACCGGGCAGTGGCATCCGCGCACCGTGATGCAGGCGATGCCGGGTGGCGTGCCGCGCTGGCACCGCGACGGCCTGGTCCTGCTCGGCGACGCCGCCCACCCGATGGGCGCCGGCCAGGGCGCCAACCTCGCCGTCGAGGACGCCGTGGTCCTCGCCAGGTGTCTGCGGGACGACCCCGCGGGCGCGCTGCAGCGCTACGAGGAGCTGCGCCGCCCCCGCACCGACCAGATGCTGAAGGTCGCCGGTGCGAACCGGGACGCGAAGGTCGCCGGGCCCGTCGCGGCCCGGGTGCGCGACGTCATGATGCCGTTCTTCTTCAAGCGGTTCGCCGAGAAGGGCGGTGCCTGGATGCACGACTACGACGTCGAATGGAACTCGGTCAGCGCGCCGGCCTCCGCGTCGACCTGACGGCGCACCGACGCCGGCAGTGCCGCGAACGGCTCCCAGGACACGACGCCGGCCTTGCTCACCGTCCAGGTGCCGGCGACCTGGCCGTCGACGAGGAACGTGCCGATCGACTGCGGCATCCGCATGTGGAACACCTTCGTGCGGTGCTCCTCGGGCAGGATCAGGGTCCGCCGGGCGTGCACCAGGAGGGTCGCGTCGTAGGTCGGCAGGAACCGCACCGGCGCCGGGGTCTGCGGGTCGGGCAGCGGCTGGTCCGGCAGGTCGACGAGCTCCCGCCCGCGTTCGTCGCGGAAGCGGCGCAGCTCCATCGTGGACAGCACCTTGGCGATGTCGGTGACGCTCAGGCCGGCCCAGTCGGCGATCTCGGAGCGGTGGGCCGGCCCGAACCCGCCGAGGTAGCGGCGCACGAGCAGCTCGCGGGCGGCCTCGACGGTGACGTCCGGCGCGCCGACCCAGTCCTCCGCCAGGCCGAAGAGGTCGGCGCGGCGGCGGGCCCACGTGCCGGACGGCGGCACGCGGACCATGTCGAGATACATGCCGATGCCGCCGCGGACGGCCGCGCCGAAGACCTGGTCGATCTCGGCCCGCCGGACCGGCCGTTGCAGCAGGAGCGCGCGCAGGCCGGCGGCGGCCTCGCTCAGCTCGGCGGGGCTGATGTCGTTGCGGTCGACGCGGTGATACCAGTCGCGCCGGGCGTCCCGGATCGCGATCAGGAACGGCCAGAAGTCCGCCCGGGACACGAGATGGATGGTGGCCCGCAGGATGGTGGCCTGGACGACCTCGCGGGCCTCCAGGAGCCGGGTCAGCGACTCCCGCTCGAAGCCCTCGATCCGGGTCCACAGCCCGATGTACATGGAGGGCGCGTACTGCGCCTGCAGCCCGGCCATCCGCTCCAGGACCGTGGCGGGATCATCCGGCACCCGGGCGATGAGGGACTGCCGGGCCAGCAGCGCGCGATTGAGGTCCCGCCAGGTCAGTGTCCGCTCCATGCCGACACTCAAGCACAGGGGTGCGACAGGAATCAGGCGACGTTGCGCAGCGCGGCCTTGACCAGCTCCATGGTGCGGTCGTAGGTCATGCCCTGCTCGCGCAGCAGCCGCCCGCCGGTGCCGCGCTCGTCGCGCAGGACGCCCAGCAGGAGGTGCTCGGTGCCGATGTAGTTGTGCTTCATCGACAGCGCCACCCGCAGCGACAGCTCCAGGGCCTTCTTCGCGTCGTTGCCGAACCGGTTGGACAGCTTGGTGCGGCGGAACAGGAACCCGCCGCGGCGGGGTGGCTCGGCCCGCTCCAGGGCGCCCGGCCCGAACGTCTGCTCGACGCTCTCGCGCACCGCGTCCAGGTCGATGCCGATGGAGCGCAGCGCGGCCGCGTCGTCGCCGGCGGCGAGCGTCGCGCGGAGTTCCCCGGCCTCGATGCCGCAGGCGCGCAGCACGTCGGCGGCGATCCCGCCGGCACTGAACATCGCCAGCACCAGGTGCTCGGTGCCGACCGTGCGGTGGCCGAGGGCGTCGGCCTCCTCGTTTGCGGTGTGGACCACGGTGCGGGCCCGGGTGGTGAACCGCTCGAACATCACTGCTCTCCAATCACTGGGGTCCGGTCGGCGTGCTTCTTGTGCACCGCCTGGCGCGACACGTCGAGGGCGTCGGCGATCTCCTGCCACGACCAGCCCTGCCGGCGCGCGTTGTCGACCTGGAGGTTCTCGAGTGCGTCGGCGAGGCGGCGCAGCGCGACCGCCGCCCGCAGGCCGATCCGGGGATCGGGGCTGGCCGCGGCGTCCGCGAGATCGCCTGCTTCCGTCATGTGTCAACCGTAGTTGACAGCCAATCGGGTGTCAACGTTGGTTGACAGTTAGTCTCCGTCGCATGGACGCGCTGCCGGTCATCGACATCTCCGACCCCGCCGTTGCCGCACCCCAGATCGAGGCGGCCTGCCGCCGCAGCGGCTTCTTCTACGTGACCGGCCACGGCGTGCCGGCCGAGCTGATCGACCGGCTCGACGCCGCCGCCCGCGCCTTCTTCGCGCTGCCCGAGCCGGACAAGCTGGAGATCGCGATGGCCCGCGGCGGGCGGGCCTGGCGCGGGTTCTTCCCGGTCGGCGCCGAACTGACCTCCGGCGTCCCGGACCGCAAGGAGGGCGTCTACTTCGGCACCGAGCTGGGGCCCGACGCCCCGCAGGTGCGCGCCGGGCTGCCGCTGCACGGCGCCAACCTCTTCCCCCGGCAGGTGCCCGACCTGCGGCCCGCGGTCCTGGAATACCTGGACCGGCTCACCGGCGTCGCGCAGACCGTGCTGCGCGGCGTCGCGCTGAGCCTGGGGCTGCCCGGGGACTACTTCGCGACCTCGTACACCGCCGACCCGACGATCCTGTTCCGGATCTTCCACTATCCGCCGGACGATCAGGCCGGGGGCGGTGGGTGGGGCGTCGGCGAGCACACCGACTACGGCCTGCTGACGCTGCTGCTGCAGGACGGCAACGGCGGGCTCCAGGTGCGCACCCCGGACGGCTGGCTCGACGCGCCGCCGATCCCCGGCACCTTCGTGTGCAACATCGGCGACATGCTCGACCGGATGACCGGCGGATGGTACCGCTCGACCCCGCACCGGGTCCGCAACCTCAGCGGCAACGAGCGGCTGTCGTTCCCGTTCTTCTTCGACCCCGACTTCAACCAGGAGGTGCCGCCGCTGCCGGCGACCGGCCACGCCGGCGGGCAGCGCTGGGACGGACAGGACCTCCGGGCGTTCACCGGCACGTACGGCGCATATCTGGTCGGAAAGGTGGGCAAGGTGTTCCCGGAGCTCATCGCCGAAACCCGTCACCAGGAAGTGCCGGACATCGGTTAGACCCAGGTCAGGGTGCTGGCACGATGACGGGAGCAAACCCGCGGGCGGTGAACCTACCGTTGTTCTTACCACCACCGCACCAGGAGGCCCCGATGACCACGCAGACGCAGACCACGACCCGCAAGCTCACCAACCTCGACAGCGAGCAGGGCATGCTCGTGCTCCTCGCCGTGATCGTGCTGGTCAGCATCATCGGCGTGATCCTGGTCGGCGGCTGAGCCCGGCGGGCGGAACTCCCAGGTGACTGCAAGGTAACTTGCAAGTGCAATCACGGGCACCCCTCATACCGTCATAGGGGTATGACCTCCGACGCCTCGCTCGAACAGGAGCTGCGGGACGTGTTCCAACGCCACGAGCATCTCGCCGAGGACCTGAGCCTCGACGACCGGCCGGCCGACGACCCATCGTCGCGCCGGCCGCAATCGTCCCCGCGGGGCGCCGGGTCCACGACTCCCAAGCAGGCCAAGACACTGCGGCGCAGCCGCAAGGACCCGCGATGGGCGCGCGCACTGGTGGTGGTGGGCGCGCTCATGATGGTGGCGGCGGGCAGCGTGTTCGTGGTGAAGGACGCGGTCATGGGCTACGCGACGCGCAACGTCAAGCAGGAGGACCTGATCGTCCCGGCCGCCGAGCAGCAGGGCAGGCACGTCACGATCAGCGGCGCGAAGAACATCCTGCTCATGGGCATCGACCCGCGCCCGGGCCAGGACCCGTCCGAGGCGATCCGCTCCGACTCGATCATCATCCTGCACATCCCGGCGGGCCACGACTCGGGATACCTGGTCTCGATCCCCCGCGACACCTGGGTGAAGATCCCCAGGTTCGACAACGGCAAGAACCGTTACCCGGGCGGCCACGACAAGATCAACGGCGCGTTCGCGATCGGCGGCCTCGGCACCACGGGCAAGGAGCAGCGCAAGTTCGGCGTCACGCTGCTCGCCGACACCATCGAGGAGAACTGGGGCATCACGTTCGACGCCGCGGCGATCATCGACTTCACCGGCTTCCAGAACGTGGTCAACGTGCTCGGCGGCGTGGACATGTACGTCGACCAGGAGGTCAAGTCGGTCCACATCGGTCACAACGCCAAGGGCGAGACCAAGGTCCCGTACATCCAGCGCGACAACGGCCGCGGCGGCACCGATCTCATCCCGATCTCCGGGGTCACCCCGCAGATGTACCACGTCGGCTTCCAGCACCTCGAGCCGTGGCAGGCCCTGGACTACGTCCGCCAGCGCGAGACCCTGCCCAACAGCGACTACGACCGGCAGCGGCACCAGCAGCAGTTCATCAAGGCCCTGTTCAAGCAGATCCTGAGCAAGGACGTCCTCACCGACCCCGGCAAGCTCAAGAAGGTCCTCGACGTCATCGGCCAGTCCATGACGATCGACTCCGGCGGCATCGGCCTCGACGACTGGATCTTCGCGATGAAGGGCATCAGCGGCGACAACCTGCTCACCGTCAAGACCAACAACGGGACCTTCTACTCATCCTCGGAGAACCCGGGCGCGGAGGCGCTCGACCCGACGACCCTGGAGCTTCTGGCGTCGATCAAGGCGAACTCCGTGGAAGACTTCATGGCTCAGCACACCAGCCTGATCTCGAGTTAGGACCCGCATGGCCCGCATCGTCGTCACCGGAGCGCACGGCAAGACCGGGCGGGCGGTCGTCACCGACCTGCTCGCCCACGGCCACCACGTCGTCGCGACCGACGCCGTGGGCCGGGCCGGGCACCTCAGCGAGCTCGGCACGCCCATGCTGGTGGCCGACCTGACCGACTACGGGCAGGCGGTCGAGGTCCTGCAGGACGCCGACGCCGTGGTGCACCTGGCCAACATCCCGGCGCCCGGCATGTATCCGCCGGCGGTCACGTTCAACCGCAACTCGACGATGAACTTCAACGTGTTCCACGCCGCGCAGCAGGCCGGGGTCGGGCGGGTCGTGTGGTCCTCCAGCGAGACGACCCTCGGCCTGCCGTTCGACACTCCCCCGCGGTACGCGCCGGTGGACGAGGAGCACTACCCGTTCCCGACGACGACCTACGCGCTGTCCAAGGTCGTCGGGGAGACCCTCGCCCGGGAGATCTCCGCGTGGAGCGGGATCCCGTTCGTCGGCCTGCGGCTGTCCAACGTGCACACGCCCGAGGAGTACGCCGCGGTCCCCGGGTACTGGGGCGACCCGCACCTGCGCAAGTGGAACCTGTGGGGCTACGTCGACGTGCGGGACGTGGCCGCCGCGTGCCGCCTGGCCCTCGACGCCCCGGTGAGCGGGGCGGGTTCGTACGTGATCGCCGCGGCGGACACGATCATGGACCGGCCGTCGGCGGAGCTGATGCGGGAGGTCTTCCCGGACGTGCCGCTGACCCGCGAGCTCGGCGAGTTCGAGACGTTGCTCGGCATCGACCGGGCCCGCGAGGTCCTCGGGTACGCCCCGCAGCACTCGTGGCGCACCGAACTGCGGCACTAGGGTCTGTATCGAAGTGGGGGTCGGAGCGAGGCGAGGCTCAGCGCCTGGGCTGGGCCGGTCCGGCGCAGCGCGCCGGGCCAGCCTGGGCGAGGCTCTGAGTCCGCCGCAGCCCGGCCATCCACTTCGATACAGACCCTAGGGTCACACCGAGCCCAACAGGAGGGCCCGGAGGTCGGTGAGGGCGCTCGGGGACGCCGCGACGTCGTGCAGGTTGCACTCGGCGCCGGACTCCGAGACCAGGACGCCGGGGGTGGCCGGGTGGACCCGGCGCCAGCCGCGCGAGGTCAGCGCCGCCTCCATCACCACGACCACGGACGGGGTCGCGTCGAGGTCCTCGGGTTCGGTCGGCGGCTCGGGCTGGGCCGGCCAGTTCGCCGCGACCAGCTCGTCCAGCCGGGTCAGCAGGACCTCGACGACCTCGACCGGGCCGGTCGGCTGGCGGCCCAGGAGGGTGGCGACCTGGTCGTGCACGGCGCGGGCCTGCCGGACGACCCAGCCGGGCCAGGCGGTGGCCGGCACCGCGGCGAACGTGGTCCACTCCGCCGGTGAGCGGCGCAGGACGTGCCGGGCCAGGGTCCGCTCGTCGGCGGCCGTGAGCGGATCGACGGGCACCAGGTCCACGGCCCGCAGCGCGAGATGCGCAGCCGCGAGAGGGGCGATGGCGCCGGCCAGGTTGGGGTGCCGGCTCATCAGCGCGGTCCGGGTGTCCTCGTCCAGGGATGCCATGACGGCGCCGGCCCGGATCGCGGCCCGCCAGCCGTCGTGGACGTCCTGGATGGCGGCGGAGGCGTGCTGCCAGACCTGCTCCTCCAGGTCGAAGGCGAGGTCGGCGAACTCGAACTCGGCCAGATCCGCCTTGACCACCGCGCGGGCGGCGGTGTGCAGCCCGGACGCGCTGCTGGCGGCCTGGTCGGCCTTGCGTTCCAGGGCGGTGGCGAACTCGCGGGTGGCGCGCAGCACCGCCGCCACCCGTGGCGGCAGTTCGACCCGGGACGGGTCGGCGGCCTCCTCGTAGAGGTCACGCAGCCGCGCCACGAGGTGCGCCCGGCGGTGGTCCACGACGGCGAGCTCGTGCGCGACCAGGGCCCGGATCTCGTCGATGGTCAGGCAGTACAGCAGCGGCAGCCCGACGATCAGCAGCCGCCGGCGCCGGCTGGCCCAGGAGCGGATGACCCCGTGGCCGGTCAGCACGACCGCGTCCGGGGCGGCCACGCCGACCCTCGCGGCGACCTCGGTGACCAGGGCGAGCAGCTGTCCGGTGACGACGACTCCCTCCGGTGGGGGTTCTGGGGGACGTCCGTAGCGCATCAGGACCCATCTGGCGCGCCACACACTGATCTTGCCGGGCAACGGATCTTCGACGACGGCAACCGACACAGCGAACGATCCTCATGACTGCGGCGGGGCACGTCAACGAGCACCGTCCATCCGGCCGGGGTGAATCCCGAAAGTCACCCGGATCGGTGCCGATGATGCGGTTGAGGACTCGGGGGTGAGATGTACCAGACGTTCAGTCCGTTGCTGGACGCGCTGAAGGAACGTGGGGCGGATCCGGAAGCGGTCGACCGGGCGGCCGCGGAGGCGGCCGCCACCGGCAGGTCGATCCGGGCCGTGCTCATCAACGACCACATCGTCACCGAGGACCAGCTGACCGAGGCGTCGGCGGACGCGTACGGGATCCAGACGCTGGACCTGGTCGGCTACCCGATCGACCCGGCCGCGGTCACGAAGATCCCGATGGCGCTCGTCCTGAAGCACCGGGTGCTCGGTATCGCCCTCAACGAGAGCGAGATCACCGTCGGCATCACCGACCCGGGTGACGTCCTGGCGCTGGATGACGTCCGGGCCGCGACCGGTCTCACGGTCCGGCCGGTCGTGGTGGCCCGCTCCGAGCTGCGCAAGATCATCGACCGGTTGAAGCGGGAGGAGAACGACCTCGGCGAGGTCGCGGAGAGCCTGCGGGCGGAGGCGGCGCCGACCACCTCGGCCCTGACGACGCTCAACGAGGACGCGCCGATCGTCCGCTACGTCAACTCGCTCATCGAACAGGCGATCGTGAACCGCGCGTCCGACCTGCACCTGGAGCCGGGCGAGCACAACATGCGGGTGCGGTACCGCATCGACGGCGTCCTGCACGAGGTGGACACGGTGCCCAAGCACGTGCAGTCGGCGCTCATCTCCCGGTTGAAGATCATGTCGAACGTCGACATCACCGAGCGGCGCGTCCCGCAGAACGGCCGGATCACCGTCGAGATCAACCAGCGGGCGGTGGACCTGCGCACGGCGACCCTGCCGACGGTGTGGGGCGAGAAGATCGTGCTGCGGGTCCTGGACACCAGCGGGATGGACCTGAAGCTGGCCAAGCTCGGCTTCAGCAAGGCCAACGCGGAGCGGTTCGCCAACTCCTACAGCAAGCCGCACGGCATGCTGCTGGTGACCGGCCCGACCGGCTCGGGCAAGTCGACGACGCTGTACGCGACGCTCGCCGAGATCAGCAAGCCCACGGTCAACATCATCACCGTCGAGGACCCGGTGGAGTACCGGCTGCCCGGCGTCAACCAGGTGCAGGTGGACCACAAGGCGGGCCTGACGTTCGCCGCAGTGCTGCCGGCGATCCTGCGCTCCGACCCGGACGTGGTGCTCATCGGTGAGGTCCGGGACCGCACGACCGCGCAGCTGGCCGTCGAGGCGGCGCTCACCGGCCACCTGGTGCTGTCGACCCTGCACACGAACGACGCACCGAGCGCCGTCACCCGGCTCGTCGAGATGGGCATCGAGCCGTTCCTGGTCGGCTCGTCGGTCGACTGCGTCCTCGCCCAGCGGCTCGCCCGCCGGCTGTGCGACTGGTGCCGCACCGAGTACGCACCGAGCGAGGCCGAACTGGTCGGGGCGCGCTGGCCGTTCGACCTGCTCGGCCCGCCCGAGAAACTGTGGCGCCCGGTCGGCTGCCGGTCCTGCGCCAACACCGGCTACCGGGGCCGCATCGCGCTGCACGAGGTCATGCCGGTCTCCGCCGAGATCGAGAAGCTGGCGATCGACCGGGCCTCCGCGCACGAGATCCAGGCCGTCGCCCGCACCGAGGGCCTCGTCGACCTGCGCCTGGACGGCCTGGCGAAGGCCGCCGAGGGGCAGACCTCGATCCCCGAAGTGGTGCGCGTGGCGGTGTAACCCTCAACACACGAAGCGGGCTGCCGATGGGCCGCGTGTGGAGACCATGGTGACCAGCGACGAGCGCGCCTCGCTCGATGCGATGCTGGTGTCGCTCGTCCGCGTCGGCGGCTCCGACCTGCACCTCACCGTCGGGGCGCCGCCGACGGTGCGGATCAACGGCGGCCTGCGGTACCTGCCCGGCTACGACGACCTCACCCCCGACGACACGGAGATGCTGGTCCGCGCCGCCGTGCTCAACGAGGGCCAGTGGAAGCACTTCGAGCAGGTCCAGGAGCTCGACTTCGCCTACGCCATCGAGGGCGTGTCGCGCTTCCGGGTCAACCTCTACGCCCAGCGCGGCTCGTTCGGCGCGGCGTTCCGGGCGATCCCGCACAACATCAAACCCCTCGACCAGCTCGGGGTGCCGGAGCAGGTGGCCCGCTTCGCGCACCTGCACCGCGGCCTGGTCCTCGTCACCGGGCCGACCGGCTCGGGCAAGACGACCACCCTCGCGGCGATCCTCGACCTGGCCAACCGCACCCGCTCCTCGCACATCGTGACGATCGAGGACCCGATCGAGTTCCTGCACGAGCACAAGCGGTGCCTGGTGAACCAGCGCGAGGTGGGCGCGGACACCACGTCGTTCTCGATGGCGTTGAAGCACGCGCTGCGCCAGGACCCCGACATCATCCTCGTCGGCGAGCTGCGCGACCTGGAGACCACGTCGACGGCGCTGACCGCGGCGGAGACCGGCCACCTGGTCCTCGCGACCCTGCACACGCAGAGCGCGGCGCAGACCGTCGACCGGGTCATCGACATCTTCCCGCCGCACCAGCAGCAGCAGGTCCGCGCGCAGATGTCCAACGCGCTGCAGGGCGTCGTCACGCAGGCCCTCGCGCCGCGCGCCGACGGTCAGGGCCGCACGATCGTCACGGAGATCATGTTCGCCACCCCGGCCATCCGGAACCTGATCCGTGAGGGCAAGAACCACCAGATCCCGTCGTTCATGCAGTCCAGCGGCAACGACGGGATGCTCTCGTTCGACCAGCACCTGGCCGAACGGGTCCGCCAGCAGCTCGTCACGTACGAGACGGCGCTGGAGCTGTGTCACTCGGCGGAGGAGTTCCGCCGTCTCGCCGGCCGGATGTGAGCACACGTGAGAGAGCGAAGCGAACGAACCATGTTGCAGTCGCGGATGTGCCTCGTGGCGTCGGCGAGCGAAGCGAGCTGACGACATGAGTGCGACAAAGACCTACGACTACCAGTCGATCGACCAGGCCGGGAAGCGCGGCAAGGGCAAGATCGAGGCCTCCAACGAGCTGGCCGCCGCGCAGCTGCTGCGCCAGCAGGGGCTGACCCCCCTCGCGATCACCAGCGCGGACTCGCTGATGAAGCGCGACATCACCATCCCCGGATTCGGCGACCGGACCACACTCAAGGACCTGTCGGTGTTCTCCCGGCAGTTCGCGACGATGACGCAGTCCGGCATGTCGCTGCTGCGCTCCCTGGCGGTGCTGGAGGAGCAGGCACAGAAGCCGTCGCTGAAGAAGGCGGTCGGCGAGGTCCGGCTCGACATCGAGGGCGGCACGTCGCTGTCCGGGGCGCTCGGCAAGCACCCGAAGGTGTTCCCGACCCTGATGGTGGCGATGATCCGGGCCGGCGAGACCGGCGGCTTCCTCGACAGCGCCCTGGACCGCATCGCGACGAACTTCGAGAAGGACACGCACCTGCGCGGGAAGATCAAGAGCGCGCTCACGTACCCGGTGATCGTGCTCGTCTTCACCGTCGTGATGATCAGCGCGGTGCTCATCTTCATCGTGCCGATCTTCGAGAAGATGTTCAAACAACTCGGCGGGGAGCTCCCCCTGCCCACCCGCATCATCGTCAACGCCAGCCACACCCTGTACTGGCTGGGGCCCCTCGTCATCGGGTTGATCGTGGTGGTCACGGTGACGCTGCGCCGGGCCGCGGCGGCGAACCCCGCGGTGCGGCTGACGCTGGACAAGGTGAAGCTGCGACTGCCGGTCTTCGGGCCGCTGTTCACGAAGATCGCGCTGAGCCGCTTCTCCCGCAACCTCGGCACCCTGCTCGGCGTCGGCGTGCCGGTGCTGCAGGCACTGGACGTGGTCGGCGCCACCACGGGCAACGCCGTCATCAGCAACGCCATGGCCGACCTGCAGAACGCGGTCCGCGAGGGCCAGCCGATGTCCTCGCAGCTCGGCTCGCACAAGATCTTCCCGTCGATGGTCGTGCAGATGGTCGAGGTCGGCGAAGAGAGCGGCCAAATCAGTCAGATGCTGGAAAAGGTTGCCGATTTCTACGACCGAGAGGTTGATAGCGCGGCCGACGCACTCACCGCGTCCATCGAACCGATCATGGTGCTCGTCATGGGCGGCGTGGTCGGCGGGATGATCATCTGCCTCTATCTGCCGATGTTCTCGATCTACCAGAACATCCAGAGCAACTGAACATGAACGGCGCAAGGCAGCGGAGCCTCGCCGCCAACCACCACACCCCGTGCAGGAGCAGGAGGCTCAACCATGCAGGAAACGCTGCGCAGGATGCAGAAGAAGCGTGCCGCCGGAGAGGGCGGATTCACGCTCGTCGAACTCCTCGTCGTTGTCGTGATCATCGGCGTCCTCGTCGCGATCGCCGTCCCCATGTACCTGAACTACCGTAAGGGCGCGGCGAACAAGTCCGCCGAGTCCGACGTGCGCGCCGCCGTCAGCGCGGTCGAGCAGTTCTACACAGAGAACGGCAACAAGTACCCGGACGACGTCGTCACCCCCGGCGCCGTGGGCGTGAAGGTCACCTTCAAGCTCGGCGCCGCGACGGACGGCCAGCAGGTCGCGACCCTGTCGCCGGGCAACACCCTGGTCTACAAGCAGCTCACCACCGGCACGTACCGGATCTGCGGCATGAACGAGGACGGCAAGGTGGTCTACAAGTACGAGAGCGCCGTCGGTGGCTCCGTCAAGAAGACCTCCGACGCGAACCTCGGCGACTGCATCGGCGCCGCCGCGCCGGCCTGACCGGTCCTGTCCGACGCTGTGGCGGCCCGTGGTCCAGCGGGCCGCCACATCCGACTCCGGCTCGAGAAAGGAGCACGCTGATGCTGTTCGCGCTCGTCGGCGTGCTCGGCCTGGCGATCGGGTCGTTCCTCAACGTCGTCATCCACCGTGTCCCCCGTGGCGAGTCGCTCCTGCGGCCGGCCTCGCACTGTCCACAGTGCACGGCGCCGATCCGGCCGTGGCACAACGTCCCCGTCGCCGGCTGGCTGCTGCTGCGCGGCCGCTGCGCCGACTGCGCCGCCCCGATCAGCGTCCGCTACCCCCTGGTGGAGCTCGGCACGGCGGCGCTGTTCGTCGCCGTCGCCGCCCGGTTCGGCTGGTCGGCCTCGCTGCCCGCGTGGCTGTACTTCGCGGCGATCGCGGTCGCCCTCGCGCTCATCGACCTCGACGTGCTGCGCCTGCCCAACGCGATCGTGCTGCCGTCGTATCTCGTGGTCCCGGCGCTGTTCCTCCCCGCCGTGGTGCTGGAGCGGGACTGGTCCGCGGGGCTGCGCGGGCTGGTCGGGATGGCCGTCCTGTTCACCTTCTATCTGCTGCTGTCCCTGGTGTACCCGGGCGGCATGGGCTTCGGCGACGTCAAGCTCGCCGGCGTGCTCGGCCTCTACCTCGGCTGGCTCGGCTGGGCGCCCCTGGCCGTCGGCACCCTCGCCGCGTTCCTGCTCGGCGGGATCGCCGGGGTCGCGCTGATGGCCGGTGGCCGGGCCGGCCGCAAGACCGCACTGCCGTTCGGCCCGTCGATGCTCGCCGGGGCGCTGATCGCGCTGTTCGCGGCGGCGCCGATCACCGACTGGTACACCTCCATCCTCCTGCCCGCCTGACGGTCTTATCTAAGGAGCACGATGGCTGCCGTCAACCTGATCGGACTGGACATCGGCACGGTGTCCATCCGCGCGGCGGAGACCAGCAACAGCAAGGACGGCCCGGTCATCAGCAACTTCGGCCACATCCTGCTGCCGCCCGGGGTCGTGCTCAACGGCGCCGTGCAGGACGAGGGGGCCGTCACCGGCGCGCTGCGGCAGCTGTGGTCGACGTTCAAATTCCGCAGCCGCAAGGTCGCGCTCGGCGTCACCCACCAGCAGGTCGTCGTGCGCGAGACCACGGTGGCCAACCTGCCGGCCAAGGAGATGCGCAAGGCGCTGCCCTTCCAGGTCCGCGACGCGCTGCCACTGGCACCGGAGAAGTCCCTCATCGACTTCTATCCCCTGGAGGAGCCCAGCGGCGACACCGTGCGCGGGCTGCTCATCGCCGCGCCCAAGGAACCGGTCCTCGCCGCGATCAGGGCCATCGAGGCGGCGAAGCTGCACGTGGTCCGGGTGGACCTGGCCTCCTTCGCACTGCTGCGTGCCGCGTCCCGGCTCGACGAGCAGGTCGAGGCCCTGGTCGACATCGGCGCCCACGCGACCAGCGTCATCGTGCACCACGACGGCGAACCGCTCATCGTGCGGACCATCCCCCGCGGCGGCAACGAGATCACCAAGACCATCGCCGACCGGCTCGACGTGCCGGTCGAGCAGGCCGAAGAGCTCAAGTGCCGCATCGGCCTGCGCACCGACACCGACGGGCAGACCGCGTCGGCGCTCAAGGACGCGGTCCGGCCGCTCATCAACGAGATCGGCAGCTCGTTCGCGTACCTCACCGCCGCCGGCCGGCAGGCCCGGGTCAGCCGGCTCGCGCTGTCCGGGGGCGGTTCGATGCTCCCCGGCCTCCTCGAGGCGTTGCACGCCCAGCTGCACGTGGAGGTGATCGCGGTCGACCCCATCATGCGGGTCCGCGGGCTGCGGCGGGTCCGGCACGGCAGCCTCGAACAGATCCGCGCCTCGGCGGCGGTGTCGGTCGGACTGACCCTGGGAGCGGCGTCGTGACCGGCCCGACCCCCGGCACCTGGTGGGAGGACGAGCCGGAACGCAAGCTGACCGGCATCGTCCTGCCCTCCTGGGGCGACGACCCCGACGACCGTGGCGACCCTGACGACCGTGGCGGCTTGCACGGCCGGGACGAGGCTCAGGGCCGTGGTGGGCCAGGCGGGCGCGACGACCGGGGTGGCGGCGGCGGTCCCGGCCACCCCGCCTCCTCGACGCCGGGACCAGCCGCGCCCCTGCCCCGGGATCAGCCCTGGGACCGACCGGCCGAACAGTCCTGGAACCGGCCGGCGGACCCGTCGGCGGACCAGGCATCGGACCGGCCGGCGGACCCGTCGGCGGACCAGGCCTGGGACCGACCGGCGGACGAACCCTGGAACCGGCCGACCGACCAGACCTGGAATCCTCCGGTCGAACAGGCCTGGGACCGGCCGGCGGACGGGCAGTGGGCCGCCCGGGTCGTCGACCCGCTCAACGACCCGCTGACCGGCCCACTCGACGGTGACTGGCGGCAGGAGACCCCTCCCGCCGCCGAGCCGCAGCAGCGGCTCGTGCCCGTCGTGCCGTCGGGGCCGCCGCCGATGTGGCCGCCCGCCGACCTGGCCCCCGTGGACCAGCCGCACGCCCGGGTCGACCTGCCGCCGCTGCCCGGGGTCCCGGAGCCCGTCCCGGGTCAGGAGAACGCCCTCGTCTCGCAGTCGGCGAAGGCGGAGACGGCCGCGCCACGGCGGGAGTTCCCCCGGTACATCGCCGGCGAACTCGTCCTGCCCGGCGCCGAACCCCACCCCACCGCCGTCCAGCCGCAGACCGCCACCGCCGAGCTCAGGACGCCGGCCCCGCAGCCCTGGACGCCCGGCACGGCAGCACCGCCGCAGACCTGGACACCCGACACGGCAGCACCCCCGCAGACGTGGACGCCCGAGGCGGCACTCCCCCAGACCCAGCCCGCCGCCACGTGGGCGCCGCAGCCGGCCGCGCCCGCGCCGGCCGCCGACCGGTACCCCGCGCCCCTGCCCGCCGACCAGCCGCCCACCGCGCTGCCGGACGAGCCGCCGGCACCCCCCGTGTCGCTGCCGGGCGTCCAGTTCACGGCGCCACCCCGGCCATCCAGGCCGGCCCCGCAGGCCGAGCCCACTCCCGCCGCGACCCGGACCACGCCCCCGGCCACCACCCCACCGGGACCCGCGACCCGGACCATGCCCCCGGCCGCGATGCCCCCGACCCAGATGCCGGCGGCCACGATGCCCCCCGCCGCGATGCCGGCGGGACCCGCGCCGGCCGCCGCGGGCCAGGCGGCCGCACCGCATCCGGGCGGGGCGCATCCGGCGCCGCCGCACCCGGTGCCGCTGCCGCCCGGGTTGCCCGAGGCCAGCGTCCCGCCGCCGCCGCGACCGGCGCCGCCGTCCATCCCGCCCGCCGGGCACACGATGCAGCCCGCGACCATGCCGCCCGCCGCGATGCCGCCCGCGGGCGGGACGGGGCCGGCCGGGCACGGTCAGGCCGGGCCGCCGTCCGCCGGAGGGGCCGCCGATGCGGTGACCGCGATGCAGCCCGCGGTGCCCGCCGTCGTGCACGCGACGCACCAGAGTGTGCCGAGCGCCCCGCCGCAGGTCACCGGAGCGGATCAGCAGGCGGCACCCGTACCGGCGAAACGGACCAGGGAGGCAACGCCGCATCCCGCGTTCCCGGAGGCGACCGCGCGCACGATGCGCATCCTGCCGATCGCGGCCGAACTGCTGCCGCTGGAGATCACGGAGCTGCGGCGGCTGCGGATGGTGCGGCGGCTCGTGATCGCCGGTGTGGCGGTGTGCGTGGTGCTGCTGTTCGGCTGGTACATGGTCGCCGACGGCAACACCGACCAGGCGCAGTCGGAGCTCACCGCGGTGCAGGACAGCCGGCGGGACCTGAACCGTAAGAAGGCGACGTACACCGAGCTGGAGGCGACCCGCCAGCAGATCAAGGACATCACGACCCAGCTGGGGATCGTGATGGAGTGGGACCTGTCCTGGTCGGCGCTGCTCACCTCGTTGCAGAAGGCGGCGCCGAAGGGCGTCGTCGTGACGAGCGTGACCGGCGCGCTGAGCGTGCAGGACCCGAATACCGCCACCGGTGACGTGATCGGCGCCATCACCCTCGCCGGCACGGCGCCGTCGAAGGACGAGGTCGCGGCCTACGTCGACACCCTCGGCACCGTCAAGGGCCTCGACAGCCCGTTCCCGTCGGACACGACGCAGAGCGACAAGAACCTGACCTTCACCATCCGGGTCGACGTCACCAAGGCTGCGCTCGGCGGGCGGTTCACGTCGCCCAGCGCGGTGCCGAGCGCGTCAGGAGGCAAGTGATGCGACCCGAGCGGCTCTGGATCCTCGGCGGCGCGTTCACCGCCGTCATCCTGCTGGTGGCCGGCTACTACCTCGTCATCCAGCCGCGGTATCAGGAGGCCGACGACCTGCGGACCCTGGCCAACGACACCACCGTCGAGGTGGCGAAGCTGCGCAGCCAGATCGCGGACCTGGACAAGCAGAACAAGCGCCTCAACGAGTACACCGCGCAGGTGAAGGACGACCTCGCCGCGCTGCCGGAGACGGACTCGGTGGCGGCGCTGCTGCGCGAGGTGCAGGTCGCCGGTGACCTGACCGGGGTCACCGTCAGCGGGGTCAGCGTCGGCGGCGCGACCGACCTCACCGTCGCCGGGCCGATGACCGTGCACACGCTGCCGATCAGCCTCACCGCCTCCGGGCCCGCCGCGAAGATCAACCCGTTCCTCGACCAGCTGCAGAAGGTGCAGCCCCGGGCGCTGCTGGTCGGTTCCGTGAACGCCGCGACGACCGACGGCAAGACCTCCCTGTCCCTGACCATCCAGGCGTTCTACGCCACCGGGAAGTAGCGGCGCCATGCGACGGATCCCCCCTTCCGACGCCGGGTTCAGCCTGGTCGAGACGCTCACGTCGATCGCGATCATCGGCCTGGTGATGACCGCGCTGACCACGTTCTTCGTGTCCACCACCACGACACTCAACACACAGCGCGGCCTGCAGACCGCGGTCCGGCTCGCCCACGACGGCGTGGACCTGGTCAAGTCGCTGCCCGGCGCGAAAATCGTCGCCGGCCGCGGCGAGCTGGACGCGACGCAGCAGCTCGACGAGCTCAAGGACGGCAAGATCCCCGGCCTCAAGCTGCCCGGCCTGGCGAACCTGCTGGCCACGATGACGCCGGCGTTCGACGCCGACCTGGGCAGCCTCGCCGCCGGCGTGGCCCCGGCGCTGCCGATCGTGCCGGAGCTGGTGACGGTCAACAACGCGGGGTTCAAGCGGTACTGGTTCGTCGGCTCCTGCAACATGCCGCTGGGCAACGATCTGACCCTCCTGTCGGCGGACAAGCTCGGTGTCTGCAGCCTGCTGTCACTGCCGGGCATCCTGGTGCCGTTCTACCGGGTGATCGTCGCCGTCACGTGGGACAACGACCGGGGCTGCGCGAGCACCGGCGGGGTCTGCTCCTTCGTGACGCAGACCATGGTCAGCGCGGCGACGGCGGACCCGGTCTTCAACCCGAGCATCACCGTCACGCCGCCGCTGCCGGACAACCCCGGCAACCAGACGGACGAGGTGACGGTGCCGATGGTGAAGCCGCTCACGCTGGCCGCGACGACCGCGTACCCGCCGCTGGCCTGGACCGTGGAGGGGCTGCCGCCGGGCCTGTCGTACACGACCGCGGGCGTGATCACCGGAACCCCGACGACCGCGGGCTCCTACATCGTGCGCATCATCGCCACGGACGCCATGTCGACCAACGACGCGTCGTTCACCTGGACGGTGGCCGCGCTGCCGGCGCTCGCACCGACGACCCAGACCTGGGATCCCAACACGGCCGTGGCCTATCAGGTGCCGATGACCGGCGGGGTCGGCCCGAACACGTGGACAGCGACCAGCCTGCCCGCCGGGCTGGTGATCGACCCGGCCACCGGCGTCATCTCCAGCACGAAGACGCCGATGGCCGCGGCGGCGAACTCGTCGGTGAAGGTGACGGTGGTCGACGCCAACAAGAAGACGACCGCCGCCACCTTCCAGTGGAACTGGAAGGTGGCGGTGCAGTACCCGAATGCATCGACGCCGATCGTCTTGGCGAAGGACTCGTCCTACCCCGGGCAGGTTCTGGGGTTCGGCGGCACTCCTCCGTACACCTGGTCCGCCGACATCATGCCGCCGGGGCTGACGCTGAACGCCACCACGGGGGCGGTCAGCGGCAAGGTAACCGGCACGACCCGCTACCTGGTGACCCTGAAGGTGACCGACAGCAAGGGCGTGACCAACTCGACCTTGGTGCCGGTCACCATCACGGACTCGGGGCTTCGGGTGACCTCACCGCCGTTCAACTCGAAGCCGGACCTGTCAAGCGCCAAGGGCAAGACGTTCAGCCTGCCGGCCCTGGGCGCGGCCGGCGGAACCGCTCCGTACAAGTGGACGGCGACCGGCATGCCGACCGGCGTCACGTTCAACACCACCACGTACCAGTTCGAGGGCTCCCCGACGACGGTTGGCAGCTCTACGGTGACACTCACTGTGACCGACAAGGTCGGCGCGACGTCGGTCTACATGTTCGTCTGGACGGTGACCGCGTGAACCTGCGGATGATGACGCGGCTGCGCCGCGACGACGGCGTCACCCTCGCCGAGATGGCCGTGACGACCAGCATCATGTCGGCGGTGATGGCCATCTTCACCACCGGCGTGGTGCAGCTGTTCCAGGCCGGCAACAACAACGAGCTGGTCGCGATGACCCAGTCGCAGCTCAACACGGCGTTCGTCCGGCTGGACCGCAACGTGCGCTACGCGGCGGGGATCGCCGAGGAACACAGCGACGCGGCCGGCAACAAGTTCGTGGAATACCTCAACACCGAGGTGTCGGCCGGCGAGAAGCCGGAGTGCGCGCAGCTGGAGCTGAACCGCGCCACCAGGGTGCTGCGCCGCCAGGTCTGGCCGCAGGCGACGAAACTGCCCGGCAAGTGGGTCGTGCTGGCCAGCGAGCTCGACATCGAGAAGAGCTCGTTCGACCTGCTGAAGCCGGAGCCGGGCACGAACACCAGCTTCCAGCGGCTGAAGATCGTCCTGGTGGTGGCCAGCAACCCGGGTCGCGGCCAGACCGAGGCGAAGACCGAGATCACGTTCACCGCACTGAACACCGACCGGTTCACCGACGCCGACGCCATCTGCCCGGAGGCGCGCAAATGAGCGGCCAGCGCAGCGGCTCGGGCCGCTCATCATGTGACAGGTCTGGCTCAGGCCGACGCCGGAGCGCAGCGGAGGTGGCGGCATGAGCGGCCAGCGCAGCGGCTCGGGCCGCTCATCATGTGACAGGTCTGGCTCAGGCCGACGCCGGAGCGCAGCGGAGGCGGCGGCATGAGCTGGTTCAGGCGGTTGCGGGACGAGCGGGGCTCGCTGCCCCTTGCCATGATGCTGACCCTGGTCGGGACGTCGCTGTCCACGCTGATGCTGCCGGTCGTGATCACCCAGCTGCAGGACACCGCGGAGACGGTCGACCGGGCGAAGGCGCTGCACGCCGCCCAGGCGGGCATCGACATCGTGATGGGCGGGATCCGCGGGTCGCTCGGCAGCATCGCCAACCTGATCTGCATCCCCGCCCTCGATCCGCTGCGCGGCACGGTCAGCGCCGCGGTGTCCGGGGTGAGCGCCGTCCTGCCCGGCCGCTACGAGGTCTCGGTCGAATACCAGGACGCCACGCGCACGCCGGTCCCGTGTGCGACGAAACTGTCGAAGCTGCTGACGGTGCCCGCCTTCGCCGTCATCACCGCGCGGGGCACCGACAAGCCGGGCAAGACCACCGACGTGATCGACCCCAAGGACCGGCGGACCCGGACGCTGACCGCCACCTACGTCTTCCGGTTCACCAACGCGAACGTCGACGGCGGCCTGCTGCGCCTGTACGGCGGGGCGTACTGCCTGGACGCCGGCTCCGGCTCGCCCGCGGCCGGCACGATCGTCACCACCCAGCCGTGCAACACCGGCAGCACGCGGCAGACATTCGCCTACACCAAGGACCTGACGCTGCGGCTGGTCTCCTCGATCACCGCCAAGAACTCACTGGGCATGTGCATCGACTCGAACGTGAACCCGGCCACCGGCAGGCTCCTGCAGTTCCAGCAGTGCGGCGTCAGCCCGCTCATCCCGTACCACCAGCGCTGGAGCCTCAACGACAGCTCCAACTTCCGCAGCACCGCGACCAACAGCACCGATCTCGGTGACTTCTGCATGCACGCACAGGCCGGCGCCACCAAGGGCGCGTTCATGGAGCTCACCACGTGCGGCGGATCGGCGGACAACACCCGCACGTTCGCGCCGGACGCGACCGTGGGCGCCGGCGCCGCCGACGCGCCCAACCAGCTGGTCAACTTCCAGCAGTTCGGCCGGTGCGTCGACGTGACCAACTTCAACGTGACGCTCGGGTTCCTCATCGTGTGGCCGTGCAAGCAGGCACCAGTCATCACCGGCGTCGGCTGGAACCAGCGCTTCGTGGTGCCGGTCACGCCGAACAAGAAGGGGAAGATCACCGGCCAGATCACCACGTACGACAGCACGAACAAGAAGACCTACTGCCTGACGACGTTCACGCCGGGCGGCTCCTCGCACTTCGTGACGATGCAGGCGTGCCCGGCGCTCACCGCCAAACCGGAGGAGAAGGCCCTCGCCCAGTGGGACATCTCCTACAACATCCCCGACTCCTACGACACGAGTTACATCATCGTCGACACCTACGGCCGGTGCCTGAGCCCGACGAACCTCGACGACAAGAAGCTGCCCCCCGACGACATCTTCAAGGGCAGCACGGTGGTCAGCAAGCTCACCACCGCTCTGTGCGACAGCAGCAAGCTGCAGAAGTGGAACGCGCCGCCGAACACCGCGAAGCCGACACCCCTGAAGGACATCGGGGAGAAGTAGCGATCCCGTAGCCCTGCGGGCGCCCTCGGGGCGACCCGTAAGGGATCGCCTGACCCGGGCCCGCCCCACAGATCAGGGTCCGGTCCGTGTTTCGCCTGGATGGCGTGTGGCCCCGCAGTGACGAGGCTGAACGTCATGACCATCACCTGGGAGAAACCCGCGCTGCAGCGGGTCGGCATCGGCCGGCAGGTCGGCATCGTCGCGGCGGCGGTCGCCGCGTACTTCGGGGTCCGCGGCGCCACGGAGGCCGCGACGGACCGCGCCCTGGCCAACGCCGCGACCGTCGTGGACTTCGAACGGTCCGTCGGGCTGTTCCACGAGGGGTGGCTGCAGTCCACCTTCGCCGGCACCCCGGCCGTGGCGACGTTCTTCAACTGGATCTACATCTGGGGGCACTGGCCGGTCATCGTCGTGACCCTGATCTGGCTGGCCCGCACCAACCCGAAGATCTACTTCCGCACCCGCAACGCGATGCTGGTCTCCGGCTCGATCGGGCTGGTCATCTTCACGCTGTTCCCCCTGGCTCCGCCGCGGCTGGCCGGGCTCGGCCTGACCGACACCGTGACGCAGTCCTCCGATGCGTACCGGGTGCTGCAGCCGACGATGTTCACCAACCAGTACGCCGCGATGCCGAGCCTGCACGTCGGCTGGGACCTGCTCATCGGCCTGGCGATCCTGGCCGCGGCCCGGGGTCCGCTGCTGCGGGCGGTCGGCGCGGCGATGCCGGTGCTGATGGCTGCGGCGGTGGTGCTGACGGCGAACCACTACATCGTCGACGCGATCGTGGGTGCCACCCTCACCGCGACCTGCTGGTTCGTCCTGCGGGCCCGGGAGACGCAACGGCTCGGCGGCTATGCCGGATGGGGCGGCCTGCGTCTGCGTTAGGGCCTACGCTTTGCACATGGAACACCTCGATCTGGAACATCTCGGGTTCCCGGCGGACGTGATCCCGCTGCAGTATCAGGCGCTCCTGCTGTCCGACGACCGCCGGATGGCGGCGTTCTCCGACGCGATCGCGCACGCTGTGCGGCCCGGGACCCGGGTCCTGGACCTCGGCTGCGGGACCGGCGTGCTGTCCTACTTCGCCGCCCGGGCCGGCGGGACCGTCACCGCGATCGAGCGGGAGCCACGGGTCTTCGCCACCGCCCAGGCGGCGTTGTGGGCCACCGTCGGCGACGCCGTCACCGTCCTGCACGCCGACGCCCGCGACTACCTGCCGGAGGAGCCGGTCGACGTGGTGCTCTGCGAGATGCTGCACGTGGGGCTGCTCCGCGAGCGGCAGATCGAGGTCATCAACAGCTTCAAACGCCGCTACCTGCGCCACATCGGCGGCCCGCTGCCGCGGTTCGTGCCCGAGGCGTGCGTGCAGGCGATCCAGCCGGTCGAGCAGGACTTCACCTACTTCGGCTACACGGTGCCGGCACCGGTGTTCCAGCTGCCGGAGAGCCTCCAGCCGCGCACCGTCGAGGCCGCCCCGCCGCAGGTGTTCCAGCAGTTCTTCTACACCGACCCGCTGCCGCACCACTGCATCGGCGACCTGCGGTTCGTCGCGGAGCGCCCGGCCCTGGTCAACGCCGTGCGGGTGGTGACGAAGAACTTGCTGTCGCTGCTGTACGAGCCGCCCGGCAGCATCGACTGGACCATGAACTACCTGGTGGTGCCGCTGCGCGAGCCGGTCGAGGTGCTCACCGGCGACGAGGTGCGGATCCGCTTCGACTACTGCCCCGGCGACGAGATCACCGTCCTGGCCGACAGCCTGACCGCCGCCACCCCGGCCAGGGCAACGCGTTGATGCTTCGGTGGATCACGGTCCTCGCCGCATTCACGGCGGCCGGCACGCTCTGGTGGTTGCTCGCCCGCCGCAACTCCCCCGACCGGAGGCGCACCTTCGGACTGGTGGCTTCGGTCGCCGGCACACTGCCGTGGATCTGGATGATCCTGACCCCGTCGTCCGCGGACCGGCGGATCCAACTCGACCCCGTCGCCGGCCTGGACGGTGTGCTGTCCAGCGGATTCGGCACGGCCACCGTCCAGATCGTCGGCAACCTGCTCGTCTTCGCCGCGTTCGGCGCGTTCGCCCCGCTGCGCTGGCGGCTGCACCTGTGGCAGGTGCTGCTCCTGGCCGCGCTCGGGTCGGCCACCGTGGAGGTGTTGCAGTACGTGCTGGATCTGGGCCGGGTCAGCGCCACCGACGACATCCTGATCAACACGCTGGGTGCGGGGCTGGCCTACGGAGCTGGGCGACTCGCGCCGCCCAGCTCCGCGCCCTCACGAGGCCTTGACGTGGAACCGCTCGTCGGTCACGAGGGCGGCGAGCCGGTCCTCGGGCAGGGGTAGCGCCGCCAGCGCCTTGTCGCCGCCGCCGGGCCGCTCGTCGGCCTTGTCCTGGGCGAGGAACACCACGGTGCCGTCGGCGTGGCGGTAGGCGGCCCACTGGTCGTAGCCGTCCGACGTGCCGGTGGCGACACCGACGGTGACGCCCGCCGTGGTCGTCACCAGTTTGCAGGTCGCCGGGGCGGTCCAGAACGCGCCCGCCACCGCGCACATGTCACCCGACGCGCCGATCAGGCCCGGCTCGTACACCGTGACCAGGAGCTGGCCGACGCCGCCGTTCTTGCCGATCTGGGTGGTGGCCAGATAGGACCAGGCGTCCTTGCCGCCGACCTTGTTCTCGAACTGGGCCTGCGACATGCGCGACGGCACGAGCTGGTCGGTGCCGGGGTTGTCCAGCGCCGTGTAGCCGGCCGGCACGATCGCCAGGAGGTCCTTCATGAGCTGCTCACCCTGGTCGAACTTGTGCCCGGCGCGGGCGGTGCGGTCCTGCTGCGGCTGGCCGTCGGCCCCGGTCGGGAACACCTCCTTGGTGTCGCCGGGAGCCGGTGGGGTGAGGCCGGCGGTCGCACCGGCGCTGGCTGCGGTGCCGGCGGTGCCGGCGACGCTCGGTGGCGCGCCGACCTGGTGCGGCGCCGCGGAGCCGGATCCGCCGCCGGCCACGCCGACCGCGACCGCGACGACGACGGCGGTCACCGCGACCGCGGCGCCACCGGCGACGACGTTGCGGCGGCGGACGGCCCGGCGGCCGGTGGTCACCGCGGCGGCCGGCGACATGGGCGGCGGCGGGGTGGAGCTGTCGAGGGCGTCGCGCAGCGACACCCGGAAGTCGTCCTCGTTCATGTCTGCTTCCTCATTGTTCGCACGGGGCTGCTTTCGAGGTGCGTGCGAAGGGTCTGCAGCCCCCGCGCGGCCTGGCTCTTCACGGTGCCGGTCGTACAGCTGAGCAGGGCCGCCGTCGCCTCGACGGACAGGTCCTCCCAGTACCGCAGGATCAGGACCGCCCGCTGCCGGGCGGGCACGTGGGCCAGGGCGGCGAGCATCGCGATCCGCTCGTCGGGTGCCCCGTCGTGCGTGGCGCCGTCGAGCGGAACGTCCGTGACCCGGACCCGGTGCCACCAGCCGAGCCGTCGCTCGTCCAGGAACGCCCGGAACAGGGTCTGCCGGACGTAGCCGTCGAGCGCCTCGTGCCGGCTCACCCGGTCCCACGCCAGGTACAGCTTGGTGAACGCCACCTGGGTGAGGTCCTCGGCCCGGTGCCAGTCGCCGCACAGCAGGTACGCCGTGCCGCGCATCGTGCCCGACCGCGCGGCGAAGTACTCGGCGAACGCCGTGTCCCGATCCGTCATGCGGTACTCACGGTGCCGGCCACCGGTTCGGTTGCACGGGACAGCCGGAAATCCCCGGCTCCACTACCTTGCAGCTCATGTGGTTCAGGGTGGTGGTCGGCGGGCTGGCGCTCGCCGGCGGGCTCGCCGCGACCGGGCTCGTGCCGGGCGACTCGACGCAGGCGACGGTCGAGCACTGCTCCGTCAGGTACAGCGGCAGCCCGGAGACCCGGTCCACGAAGTGCACCGGCCACTGGTCGCGGTTCGGCGCCACATTCACGGGCGAGATCGACGGTGTCGAGGTCGTCTCGTTCTGGCAGGTGATCCCGCCGTACCCGGGGCCCGGCGAGTGGGGCGAGGTGGCGGTCCCCGACGACGACGCCGTGCGGGTCCGGCCGGCCGTGGCGGTGCCGGGCCTGGCGACCGTGACCCCCTGGAAGGTCTGGAGCGTCCGGGTGGCGCTGGCCGTCGAGGCCGTGTCCTGGATCGTGCTGCTGGTCCACCTCGTGTGGGCGCGGCGACGGAAACCCGTCACGGCCTGACGGGCGGTCAGCGCGCGGACGTCCCGATACAGTCGGTAGGTGACCACGGACAACCCGTTCTTCGCCGCGAGTGACCTGCCCTACCAGCTGCCGCCCTTCGACCGCATCGAGACGGGGCACTACCTGCCCGCGTTTGAGCGGGGCATGGCCGAGCAGCGCGCCGAGGTCGAGGCCATCGCCAGCCTGCCCGAGCCGCCGACGTTCGAGAACACCCTGGTGGCGCTGGAGCGCTCCGGTCGCGTGCTGCAGCGCGTGTCGGCCGCGTTCTTCAACGTCACCAGCTCCGACACCAGCCCCGACCTGCAGCAGATCGAGTCGCAGGTGGTGCCGCTGCTGTCCGCGCACGGCGACGCCATCATGCTCGACCGGCGGCTCTTCGCCCGGATCGAGCAGCTGTACGCCGATCGCGACACCCTCGCCCTGGACGGCGAGGCGGCGTGGCTGCTCGAGCGGTACCACACCGAGTTCGTCCGCGCCGGAGCCCGGCTGTCCGAGCCGGAGCACGTCCGGCTGCGGGAGCTCAACGCCGAGCTCGCGGCCCTGGCCACGGAGTTCGGCAACAACGTCCGCGACGAGATGAAGGCCAGCGCCGTCGTCGTGCAGGACGCGGAGGACCTGGCCGGGCTGTCCGCCGACGCGATCGCCGCGGCCGAGGTCGCTGCCCGCGACCGGGGCCTCACCGATGGTTACGCGCTGAACCTGATCCTGCCGACCGCCCAGCCGGCCCTGGCCGCGCTGCACAACCGGGGGGTCCGGGAGCGGTTGCACGCCGCCTCCGTCGGGCGCGGCTCCAGCGGCGGCGAGCACGACACCACCGCGTCCGTGCTGCGCATCGTGCGCCTGCGGGCGGAGCGGGCGCGGCTGCTCGGCTTCGAGCACCACGCGGCCTACAACATCGCCGACAACACCGCCCGCAGCGTCGGGGCGGTCCAGGAGATGCTGGCGAAGCTGGCCCCGGCCGCGGTCGCCAACGCCCGGATCGAGGCCGAGGACCTGCAGGAGGCGATCGGCGAGGCCTTCACCCTCGAGCCGTGGGACTGGGCGTACTACACCGAGCAGATCCGCCGGGACCGCTACGCGATCGACGAGACGGAGTTGCGGCCCTGGTTCGAACTGGAGCGGGTGCTGCGCGACGGGGTCTTCTTCGCCGCCGGCCGGCTGTACGGCATCCGGTTCGAGGAGCGACCGGACCTCCCCGCGTATCACCCCGACGCCCGCGTCTTCGAGGTCTTCGACCGGGACGGCGGCCCGCTCGGCCTGTTCATCGGCGACTTCTTCACCCGCCCGTCGAAGCGCGGCGGTGCCTGGGCCAACGCCCTCGTCCCGCAGTCGCGGCTGTTCGGCACGGCCCCGGTCGTCGTCAACAACCTCAACGTCAACCGGGCCCCGGCCGGCGAGCCGACGCTGCTCACCCTCGACGAGGTCCGGACCCTGTTCCACGAGTTCGGTCACGCGCTGCACACCCTCTTCTCGCAGGTGCACTTCCCGAAGTTCGCCGGCACCCGGGTCCCGCGCGACTTCGTCGAGTATCCGTCGCAGGTCAACGAGGTGTGGATGCTCTGGCCGGAGGTCCTGGCCAACTACGCCACGCACCACCGGACCGGCGAGCCGCTCCCCCAGGAGATCGTCGACCGGCTCCAGGCCGCGGAGCAGTTCAACAAGGGCTTCGCGACCACGGAGTACCTGGCCGCGACGCTGCTCGACCTGGCCTGGCACACGCTGACCGTCGAGGAGGCGGCGGCGGTCACCGACGTCCTCGCCTTCGAGGCCGCGGCCCTGGAACGGGCGGGCGTCGCGGTGCCGTTCGTGCCGCCGCGGTACCGGACCGCGTACTTCGCGCACATCTTCAGCGGCGCCGCGTACAGCGCCGGCTACTACTCCTACATCTGGAGCGAGGTGCTCGACGCCGACACCGTCGACTGGCTCACCGAACAGGGCGGGCTGCGCCGGGAACTCGGGGACACGTTCCGTGACGGCCTGCTCGCCAAGGGCGGCAGTGCCGACTCGATGGAGGTCTATCGGGCCTTCCGCGGTCGCGATCCGTTGATCGAGCCACTACTCAAGCGACGTGGGTTGATCAGCGTTCCTTAGGTTTTGTTAAGACGTCTTCCGGACGGGGCGCCGCGTCCATAAGCTGTCGCGGTGCGTGGCGCCACCCCCCGGCGTAGGCCCGCTGCCGCACGTCGCCTGCATTTCAGCAGGATGGCGCTGCTTGCCGCGGTCAGCCTCGTCGCCTCATTGATCAGCGTCGGTGTCTCGTGGGCGATCTTCCCCAACGAGCCGGCGGCGGTCACCGACGACACCTCCTTCGACGCCGCCAAGTTCTACGAGACGCACGCCCGGGCCAACGCGGCCCGCGGGGTCGAGCTGGCCTCGGCGCCCGGCGCGTCGCTGGTCCCGAAGCCGGTCGCCGGGCTCACCCAGGCGGCGACCAACAACGCGTACATCGTCATCGAGGTCGGCCGGCAGCTGGGCCTGCCCGAGCGCGCGTACGTGGTGGCGATCGCGACCGCGCTGCAGGAGACGTACCTCAAGAACCTGGCCAACCCGAAGGTCCCGGCGTCGCTGAAGCTCCCGCACGAGGGCACCGGGACCAACTACGACTCGCTCGGCATCTTCCAGCAGCGGGTCAGCATCTGGGGCACGGTCGAGCAGCTGATGGACCCGGCGTTCGCGTCGGCGAAGTTCTACGCGAAGCTGGTGAAGATCTCCGGCTGGCAGTCGATGAGCGTCACCGGCGCCGCCCAGGCGGTCCAACGCAGCGCCTTCGCCAGCGCGTACGCCAAGCACGCCACGACGGCCCAGAAGATCGTGGACAGCCTCACCGACTGACAGTTCCCAGCTCCGACGGCTTCGCCAGCGGTTCCGTGGGGGGCTGCGCCTCCCCACACCCCCCATGCTCGCTTCGCTCCCACTTTGACCGAGTACTGGTCCAACCAGTTGATGTGTGAGACAGTCGCCGCGTGACATTGACGCCGGCTCCCCGCAGCTCCGTGTCCGACCACGTCTTCGCGCAGCTGCGCGACGCCATCCTCAGCGGCGCCTACGCGCCCGAGGACGCGCTGCCGAGCGAGCGGGAGCTCGCCGCGACGTTCGAGGTGAACCGGCACGCCGTGCGCGAGGCGCTGCGCCGGCTGCAGCAGCTCGGCCTGGTCAAGGTCAGCCAGGGCGGCGCGACCAGGGTCCTGGACTGGCGGGTGCACGCCGGCCTCGACCTGGCGATGTCCACCGCCATGTCCAGCGGCGACATCCTGCCGGTCAGCACCCTTGTGCGCGACATGATGGAGATGCGTGCCTGCCTGGGGGCCGACGCGGCCAGGTTGTGCGCGCTTCGCGGTGCCCCCGCCGCCAAGGAAACCGTCATCACCGCGGTCGACGCACTCGCCGGCGCCGCCCCCGACCTGGACCGCATGGGCGAGGCGAACGTCGCGCTGTGGCGGGCCGTCGTGGCGGGCAGCGGCAACACCGCGTACCTCCTCGCCTTCAACAGCCTCGTCAGCGGCGCGCTCGCCGTCGGTCACGTCCCACCCACGCTGCGCACCGCCGAACTGCTCGACGTCGCCGGGCACCGCCGGCTCGCCGCGCACATCGCCGCCGGCGCCTCCGCTGCGGCGTTCGCCGAAGCCCAGGCCCTGCTCACCGCCCCCTTGCTGTCCCGGAAGGAAACCCGAGCATGATCCCCGCCGTGCTCTACGCCGTGCCCGCGTTCCTGCTGCTCATCGTCATGGAGGCGATCTCCTACCGCTTCCTGCCCGACGACGACGAACGCGGCTACGAGGTCCGCGACACCAGCACCAGCCTCTCCATGGGTCTCGGCAGCCAGATCATCGGCGTGCCGTGGAAGATCCTCGTCGCCCTCGCCTTCGCCGGCCTGTATGTCCTCACCCCGCTCAAGCTCGACCCGCACAGCCCGTGGACCTGGGCGCTGCTGTTCTTCGCCGACGACTTCGCCTACTACTGGTTCCACCGCCTGCATCACGAGATCCGGATCTTCTGGGCCGGCCACGTCGTGCACCACTCCAGCGTCTTCTTCAACCTGTCCACGGCCCTGCGGCAGAGCTGGACCCCGATGACCAGCACCCCGTTCTGGCTGTTCCTGCCGCTGCTGGGCATCCCGCCGTGGATGGTGTTCCTGCAGCAGTCGATCAGCCTCGCCTACCAGTTCTTCCTGCACAGCGAACGGGTCAACCGCCTGTGGCCGCCGCTTGAGTGGTTCTTCAACACCCCGTCGCACCACCGCGTCCACCACGGCGCCAACCCCGAATACCTGGACCGCAACTACGGCGGCATCCTCATCATCTGGGACCGCCTCTTCCGCACGTTCGAACCCGAACAGGCCCGCGTCCGCTACGGCCTGACGAAGAACATCGGCACCTACAACCCCCTGCGCGTCGCCACCCACGAATACCGCGACATCTGGCGCGACGTGCGCACCGCATCCAGCTGGCGGCACCGCCTGCGCTTCGTGTTCGGCCGCCCCGGTTGGCAGCCCTCATGAGCCTCCCCCTGCGGCTCTTCTTCGTCGCCGCCGCTGTTGAGCTCACCGGCGTCGCCCTGGCCTGGCACCCGTTGCAGTGGATCGCCAAGCCGCTCCTTGCCCCGTTGCTGCTCTGGTACCTCTACCGCCAGGCCGGCATGTCCCTGATCGGGTGGGGCCTGGTCTTCGCCTTCGCGGGCGACGTCGCCCTGCTCGTGCCGGGCCTCGTGCCCTTCCTGCTCGGCATGGCCTGCTTCCTGGGCACCCAGATCTGCTTCCTGCTCGCCTTCCGCCGCCGCGCTCCCCTGCTGCTTCCCGCGGCGATCGGCTACGGCGTGCTGTGGGCGGCGCTCAACGTCCTGCTGTGGCCGTCGCTGGGTGCTCTGCGCATCCCGATTCTGGTGTACAGCCTGGCTTTGAGCGCCATGGCCGCCGCCGCGGCGGGCGTGTCCCGGACCGTCGCGGCGGGCGCGGCTCTGTTCCTGCTGTCGGACCTGCTGATCGGCCTCGGCGCCGCCGACCTGGACTTTGCCGGCCGCGACCTGATCGTCATGACCACGTATATCGCCGCGCTCCTGCTCATCACCACCGGCAGTGCTCCCCGCCCGGCCGCCCCGGCCACCTTGACCCAACCGGCCCCGCACCGTTCCCCGCAGCCCGACGCCCGGCCCTGACCGTGGTCCGGCCGTGGTGCGGGTTTCTGGAGACGGGACGGAAGGGCGGGTCTGGTCGTGCCCGGCCGGAGCTGTTCGATCAGGCGAGCGGGCCGGTGTACGAGGCGCGTAGGCGCAGGCGGGTCGGGTGGGCGTACTCCTCCATGGCGTGGGCGAGCCAGCCTGCGGTGCGGGCGACGGCGAAGATCGCCTCGCCGGCGCCGCGGGGCATGCCGGCCAGGGTGGTCAGCAGGCCGAGGGCGAAGTCGACGTTGACGTGCGGGAGGTGGCGGCGGCGCGCCTCGACGAGGATCGCGTCGGCGACGGCGAGCGCCGGATGTGGTGGGCGGACCCGGCCGGCGCGGACCGGGGCAGCGACCGGGCCGGTAACCGCCGGGGCGACCGGGCCGGTGGCCGTCGCAGCGACCGGGGCGGTGACCGCTGGGGCGACCGGGCCGGTCACCACCGACGTGACCGGGCCGGTGACTGCCGCAGCGACCGGGTCGATGGCCACCGCTGTGGCCGGGTCCACAAGAGCCCGGGCGACCGGGGTAGGGGCGGACGGGCCGGGATGGGTCGTGGCGCGGATGCGGTCGAGGAGGGCGGTGGCGCGGGCGTCGCCGGACTTGTAGACGGCGTGCCCGAAGCCCGGGATGCGTTCGCCGCGGCGGAGCCGCTGGCCCATCACGGCGGCGGCGAGGGACGGGTCGGTGGCCTCGGCGAGCATCGCCTCGACGCCGAGGGAGGCGCCGCCGTGCAGAGCGCCGCTGGTGACGCCGAGGCCGGCGGCGACGACGGCGTAGGGGTCGGCGCGCACCGAGGCGGCGACCCTGGCGGCGAGGGTCGAGGCGGCCAGCTCGTGGTCGGCGAGCAGCACCATCGCGAACCGCAGCACGTCGGCGAGCGCGGGATCGGCGTCGGGCCCGGCGAACTTCTCCCACAGCCGCCACGCGATCGCACCCCCGTCGGCGACGGCCGACCCGGCGCCGGGAACAGCGCCACTGGACCCAGCGCCGGTAACGGCGGGAGTGGGCCCGGTCCCGGGAACGGCGGCGGCAGCAGTGGCAGGGGTGGGTAGCGCGTCGACGAGGCCGGCGATCAGGGACTGGCCGGTGCGGGTCACCGCCTCCGGGTCCAGGGTCAGGCGGACCGGGTCGGCGGCGGCGAGCGTCGTGGTGATGACCTGGAGCCGCTCCAGCGGAAGCACCCCCGGCGGGAGCTGGTCCTGCGCCGCGCGGGCCACCGCCACCGCGACCGGATCGGCGGCCCACCCGGAAGCCGGCGCCGGCCCGGCAGACGAAACCGCAGGCGAGAGGTCGCCGGTCCACAGCCAGGTGGCGGCCGCCTCGAAGGTGGCCGTCGCGGCGAGCTCGATCGCGTCGCGGCCGCGATAGTAGGCACGGTCCTGGCCCAGCAGGGTCACCGCCGACTCGATCACCAGCTCCGACGCGGCGCCGGGGCGGTGGCGGGGGCGGCCGCGCAGGGCGAGGCGCTCGATCTCCTCCGAGTCGAACACGCTCCGTCCGTCGTCGCCCTTGCGGCGGGCCAGGACGCCGCGGCTGACATACGCATAGAGGGTGGCGGGTTTCACACCGAGCCGGCGGGACGCCTCGTCCGCCCCGATCCACCTGCCCACCGGCACCTCCTACTTGATTTTCGTCAACATTGACACACAATGCGGGCAACGGTCAACCTCGAGGCATGCCACAGATTCACTTCCTGGACGTCACCAACCGTGACGGGGTGCAGACGGCGCGGACCGGGCTGTCGAAGTTCGGCAAGACGATGGTCAATTTCTACCTCGCCAAGCTGGGCGTGGCCCAGTCCGAGATCGGCTTCCCGTTCCTGTTCCACGAGGTGCCCTACGTGCGGGCGCAGCTCGCCCTGCAGCAGGCCGGCGCGTTCCACGACCTGCGGCTGTCAGGCTGGTGCCGGGCCGTCCAGGGGGACGTCGAGAAGGCCGCGCCGCTGGGCCTGGAGCACTACAACCTGTCGATCTCGACGTCGGATCAGATGCTGCGGGGGAAGTTCCGGGGCCGGCTCGACCGCGACGCCGTCATCAGGGAGATGGTTGCCGCGGTGCAGGCGGCGAAGCAGGCCGGCGTCCAGACGGTCGGGGTCAACGCCGAGGACGGGTCACGGACCGACGACGGGTTCCTCACCGAGTTCGCGCTCGCGGCCCGTGCGGCGGGTGCCGACCGGGTCCGGTACTGCGACACCATCGGCGGCGACACGCCCGGCCGGATCGGGGACCGGTTCGCCGCCCTCGCGACGGCGACCGGGATGCCGGTGGAGACGCACTGCCACAACGACCTCGGCATGGCCGTCGCCAACTCCCTCGCGGGCGCGTTCGGCGACCTGGCGGCGGGGCAGGACGCGTGGATCAACACGTGCGTCAACGGGATCGGCGAGCGGTCCGGCAACGCGGACCTGATCTCCACCATCCTGGCGCTGCAGCACGGATTCGGGGTGCCGGAGCAAGCGACCATCGGCGATCCGATCGACCTGACCTGGGCGCGCCGGTTCGCGGCCTGGGCGTCGTACGCGTTCGGCCAGCCGCTGCCGCAGCACCAGCCGGGCGTCGGGGTCAACGCGTTCGCGCACGAGTCGGGCATCCACGCCGACGGGGCGCTCAAGGACCATCGCAACTACGAGCTGTACGACGAGGACACCCTCGGCCCGTTCCCCGCCGACCGGCACGCCAGGTCCGGCCGGCTGGTGCTCACCGGCGAGTACGGCGGGCTCGCCGGCTTCCGGCACGTCATGGACGACCTCGGCGTCGACGTCAAGGACGAGGACCTGACGTTCAAGGTCGTCCAGCTGTGCAACGCGGCGACGGGCCGGCCGCTGACCGACGACGAGCTGCGGCTGATCGCCACGTACCCGGACGAGCTGGCGCTGCTCTATCCGGGGTACACGAACTAGAGCATGCCGTGCTCGATGATCCATTCGTATGACGCGGTCTCCTCGTAGGAGAACTCCAGGGCGACAACGACGGCGAAGCGGCGGTCGATCTGGTAGCCGGTGTACCGGTGGACGGCGCACTCCATCCAGACCGGGATGCGCGACGCCGGGTTGGCCAGGACGGCATGCTTGCCGCAGCGGTGCTCCATGGGCGGCAACGTTAGCCATGGCACCGTCGATACATCAGCCTGCTGCCTGATACTCCATATGGTGTACGAGACGGTGCCTCCGCGCGGACGACGACCTGGCCCGATGCCACGCCTACCGTTCGACGGCATGACGAAACTGCAGATGGTCGCCGCGTTCGCCGCGGTCACGTTCATCGCCGTGCTCAGCGGCAGCGGGGGCGACCTCGCCGCGGGGGCGCTACCGCTCGCGACCTGGCTGGCGACGCTGGTGTGGGCGCAGGTCAAGTGGCCGCTCACCGGCCTCGTCACCGGGATCTGCAGCGTCGTGGCGATGCGGATCGCCGAGCTCACCACCGGCGGCTGGTTGTGGCCGGTGACGCTGCTGTACGTGTCGGTGGTCATCGGCCCGCGACCGCGGCTGCGGCTGGTCGTCGGGATCGCGGCCGTGCACGCCGTCTGGGCGTTCACTCTGGAGTGGGCGGTGCTGCAGCACAGCGCGAGCCGGGCGATCGCCGGCGTCGGCCCGGACGTGCTGTGGCTGATCGCGGCGCTCGCGGTGACGATCGCGATCGGCAACTGGCGGCGCTGGATGCACACGGCCATCCAGCAGCAGCACGCCGAGCTCCAGCAGCAGCACGCCGAAGCCGAGCAGCAGCGCGCCGAGGAACGGCTGCGGGTCGCCCGGGAGGTGCACGACACGGTGGCGCACACCCTCGCGGTCGTCGGGGTGCACCTCAACGTGGCCGCGGACGCCCTGGACACGGCGCCGGACGAGGCCCGCGACGCGCTGCGGGTGGCGCAGGACGTGCGGCGCAAGGCGATGGGCGACCTGTCCTCGCTCGTCGGGGTGCTCCGCGACGACCGCCGGCCGACGGCCGAACCGCTCGACCTGGAGGCGCTCGTGTCGCAGGTCCGGGCCGCGGGGCTCGACGCGCACCTGCACGTCGAGGGTGCCGACGCGGCGCTGCCGGTGCGCACCGCGGTCGGTCTCATCGTCCGCGAGGCGCTCACCAACACCGTGCGGCACGCCGCGGCGCGGACCGTCACGGTCACCGTCCACTACGGACCGACGACCGAGGTCACGGTCGCCGACGACGGCCAGGGGTCCACCGCGCCGGAAGGGCACGGGCTGACCGGGATGCGGGAGCGGGTCGAGGCGTTGGGCGGTTCGCTCACGACGGACGGTGCCGGTGGCTTCGCCGTGCACGCGACAATCCCGTCATGACCGTGCACGTATTACTCGCCGACGACCAGGCCCTGGTCCGCGCCGGATTCAGCAGCCTGCTGCGGCGCACCCGGGACCTCACCGTCGTCGGTGAGGCGTCCACCGGTGACGAGGCGGTCCGGGAGGCCCGGCGGCTGCGGCCCGACGTGGTGCTGATGGACATCCGGATGCCGGGCCTGGACGGGATCGCGGCGACCGCGCAGATCGTGGCGGACCGCGACCTCGCCGGCACCCGGGTCGTCATCCTCACCACGTTCGAGACGGACGAGCACGTGTTCGCGGCGCTGCGGGCCGGCGCGAGCGGCTTCCTCACCAAGGAGGTCGAGCCCGACGAGCTGCGCCGCGCGGTCCGGGTCGTGGCGGCCGGCGAGGCGCTGCTGTCGCCGAGCGTGACGGCCCGGGTGATCGGGCAGTTCGCACACCGCCCGGCCGCCGGGCCGGCACCGTCTCAAGGCCGGCTCGCCGTCCTGACTCCACGGGAGGTCGAGGTGGTCCGCCTGGTCGCCGCCGGGCTGTCCAACGAGGAGATCGCCCGGGAGCTGTTCATCAGCCCGCTGACCGCGAAGACCCACGTGACGCGGGCCATCGCGAAGGTCGGCGTGCGGGACCGGGTGCAGCTGGTGATCCTCGCCTATACCGAAGGACTCGCTTCCTAGGGCTTGTGCTGGTCCACCCCGAAACCGTTGCACTGGCGGCCGCCGTTGATGCAGTGGCTCACCAGAGCCGCCTGGCGGGACGCGTCCCAGCCGTTCATGAAGTCGTAGTGGAACGACGAGCCGTTGCCGGAGGAGTACGCGAGGCCGGACGTGTTGCCGCCGGGCAGCTTGTACGGGACCTTCATCTCGAACATCGGCAGCGGCACCGGGTTGCCGGCCGGGCAGACCCCGTTGACCGGCCACACCACGTGCGACTTGTGGTCGGCGCTGTCCAGGCTGCGGCCGTCCCAGCAGCTCGGCGCCTGCATCCGCACGATGAGCGACGACCGGGCCGGGCACGCCGGCGGGATGGCCTTGCCGACATAGTCCCCGCAGTTCCAGGTACCGCTGAACTGCGCGGAGTCCTGCAGCTTCATGTCGCCGACGATGAGGCGGAACCCGGCCGGGAACGGCTGCACCGTCCGGTAGTCCTTGACCCCCGACTTGTAGTAGATGGTCACCTTCTCCGGCTTCACCACGGTGCCGTTCTGGGTCAGGGTCGGGAACCAGTACGACGACGCGTCGAGCGTGTCCTCGCAGGACGTCCTGCCGCGCAGCAGGCTCTGCGGCGTGGAGGTCGCGTTCGAGGCGGGGTTGCCGACGAACGTGTGGTTGTGGGCGGCGCCGGCGAGCCCGGGGAAGACGATCGGGTCGTCGCTGAGCCGGTGCGTCTCGGTGCAGTTGGCGTGGAACTCGCGGTACTGCGCCTGCGGCGGCTTGTCGGTGAACGTCTTGACCGGTGCGGCCGTCGCGGTCGGCACAGGTGACGCGGGTGGCGCGGCCGAGGACGGCGCCGGTGGTGCCGGCTGCGAGGGTGCGGCCGACGACGGTGCCGGTTGGGAGATCACGACCGGCCCCTGGTTCGGGTCGCACGCCGCGAGGAACAGGCCGGCTGCCAACAAAAACGCTGAGCGTCTGCGCACGGTTGTGGTGCCTTTCGGATCGATGGTGCCACCCACCGTGCGAACCTATGGCCGCGCCGCCCCGGCGGTCATGAGTCGAAAGTCCCAGCGCTCCACCGGACCACCGCCTCGGTGCGGCTGCCCACCTGGAGCTTGGCGAACGCGTGGTACAGGTGGTTCTTCACCGTCTTCTCGGTGAGCCGCAGCCGCTCGGCGATCGCCGCGTTGGACAGCCCGGCGCAGAGCAGGTCCAGGACGTCGCGTTCGCGATCGGTGAGCCCGAAGCGGTCCCGGGCGGCCCGGCGGGAGCCCTGCTCGCGCAGCGCCGACCCGGCCACCGACACGGCCACGGACGCGGCGACCGGCGACAGCCAGCTCTGGCCGGCCGCCACGGCGAGGACCGCGCGGAGCAGGTCCGGCGGGTCGAAGTGGCCGTGCACCAGGTAGCCGCGGGCGCCGCCGCGCAGCATCGAGGCGATCACGTCGGGGCTCGCGTCGCTGGTGAGGGCGAGCACGGCGGTGTGCCGCGCCAGCTCGTCCACGATGGACAGTCCGTCGGCGATCGGCATGCGGTGGTCGAGAAGGGTCACGTCGGGCCGGTGCCGCAGCGCGAGGGTGAGCGCGTCGCGGCCGTTGCCGGCCTCCCCCACGACCCGCACCTCGCCGCTGAGATCGAGCACGCCGCGGAGCGAGTCACGCACGATCGGGTTGTCGTCGACGATCAGGACCGACGTCGTCATGGCGTACCCACCTCCAAGGGGGTGACGGCCACGATCTCGGTGCCGCGGCCGGGCAGCGCGGAGACCCGCAGGGAACCGCCGACGTTGCGGGCCCGCTCGGCCATGCCGACGATGCCGAGATGCCCGTCGGCCTGCAGGGCGGCCAGGTCCCGGGGCGTGAACCCGCGGCCGTCGTCGCGGACCCGCACCTCCAGGCGGCCGCCGGCGGCGCGGACCACCACGTCGACGCGCCGGGCGTCCGCGTGGCGGGCCACGTTCTGCAGCGCCTCGGCGAGGATGCGCACCACCTCGTAGCGGACCTCGACACCGGGCTCGATCGGCTCCGCGTCGACCCGGACCGGGATCCGCCAGCGGTCCGACCAGTCGTGCACGGTGCCCCGGACCGTCTCGGCGAACCCCAGGTCGAGCTGGTCGATGCGCAGCCCTTCGAGGAGTTGCCGGGCCTCCCGGGCGGCGGCCTCGGCGCCGCGGGAGACGGTGCCGGCGAGTTGTTCGGCGAGGGCCGGGTGGCGGCGCAGCGACTGCGGCAGCGCCAGGGCGGCGAACGAGACGCCGCGCAGCGTCTTGGCGACCGAGTCGTGCAGTTCCCGGGCGAGACGGGCCCGTTCGGAGGCGGCGGCGGAGCGCTGGGCCGCGCCGATCACCTCGACGGCGAGGTCCAGGTGCCGTTGCAGGGCGGTGGTCGCGGC
This sequence comes from Dactylosporangium cerinum, assembly GCF_042653625.1. Taxonomy (NCBI): domain Bacteria; kingdom Bacillati; phylum Actinomycetota; class Actinomycetes; order Micromonosporales; family Micromonosporaceae; genus Dactylosporangium; species Dactylosporangium cerinum. The sequence continues at coordinate 270,388 of NZ_JBHSIU010000037.1, read as the reverse complement.
CGCCGCACCGATCCCGGCGAGCACGCTGACCATCGGGAACGCGACGATGAACGCGGCCACGTCCGGCGGCGGGTCGTTGGCGCGCAGGACCGCGCCCGCCGCGGTGAACCCGAGTGCCGCCTGCGCCGCCCACAGCGGCAGCGCCCGCATCCCGAGCAGTGCGCCGCCGAGCGCGGCCGAGCCGGCCACGTAGCAGAAGAACGCCATCCCACCCCGGCTGAGCATCAGCACCGCGACGGCGAGCGCGAGGTCCACGGCGAGCGCCGGCCATGGGTGGCGGGTCACCGCGGGCCAGCGGGTCAGGACGCTCACCTCCGCGACGGTGCCGGCGGCGACGGTCGCGACGACGGCCAGGATCCGCCACCAGTCCTCGACGAGCAGCAGCCCCGCGGCTGCGGCGGTGGACGCGATCGCGGCCCGCCCGAGCAGCACGGCGCGGGCGATGGCGGCGGGGGCGGCGGCCGGGAGGTTCATCAGCGCAACTGGAGGTCGTCGACGAAGAAGCGGTACGCGTTGGGCAGCATGTCCGTCGCCACGACCAGGTCGATGCGGCGCACCGGCTGCCCGGGGGCGAGCTCGCGCAGGTCGACGTCGAACGGCGTCCACACGTCGACCGGCGCGGTCAGCACGACCGGTGCCGTCCCCGACGGTGCCGCCGTCGCGGACACCGTGACCCGCAGGACGGTGCCGTGGACCCGCCCGCCGTAGACACGGAACGTGAGGCGGGTCGCGGTGACCGGTCCGGCGGCGACGAGGGCGACGGCGGCGGTCTTCTCCTTCGGCTCGACCCGCAGCGCGACCTGGTCGGTGCCGGGCACCACGCCGTTGGTGACCACCTTCGCCCCGGTGCTCTGCACGGTCCAGCCGGTGCCGACGGCGGCGCCGTACACGACGCACGACGGCCGGCTGCTGCCCCCGGTCCCACACGCGGGCGCAGCCACGGACGGCGACGCAGCCAGGGACGGCGACGCGCCCACGGACGGCGACGCGCCCACGGACGGCGACGCGCCCACGGACGGCGACGCGCCCACGGACGGCGGCGCAGCGACCGGCGGCGACGCGCTCAAGGCCGGGCCGGGCGGATCCTGGTCGCGTGGCAGCAGCAGCGGTGGCACACCGACCGTCACCAGGCCGATGCCGACCGCCAGCATGCTCAGCCGGGCCCGTCGCGAGAAGATGCGGCCGACCCTACTGGAATTCGGTTGCCGCCCGCCTGTGGTCCCCGGGTACCCTCAGCGGACCATGGCTGCGACGACGACGGCGGTTTCGCGACGACGACGGTGACCACACCGCCGTCCGTCCCGCCTCGCCATCCGTCTGGAGTCCCACGATGGTCGTGCCGTCGTTCGCCGTCTCGCTCGCCGACCGGATCACCGCCGCCCTGCCCGGCGCGCCCGCGGGGTTCGACCCGCAGATCCGCCTCTCGGAGCACGCCGACCTGCAGGTCGACGGTGTGCTCGGGCTGGCCCGGTCGCTGCGGCGCGACCCCCGGCAGCTCGCCGCCGAGGTCGCCGGGCAGCTGCACGGCGGCGGTCCTGTCGCGGACGTGCGGGTCGCCGGTCCGGGATTTCTCAACCTCACCCTGAGCGGCCCGGCGCTGCTCGGACGGGTCGCGGCCCGGCTCGCCGACCCGCGGCTCGGCGTGGGCCGGTCGGCGGCGGGCGGGCGGACCGTGCTGGACTATTCGCACCCGAACGTGGCGAAGGAGATGCACGTCGGGCACCTCCGCTCGACGATCATCGGCGACGCGCTCGCCCGGGTGCTGGGCCACCTCGGCGGCACCGTCGTGCGGCAGAACCACATCGGCGACTGGGGCACCCAGTACGGGATGCTCATCCAGTACCTGGCCGAGCACCCGTCGGACCGGTCGGCGCTGACGGTGCGGTACAAGACGGCCTATGCGCTCTTCCAGAGCGACCCGGCGTTCGCCGACCGCAGCCGGCGGCGGGTCGTGGCGCTGCAGGGCGGCGACCCGGACAGCCTCGCCGCGTGGCAGGCGATGGTGGAGGAGTCGACGCGGTACTTCGCCGACGTGTACGACCGGCTCGGCGTCCTGCTGACCGGCGCCGACATCGCCGGTGAGAGCAGCTACAACCCGATGCTGGCCGGCGTCGCCGAGGACCTGGAGCGGCTCGGCGTGGCCCGGATCAGCAACGGCGCCCTCTGCGTGTTCGACGACGACCCCGGCACGGCGCCGCTGATCGTGCGCAAGAGCGACGGCGGTTTCGGCTACCCGGCCACGGATCTGGCCGCGGTCCGGCACCGGGTCACGACGCTGCGGGCCGACCGGATCGTCTACGTCGTCGACGCGCGGCAGGCGCCGCACTTCCGGATGGTGTTCGACACCGCGCGGCGGGCCGGTTGGCTGCCGCCGGAGGTCGAGGCGGTGCACGCCGCGTTCGGGATGGTGCTGGGCGCGGACGGCCGGCCGTTCAAGACCCGGTCCGGCGACACCGCCCCGCTCGTCGGGCTGCTCGCCGAGGCGGTCGCGCGGGCCACCGCGGTCGTCGCGGCGAAGAACCCGGCGCTCGGCCCGGACGAGGTCGCCGCGCGGGGCCGGGACGTCGGGATCGGCGCGGTGAAGTACGCCGACCTGTCCACCAGCCGGACCCGCGACTACCTGTACGACCCGGACCGGATGATGGCGCTCACCGGCAACACCGGCGTGTACCTGCAGTACGCGCACGCCCGGCTGCGGTCGATCCTGGCGAAGGCCGGGTCCGGCGGGACCGTGACGGTGGACGCGCCGCTGGAGGACGTCGAGCGGGCCCTCGTCCTGCGGCTCGACGCGTTCGGTGACGTGCTCGCCGGCGTCGCCCAGGGCTGCGAACCGCACCGGCTCTGCACGTACCTCTACGACCTGGCGCAGACCGTGACGGCCTTCTACGAGCGGTGCCCGGTGCTCAAGGCGCCGCAGCCGGTCCGGGACAACCGGGTCGCGTTGTGCGCGCTGACCGCGCGGACCCTGGCGACCGGCCTCGGGCTGCTGGGGATCGCCGCACCCGAGCGGCTGTGAAATCCCTGAAACCTACTGTTCACCGGAGAAAGCACCCCTCAACCTGACAGATCGGGCATGCCAGGTGATGATGTGCCGGTGACGACCCAACTGCGCGTGATGTCGATCTATGAGGGCTTCTTCTCGGGCGGCGCCCGTGCCCTGCACAGCGCCGTCGTCGCCGGTCTGCACACCGGCGGCAGTCATCGCCATTCGGTGCTGAGCATCCACAGTGCGATGCACCGCGAGACGATCCTGCAGCACATGGAGGACGATGCCGGCTACCGCGCACTGCGCGCCGCCGGCGTCGCGGTCGCCGCGCTCGGCCGGCGCGTCGGAGGGTCCACCGGCGCCGCCCGCAGGTCGTTCAGCGCCGCCGAGATCGCGGCCGCGGCCGGTCACGCCGGGGACGCCGACATCGTCCTGTCGCTCAAGGAGCAGCCGCTGCGGCTGGTCAACCGGCCCGGCTTCCCCGACCGGCCGGTGATCGTCTGCCTGCACCGCTCCGACCCGGAGCACCAGGGCGGCGCGCTGGGCGACCTGCGGACCGCCGTCGCCGACGGCCGCGTCGCCGCCGCGATCTGCTGCGCCGAGTCGACCCGCACCGCGTACGCCGCCGCCGGCATCCCGTCCGGGCTGCTGCACGTCATCCCCAACGGTGTCGACCTGTCCCGCTTCCGGCCCGTTCCGGCCCGCCGGCGCGCCGGGCTGCGCCGCGCCGTGGGGGTGCCGGCGAAGGCGACGGTGGTGACGCTCGCCGCCCGGTACGACCCGATGAAGGACGTGCCGCTGTTCCTGCGTGCCGCCCGGGCCTTCCTCCGGCGCGACCCGGCCGGTCACGTCCTGCTGTGCGGCGCGGGGATGAGCACCGCCAACGCCGAGCTGTGCGGGCGGCTCACCGACGTGTTCGCCGAGGAGCCGCGCCTGCTGAGCCGGGTGCGCCTGCTGGGCATCCGCCACGACATGGAGGCCGTCTACGCCGCCTCCGACGTGGTCGCGCTGACCTCGGCCAGCGGCGAGGCCGCGCCGCTGTGCCTCATCGAGGGCGCCATGTGCGGCGCGGTCCCCGTCACCACCGACGTCGGCGACTCCGCCGACCTCGTCGCCGGCCACGGCCTGGTGACGCCGCGCGACCCGGACGCGATCAGCGCCGCCTGGACCGAGGCCGCCGGCCGGCGCGAGGAGCTCGGGCCGGCCCTGCTACGCAGCCGGGAGCGGTTCTCGCAGACCCGGATGATCGCCGCGTACGCCGCGCTCATCGACCACGTGCACCGCGCCGCCGGCGTCCGGGCCCGCTGACCTCAGTCATGAGCAGCGGGCCGCGCCGGTGCCGGGGCACGATGCAGCCCGTCGAAGAGGTCGCGGCGGACGAGCTTGTTGGTGACGCCCGCGCGGATCCGCTGCCGCAGGAACTCCTCGACGGCCTGCGGGCCGGTCCAGACGGTGCCGGTGGCGCGCCGTGGCAGCGGCGGGCCGGTGACGCCGTCCTCGGTCACCGGGACCGTGCCGGCCACGACGATGTCCGCGTCCGGCGCGGCGTCGGTGAGGGCGGCGAGGAGCCCGGGGTCGACCCAGTCGTCGGCGCCGACGAACCAGACGTAGTCGCCGGTGGCGGCGGCCAGCCCGGTGTTGCGGGCCGCCGACGGCCCGCGGGGCACGTCGTGGCGCACCACGCGGGCGGGCAGCGGCGCGTCCCGCGCCAGCGAATCCACGTCGAAACTGGACGCGTCGTCAACGATGACGAGGTCGACGGTGACCCCGTCGGGGACGCTGGTGGCGAGGACCGAGCCGACGGCCCGCCCGGCGTGCTGTGCGGTGCCATGGACGGGCACGATGACGCTGACCGTGACGCTCAAGGGTCACCTCCGTAAAGACGTGATGGCTTTTACAACGATGTGACCCGGTGCTGGGACGTGCGCTCAGCCCACGCGCGTGAGCGGTGGTGCCGGGATCGGTCCGAGCACGCTCGCGTAGGCGGCGGCGAGCGCGGCGGCCTGCGCCTGCGGGGTGTGCCGGGCCGCGAACGCCTCCTGCAGCCGGGGCCGGCCGGGCCGGCCGGTGGTGAGCACCGTGGCGAGCTCGGCGGCGACCGCCTCGGCGGTGCCGAGGTCCGGGTCGAGGCCGAGGGAGTCCAGCGCGGGAATGCTGCGGGCGACGAGCGGCAGCCCGGCCGCGGCGGCCTCGAGCAGCGGCAGCGGGCAGCTCTCCCAGGCCGCGGTGTGCAGGTACACCTCGGCGGCGGCGAGGTGGTTGCGCACCTCGGCGGGTGGCCGCCAGCCGGTGACCCGGACCCCTGCGGCGCGCAGGGCGGCCTCGGCGCGCGGGTCGCCGCCACCGACCCAGGTCCACCGCGCGCCCGGATGGTCGCGGTCGAGCAGCGCCTTGACCCGCAGCAGGAACGCCGGGTCCTTCTGCGCGCCGACCCGCCCGACGGTGACGATCGACCCGTCGTGGCGGCGGTCGGGCCGGGCCGTGCGGGCCCGGGTGGTGTTGGGCACGACGACCGCGGGCAGGCCCAGGGCCCGGGCCAGGTCCGCCTCGCGGGGGCTGCCGCAGACGGCCAGGTCCGTGGACGCGGCCACGGCCCGTTCCGCGGCCCGCAGCAGGCGGTTGACCGGTGCCGGCAGGTCGGTGCATTCGAAGCCGAAGCAGTGCGGCGTGTAGAGGATCGCGGGCCCCGCCGCGGCACCGGCCCGCACGACGGTCCGCCCGACCAGCCCGGCCCAGGTGGCGTGCAGGTGCACGATGCGCGGCGCGACGGCGGGCAGCGTCTCGCGCAGTGCCCGGGCGAGCCGGACCGGGCCGCGACCGGCGTCGCGACTGCCGGCGAACAGGTCCTCGTGCCGGACCGGGACATCGCTGCCGGTCCGCCGGCGGAACAGCAGGTGATGTTCGAACTGGGGGGTCGAGCGGACGAACTCGACGATCGCGGCGGCGGTGCCGCCGCCCATCGACTCGGTGACGTGCAGGATGCGCGGGGTTTCTCGCCGCATGGCCTCGTCCTCCGGTCCGGTAGCGCGTGCACGGAGAGTATCAGTCAAAACACGCTATGTAGGCACAAACCGGATGACACACGCGATCCACTGGAGAGCGCTCTCCGTTTTCGCCTTAAGTTCCGCTGAGCTACGCCTGGAATGTCCGGCTTCGCACCGGCAGGACGTCGCCACGTATTGACGGACCGGCTATGCGGGCGCAACATTTGGGAGAGCGCTCTCCAACGGCGCTTCCCCGCCACTGGTTCCTCCGCCGGCACCGGCGACGCGTGTGACCGCCGCACGCCGTCGCGCACCACGGACCGGCGCCGGCACCCGCCCACACCCTGGGAGCTCCATGAGTACAAGACGGCTCAGAAGAATCCTGGCCCCCATCGGGGTCACCACCGCGGTGGTCGCATCGATGGTGGTCGGCGCGATCCAGCTCACCTCCGCCGCCGCCGCCGACGCCACCCTGCTCTCGCTCAACAAGCCGGCCCTCGCGTCCTCGCAGGAGCTCGGCGAGTCGCCGCCGGCCGGCGCGTTCGACAACAACCCCGGCACCCGCTGGGGCAGCCAGTGGAGCGACCCGCAGTGGCTGCGGGTCGACCTCGGCGTCACCGCGACCATCTCCCAGGTCGTCCTGCAGTGGGAGAACGCATACGGCAAGGCGTTCCAGATCCAGACCTCGCCCGACGGCAACGCCTGGACCAGCATCTACAGCACCACCACCGGCACCGGCGGCACGCAGACGCTCAACGTCAACGGCTCCGGCCGCTACGTGCGGATGTACGGCACGCAGCGCGGCACCGGCTACGGCTACTCGCTGTGGGAGTTCAAGGTCTACGGCACCTCGACCGGCACCCCGCCGGCCACCGACGGCCCGGGCTGGGTCATGGCACCGAACCCGGTCACCGGCGTCACCCCGTCGACGGCGACCCCGCCGGCGACGAACCCGCCGACGACCCACCACGAGTTCCAGGCGAACTGCTCGGTGAGCCGCAGCAACCTCCCCGACGACCCGATCGTCTTCTTCGGGCTGCCGGGCGCCTCGCACTCGCACACCTTCATGGGCAACACCACCACCAACGCCAACACGACCCTGTCGTCGCTGCAGGCCGGTGGCACCGCCTGCATCACGCCCGGCGACAAGACGGCGTACTGGATGCCGACCCTGCTCAACAACGGCGTCGCCGTGCAGCCGGTCGACCGCCAGGTCATCTACTACAAGAGCGGCGTGCTCGACTGGCGCAGCGTCCGGCCGATGCCGGCCGGCCTGCGGTACGTCGTGGGCAGCCCGTCCTCGACGCTCGACCAGTTCAAGAACCACCCGGGCGCGGTCGAGGGCTTCGAGTGCGGTGACCTGACCCGGCAGTGGGACATCCCGGCGAACTGCACGCCGGGCAGCCAGCTCAACGTCCGGTTCCAGGCCCCCAGCTGCTGGGACGGCCGGCACCTGGACTCGCCGGACCACAAGGCGCACATGGCCTACCCGGTCGTCGGCGTCTGCCCGTCGTCGCACCCGGTCGCCGTCAACATGATCGAGTTCAAGATGGCGTGGCCGGTCAGCGGCAACATGGCGAACGTCGCGTTCTCCAGCGGCCGTGGCTACTCGTTCCACTACGACGTGTACAACGCATGGGACCCGCCGACCCTGGCGGCGCTGACCACCCACTGCATCAACGGTGGCCTGCAGTGCAACCCGCGCGGTTTCGACCAGTACAAGCCGGAACGCGGCGCGGCGCTCAACGAGAACTACGTCCTGCCGTAACGAACACCCCGGTCGGCGCCCCGTCCTCCCCGGGCGGGGCGCCGACTGCTGTCTATGTGACCAGCTCCGAACCGCGTAGAGTCCCGCCCGTGGGGCAGCATGTCGACAGGGTCGTGGCACCGGCCGCCCTGGGACGTGCGGTGCTGCTCGCCCGGGCCGCTGCCACGCTGACCGCCGGCGCCGTCGGGCTCCGGCTGGTCGCCGACCCCCGCCCGCTCCTCGCCGCCCTGGCCGTCGTCGCGGGCACCACCCTCGCCGGGCTCGCCGTGCTGTCCCGCCATCCGCACGTCGCGCGCCACCCGGTGCCCGTCCTCGCCGCCGACACCGCCGCCGTCCTCGGCGTCCTCGCGCTCGACGGCGGCGGGGTCACCTTCTACTGCTGCGCCGTCGGCGCGTCCGCGCTCGCCGGGGTCCTCGCCGGGATGTGGGCGCTGCCGCTCGCCGCGACGCACACCGCGCTCGGCTACCTCGTCGCCGCCGCCGTCCTGCCCGCCGGCGCCGACCCGCGGCTCGCCGGGTTCGTGCTGACGTTCCCGATCGCCTGCGTGCTCGCCGCGGCCGGCGCCGCCGTCGCGACCGCGGCGCTGGGCCGCTACGTGGAGCTGTCGGTGCGGGTGGTCGCCTCCGCGCAGCGCACCGCCGCCGCCTCCGAACGCGCCCGCCTCGCCCGCGAACTGCACGACTCCGTCACCAAGACCCTGCGCGGCGTCTCGTTCGCCGCCCTCGCGCTGCCCCAGTCCCTGCGCCGCCACCCCGACCTCGCCGAACAGCTCGCCGACACGGTCTCGCGCGGCGCCTCCGTCGCTGCCGAGGAGGCCCGCGAGCTCGTCGACGGCCTGCGCCTCGACGCGCCCGACAGCGACTTCGCCGACACCGTCCAGGAGATCTGCCGGCGATGGTCGCAGGTGTACGGCATCCCGGTCCGGCTCGCCACGGCGCCCGTGGACCCGCCGGTCGCGGTGCGATACGAACTGTGCCGCATCCTGCAGGAGGCCCTGCACAACGTCGCCCAGCACGCGTCGGCCCGGCACGTCGGCGTCGCGGTCCGCGGCGCGCCCGGCCGCCTCGAACTGCGGATCCGCGACGACGGCCGCGGTTTCGGGCTGCCCGCCGACCTGTCGCAGCTGCGGGCCGCCCAGCACTTCGGGCTCATCGGCATGTACGAGCGGGCCCACACCATCGACGGGAGCCTGCACGTCGCGTCCTCCCCCGGCCGCGGCACGACCGTGGAGGTGACGGTGCCGGCGTGATTTCAGTTCTGGTGGTGGACGACAACCCGATCGTGCGGGCGGCGCTGCGGGGGTACCTCGACGGCGTCGACGGCGTGCGCGTGGTCGCCGAGGCCGCCGACGGGCACGAGGCGGTCGCCCGGGCGCGCGAGGTCCGGCCGGCCGTGACGCTGCTGGACCACCGGATGCCGGTCGCCGACGGGCTGTCCGTGCTCGGCGAGCTGAGCCGGCTCAGCGACGTCCTCGTCATCACCAGCGACGCCGACCCCGGCCTCATCGGACGGATGCTGCGCGGCGGCGCCCGCGGCTACCTCGTGCACGGCGCGTTCGACCCGGGCGAGCTGGGCCGGGCCGTCCTCGCCGTCGCCGCCGGGCACGGCTGGCTGTCACCGGTCGCGGCGGCCGTCGCGACCCGGACCGTCCGCGCTCAGGCGTCGCGGGAGGACCTCGCGCAGCGGCAGGAGGAGACGCTCACCCGGTTCCGGCTGACCCGCCGCGAGAAGGACGTCCTGGACCTCCTGGCCGAAGGGCTGTCCAACGCGGCGATCGCGCACCGGCTGCTGCTGACCGAGAAGACGGTAAAGAACCACCTGCATCACGTCTTCACCAAGCTCGGCGTCCGCGGGCGCATGGAGGCCGTCCTGCTGTGGACCGGCCGGCGATGACGGCGTGGCCGCGGCGGCTCGGCTGGACGGCCCTGGCCGTCGGGGTGGGTGCCACCGCCCTGTTCGTGCCGCCACTCGTGCTGCCGGACGGTCGCGGAGGACTACCGGACGGTCGTGGCGTGGTGCCGGACGGCCGCAGCGACCCGCCGGCCGCGGCCGCCTCGACACCCCCACCGGCGCCGTCCTCCGCGCTGCCACGCACGGCGGCGCCGGCCTCCCCGACCGGAAAGCCCTCACCGGCCGCCGGGTTCGCGGCCATCACGCTGCACGCGGCCGACCCGGCCAACCTGCGCAGCGGCGCCCGCGTCATCGAGTGCCCCACCTGCGTCGGCGGCAGCCGGGTCGGCTACATCGGCGGGCCGAACACCCTGGCGATCCGGGTCGCCGGCGTGACCACCGCGGGCGAGCGGACGATGACCGTCACGTACGAGACGGCCGAGACCCGCACGCTCCGCGTCGCCGTCGGCGACGGGCCCGCGCAGGCCCTGACCCTGAGCGGCGCCAGGGACTGGCTCATCCCCGCCACCGTGTCGATCCGCGTGCAGCTGCCCACCGGCACCAGCTGGATCCGGTTCTTCAACGACGAGGGACCGGCCCCCGACGTCAACCAGATCCAGCTGCGCTGACGGGTCAGAACGTCCCGGCGGTGTTGCACTTCGCCTTCTGGACGATGCAGTTCTTCACCCGGTGCCCCTGCGCCGCGTTGTCCCAGGCGAAGAACGAGTCACCGTGGAACGACGAGGCCATCCCCGACGACAGCGTGAACCCGTCGGCGGATCCGGGCGTCGGGTACGCGATGACGAACGACACCGACGGGATCGCCACCGGGAACGCGCCGGAGCACGTCCCGTCGTACGTGTAGGCGACGTGTCCCTTGTGCGTCGGGCTGTCCAGGTGTACACCGTCCCAGCAGTCCTGGAACACCAGCTGGAACAGCAGTGAGGCGCCCGGCGCGCACCGCGGCCAGTTGCCGTCGGCGCTGCGCCCGATCTCGCCGCCGGGCCCCGCGCAGTAGAACTGGTTGACCGTGCCGGCCGGGGTCGGCGCCTGCAGCTTCGCGTCGCCGGCGATCATCCGGAACCCCTGCGGGAACGGCACCGTGCGGCTGGAATCGGTGAGGCGCGAGCCGTAGTAGACGACGACGGCCTTCGGCTCGACCGCCACGCCGCGTTCGTACAGCGTCGGCACCCAGTACGCGGAGAGGTCCGGCGCCGGCGCGCAACTGGTGCCGGCGTTCGCCAGGAGCGTGTCGGCGGTGCTGTTCGCGTCGGTGCTGCGGTTGCCGATAAAGCTGTGCATGTGCGACGCGCCGGGCAGTCCCGGGAAGACGATCGGGTCGTCCTTGCGCGAGTGGCTGTACGTGCACGACGCGTTGAACTCCGGCACCCGGACCGCGTTCGCGGGCGCGGGGTCCATGGGCATCGCGTTGAACGCGGCGAGCTGCGCGTTCCACTTCGCCTGGTCGACGTCGACCCAGCCGGTGGACGAGGGCGTGGCGGAAGGGGTACCGCCGCCGCCGCCCGAGGTGAACGAGAACCAGTTGATGTTCACGAAGTCGCCGCCGCCCGGGCTGCGCAGCACCGCGAACACCGCCTGCGGCCCGGCGGTGGCGTGCGTGCCGGTCGCGGACAACGTCGTCCACGCCTGCCAGCCGCCGGTCGCCGCGACCGGGAACTGGGCGAGCAGCGGACCGCTCACCGACCCGGTCCGCAGCTCGACGGTGCCGTTGCCGACCGCGGACGCGACCCGGGCGGCGGCGGTGAGCGTGCCGGCGGGGCCGAGATCGACGCCGTCGAACCGCATCCAGTCGCCGTTGGCGAGGTACGCGACGTTCTGGCCGCCGCCGGTGTCGACGGTCGTCTCGACCTGGACACCCGACTGCGCGGCGAACGCCTCGGCCTGCACGGTCACGGTGGTCGCCGCGTCGGCGAAGTTCACTGCGGTGACGGTGACACCGGCGAGCACGACGGCGAGGACACCGACCGTGCGCCTGAATCTGGACATGATGCTCCTCCTGGCGGGGAAGGGGGATTGACCACCTTCCACGCTAGGAACCCGGCCGTGGTTACGCCTGAGCCCAAAGGTTCATGCGGGGGGCCCAATTCCCGTCCACAGGTCGGTGGCGGTGCCGGCGCGGACGTGCTGCTCGTACACCGCGACCTTGCCCACGATCAGGTCCAGGCAGTCGGTCAGCTCGGCCATCTTCCGTTCGATCCGGAGCTGATGGGCGCGCAGCAGCTCCAGCCGCTCGGCCTCGTTGCCCGGCCCCTTCCTGACCAGGTCCGCGAACTGCCGGATCGCCTCCAGCGGCATGCCCGAGGCCCGGAACTTCGTGCAGACCTCGAGCCAGTCCAGGTCCGCCTGCCCGTACACCCGGCGGTTCTTCGGGTTGCGGTGCACGTCGGTGGTGAAGAGCCCTTCCCGCTCGTACATCCGCAACGTGTGCACGCTCAGACCGGTGCGTTCGGCGACCTGGCCGATACTGAGGGCCGTCATGCAGGCAGGGTAACGCCGTTGACCTAGACCGTGGTCTAGGAAATAGCGTCCGCGGCATGACCCATCCCACCGCTGACGACGTCCTGCGTGGCGTCGACCTGACCGGCCGGACCGCGATCGTCACTGGCGGCACCTCCGGCATCGGCCTGGAGACCTGCCGGGCCCTCGCCCGCGCCGGCGCCCGCGTCGTGGCCGCCGGCCGCACCGACGTCGACGGCCTCGACGTGCGCCGGCTCGACCTGGCCGACCTGGACCAGGTGCGCGAGTTCGCCGCCGGGTTCGACGCCGTGGACATCCTCATCGCCAACGCCGGGATCATGGCGTGCCCGCTCACCCGTGTCGGACCCGGCTGGGAGGCGCAGTTCGCGGTCAACCACCTCGGTCACTTCGCGCTCGTGCACCACCTGTGGCCGGCGCTGCTGCGGGGCCGGGACGCACGCGTCGTCGTCGTGTCCTCGAGCGCCGCGCCGGACGCCCCGATCCGCTGGGACGACCCGCACTTCACCACCGGCTACGACAAATGGCAGGCGTATGCCCAGTCGAAGGCCGCCAACGCCCTGTTCGCCGCGCAGCTTGACATGGTCGGTCGTTCGGCGGGGGTACGGGCAAGCTCCACCCACCCCGGCGCCATCCTCACCCCACTGCAGCGGCACCTGACCCGGGCGGAGATGCTCGCGGCCGGCTGGATCGACGAGGCCGGGCGGGCCGCGGCGTACTTCAAGACCCCGGCGCAGGGCGCGGCGACGCAGGTGTGGGCGGCGACGGACCCGGCGGCCGCGGGCCGGCACTGCGACGACTGCGCCGTCACCCCGTTCCGCCCCGACCCGGCCGACGCGGCGCGCCTGTGGACGCTGTCCGAGGCGCTCACCGGCGTCCCTGCGCTGGCTACGCTCGCAGGTAGGTGAGGACGGCCAGGACCCGGCGGTGGCCGTCGTCGGGGCCGGGCAGGTCGAGCTTGGCGAAGATGTTGCCGATGTGCTTGGCCACGGCGGCGTCGCCGACCAGCAGCGTGCGGGCGATCCACGCGTTGGACCGCCCCTCCGCCATCAGCCCGAGGACCTCGCGCTCGCGGGGCGTGAGCCGGGCGAGGGGATCCGCGGCGCGCTGCCGCGTCAGCAACTGCCGCACCACGTCGGGGTCGATGACGGTCTCCCCCGCGGCGACCCGCGTGACCGCGTCGGCGAACTCGGCGATGTCACCGACCCGGTCCTTCAGCAGGTAGCCGACGCCGGCCCGGCCGGCCGGCGCGAGGAGCTCCGCCGCGTAGGCGGTCGCCGTGTACTGCGACAGCACCAGCACCGCCGGCTGCGGGTCGCCGGCGCGCAGCGTCAGCGCCGCCCGCAGCCCCTCGTCCGTGTGCGTCGGCGGCATCCGCACGTCGGTGATGACGAGATCGGGCCGGTGCTCGGCGGCGGCCGCGAGCAGCGCCTCGGCGTCACCGACCGCGGCGGCGACGGTGTGCCCGAACCGCTCCAGGAGGCTGGCCAGGCCCTCCCGCAACAGGACGGCGTCGTCGGCGAGCACGATCCTCATGCCGGTCGACGGCAGGTTCCTCATGCCGGCTGACGTTAGGTGAGGCCGCACGGCAGATCCACTCGCAGCGTCGTCGGGCCGCCGGCCGGGCTGGTGACGGTGAACGTGCCGTCCATGACCGCGGTCCGATCGGCGAGCCCGCGCAGCCCGGTGCCGGCGGCCGGGTCGGCGCCGCCGTCGCCGTCGTCGGTGACCGTCAGCGTCAACTGCCGCCCGGCCAGGCGCCCGCTGACCGTGACCCGGGACGCACGCGCGTGCCGGACCGCGTTGGTCAGCGCCTCGCACACCACGAAGTACGCGGTCGTCTCCACCGCCGGCGGCAGCCGGCCCGGCAGCGGCAGGTCGATCTCGACGGGCACCTGGCAGCGTTCGGCGAGCTCCCCGACGGCGGCCGGCAGTCCCAGGTCGGTGAGCACCTGCGGATGGATGCCGTGGATCAGCTCCCGGATCGCGGCCAGGGCCTGCCGGGCCTGCCGTTGCGCGTCGTCCAGCAGCAGTTTGCTCCGGCCCGTCCCGCCGTCCCCGTCCAGCTCCAGCCGGGCCAGCCCGAGCGTCATCGCCAGCAGCACGAGGTGCTGCTGGGCGCCGTCGTGCAGGTCCCGTTCGATCCTGCGCCGCTCCGCCTCGAACGCGTTGAGCAGCCGCCCCCGCGACCGGGCCAGCTCCTCGACCCGGCGGTTGAGCTCGGCGTCGCGCGGCGCGAGCAGCCACCGGGCGAGGGCCGCCTGGGTCGCCGCGACGGCGCTCAACGCATACAGCCCGACCACCGCCACCAGCACCGCGACCGCCGTCGCCGCGAACGCCTCCCAACGACCGTCGATGACCAGCCCGCCGAACTGCAACGGCACCCCGGCGGCGACGAGCAACGGCGCCGCGGCCACGATCAGGCAGTCGGCGAGGATGCCCAGACCGACCAGGTCGACGAGCAGCAGCACCGACGACAGCGTCAGCACGTAGCCGAGCTCCCGCCACGTCGCGCCCTCCCCCAGCCGCGCCCGCAGCCACCCACCGAGCCCCGGCGGCGGCACCGGATGCGGGCTGGGCACCGGCGCCGGGTCGAGGATGCGCAGCCGCCGCCGCTCCACCGCGCCGACCGGCAGACCCAGGAACACCACCGCCGGCGGGAACACGACCCCCAGCACCAGCACCACCAGCAGGGTGACCCCGACGACGACGCTGCTCACCAGGTACAGCAGGCACCGCAACGGCCAGCGCGACAGCAGGAACCGGTGCGGCCTGACCGTCATCGCCTGCCACACACCCGTCACGGCACCGACCATACGGTCGCCCGGCCTTTTGCGGACGGGTGCGGACTGGAGCACCGGTGGTAGACCTGGCTCGACCGTTTCTTGTCATACCCCGTGGTTAGGCTGGCCGCGTGAATCGGACGGATCGGTTGTATGCGCTGGTCGAGGAGCTGCGCGCGGTGGCGCCCCGGCCCCGCAGCGCCCGCTGGCTCGCCACCCGTTTCGAGGTCTCGACCCGCACCATCGAGCGCGACATCGGCGCCCTGCAGGAGTCCGGCGTGCCGATCTGGGTCTCCCTCGGCCGCACCGGCGGCTATGCGGTGGACCGCTCCCGGACCCTGCCACCGCTCAACATGACCCCGGCCGAGGCGGTCGCGATCGCGGTCGCCCTGCACCGGCTCGACGGCACACCGTTCCACGACGCCGCCCGCACCGCCCTGCACAAGCTCCTGGCCGTCATGCCCGCCGCCGACGTCCGCCGCGCCGAGGACCTCGCCGGCCGGATCCACCTGGTCCACGGTGCCGACCCTGGTCCCGCGCCGGTCTCTCCCACCGTCGTGGAGGCGTTCACCACGGGACGGGTCCTCGACATCGCCTATGCCGACCGGTTCGGCGCCACCACCCGGCGTCTGATCGAGCCGGCCGGGTATCTGGGTGGGCCGCACGGGTGGTATCTGCTGGCGTGGTGCCGGCTGCGGGAGGGGATGCGCTCGTTCCGCGTCGACCGGATCCATGACGTGTCCGCCACCCCGGAGGTGGCTGATCGCCGGCCGCTGCCGGATTGTGCGATCGACGTTCCGGGGCATCTCGTCACGCGGGTTGCTATTGCTGCCTGACCGCTTGGTTGCGGTTCGCGGTTCTGGTCAGCATGACCTTCAAATATTCGCCCAACGTTGCGGGGACTTGATGGCACCGCCCGGCCGCTGGCGCGTCCGTGCGACAGGGTGGCGTGGTTCCGGTCCGTGCCGTCTTGCGGTGATGCCAAGCCAGGTCCGCACTCACATGATCCAGCGCCGTCGAGGTCGTCATTCGGTGGTGCCACACCGCCGCCGGTCACAACAGCCGCAATCTCCCCGCCCCGCCCACGCCGGACCCGACGTTCGAACTACCTGGTGGATCAGTGGTCGCGGGCGACCACTGATCCACCAGGTAGTGCAAGACTGCCGCTCCGGACCCGCCGAACAACCCGGTGCATCCTCGGTACCCGGTGAATCACTGTTGCCCCACGGGGGGGTAATCCACCGGGTAGTTCAAGATTTCCGTTCCGGAGCGCTGGTACCACCCAGTCCAGTGATCGATGGTTTTCGTTCTTTGGCTGCAGGCGGTGTTGGAGCACCGAATGATGACCTCGACGGTGCTGGATCATGTGAGTGCGGACCTGGCTTGGGATCACCGCGAGACGGCTGTCAGGGTGACCGCGCCACCCTGTCGCACGGACGCGCCAGCGGCCGGGCGGTGCCATCAAGTCCCCGCAACGTTGGGCGAATATTTGAAGGTCATGAAAACCAGAAAAACCCCGACAGGACGGTGTCGCGGAACAGGCACAGAATGAGCTCCAGATGGCCGGGAACCACCCCAGGCCAACACCAAAACAAAGGAGCACAATGAACGGCATCGGCTGGTTCCAGATCGGCGTCAGCGACGCACAGGCCGCCCACCGGTTCTACGGCGACCTGTTCGGCTGGACGTTCGCCGAGGACGAGGCATACCAGATGATCACCACCCCGGACGAGCAGTCCATCAAGGGCGGGCTGGCGGTCGGCCAGCCGGCACACGCGGTGTTCTGCGTCGTCGTGGAGGACGTGCCGGGGGTGTGCGGGCGGGCCGAGGCGGCCGGCGGCAAGGTGCTGGTGCCGCCGACGACGACGGACGACGGGCTCGTGTTCGCCAACATCACCGACCCCGAGGGCAACCACTTCGGGATCTTCCAGCCGCGGTCGTAGCCGGAGCCCGCGGGTGGCCCGCACGGGTGGGCCGCCCGCTTTGCCCCGGCCTGTGGACATCGACGGCAGGCCCGCAGGTCACGACTGTGTATCATCGGCCGGTGAAGGTATGCGTCGTGGGAACGGGTTACGTCGGCCTCACCACCGGCATCTGCCTGGCCTATCTCGGGCATGAGGTCACGTGTGTCGACCTCAACCAGGAGAAGGTCGACCTGCTCCGTGGGGGGCGTTCGCCGATCTACGAGCCGTTCCTGGACGAGCTCATGCACGAGGCGGCGCACAACCTGACCTTCACGACCGACTACGCCGAGGGCGTCCCCGGCGCCGAGGTCGTGTTCGTCGCGGTGCAGACGCCGTCGCTGCCCGACGGGCAGCCGGACCTGCGCTACCTGCGCATGGCCGCGGAGAGCATCGGCAGGACGATCGACGGCGAGTTCACCGTCGTGGTCAACAAGTCGACGGTGCCGATCGGCAGCGGCAACTGGGTCGAGTCGATCCTGCGGGAGTCGTTCGAGCAGTTCCACTCGCGGCGGGCCGCGGGCGAGTTCGCGGTCGCGTCCAACCCGGAGTTCCTGCGTGAGGGTTCGGCGATCCACGACACGCTGTATCCGGACCGGATCGTGATCGGCTCGGACAACCCGCGCAGCCTCGACGTGCTCAACCGGCTCTACCGGGCGGTGCTCAACCAGTCGTTCACGGCGCCGACGTTCCTGCCGCGGCCGGAGGAGGTCGGGGCGGTGCCGCTCGTGTCGACGGACCTCGCCTCGGCCGAGCTGATCAAGTACGCGGCGAACGCGTTCCTGGCCCTGAAGATCAGCTACATCAACGAGATCGGCAAGCTCGCCAACAAGGTCGGTGCCGACATCAACCAGGTCGCCCGGGGCACCGGCCTCGACGCGCGGATCGGCTCGCGGTTCCTGCAGCCCGGCGTCGGCTGGGGCGGGTCGTGCTTCGGCAAGGACACCGCGGCGCTGATCGCGACCGCCGCGGAGTACAGCTACGACATGCCGATCGTGTCCGCCGCCCGCGAGGTCAACCAGCGCCAGCGCGAGGAGGCCGTCAACAAGCTCCTCGACGAGCTGCGCATCCTCAAGGGGCGCAAGATCGGCCTGCTCGGCCTGGCGTTCAAGCCCAACACCGACGACCTGCGCGACTCGCCCGCGATCGACATCGCCCGGCTGATGATCGCCCGTGGGGCCCGGGTCAAGCTGCACGACCCGATCGCCGCCGACCGGTTCCGGGCCGAGGAGCCGGAGCTGGCCACGAGCCTGTGCGAGGCCGTCGACGAGGTCTTCGACGACAGCGACGCCGTCGTGCTCGTCACCGAGTGGCCGCAGTACCTGGAGCTCGACTGGGGCAAGTATGTCGGGCTGATGCGCACCCCGGTCGTCCTCGACGGCCGCAACGTGCTCGACCCGCAGCGGCTGAGCCGGCTCGGCTACACGTACCTGACGATCGCCGGGCGGCCCGTCGGCCTGTGACCCGGGCCGGTCCTCGCGGTGCGACGCTGCAACCGCGAGGGCTGCGAGGACCCGGGCACACACCCGGGCCCTCGCCCACGACCGGGTTCAGCTCACCCGGATCCGGACCGTGGCGGTGTTGTCCGCCGGGTGCAGGTCGTCGATGCCCTTGCGGTCGTTGAGCCCGATCGCCTCCACCGTGGCGTCGAACGTGCCCCCGGTGAACGCGGGGTCCACCACGGTGATGGTCATCGTCATGCTGATCTGCTCGCCGGCGGGTAGCGGCGCGTGCGGCACCGAGCCGGCCCCGAACAGCGAGGGGTCGAACACCGCGGGGTCGGCGTTGCACGCGAACGAGCAGTTCTTGATGTTGACCCGGAAGCGGCCGGACGGTTTCGGGCCGTTGTTCTTCACCGTGACCGTGGCGGTGCCGGTGCGCCTGCCGTCGGTGACCGGCCCGAGGGTCACGGCGGTGACGGTGATCCGCAGGTCCGTCACCCGGGCCGGGTCGCCGAACGCGGTCGGACCGGCGAGCTGCCGGAACTTCGTGCCGTCCCAGCCGTACTCGCGCTGCTGGTGCCGCTCGTCGTCCGGGGACGAGCCGCAGCAGGCGATGGTGTCCGAGACGTCGGCGACCACGCCACCGCCGTCGCGGGCGGTGATGTCCCGGACGTTGGCCCGCGGGCCCTCCGAGATGACGGTGCCGAGGGTGACGATGGCGCCGGACGCGTCCCGGTCGAAGGCGATGACCTGGCTCTCCGGTGTCTCACCCAGCCGGCACAGGATCAGCGCGGCGGTCTCGAGGGCCGGGTCGGCGTCGAGGTTGGTGTGCACGACCTTCGTCACCCACGCCTTGGTCCCGTTCGCGGGCGCGCTGCCGAGCAGCGTCACCGCCTTTGTCGGGCAGTCGCCGACCTGGAACGCCGAGAAGTCCACCTTGACCGCACGCAGCTGCGCCACGGAGATCACCCCGTCCGGCGGGGTGGCCGTCGGCGGCGCGGTGGACGGGCCCGCCGGGTCCGACCCGACCGGCGTCGGTGTCGGCGCCGACGTCACCGAGCCGGCCGGGTTCGGGGGCGGGTTGTTGCCGTGTGGGTCGGCCGCGAACGCCGCGATCGGCGCGACGATCAGCAACGCGCCCAGGACGCTGAGCGTGGTGAACCGCACCGCGCGGCGGCGCTTGACCGTGGCCCGCACCGCGGCGGTGCCGGGGGTGACGGCTGGGATGCCGGCCTCCGCGTCGCGGAAGTCGTCGAGGGCACCGTGGATCAGATCGTCGAACTCAGACATTGCTCCTACCTTCCTTGCGCTCCGCCAGCTGCGCGCCGAGCGCTGCGCGCCCCCGGCTCAGCCAGCTCTTGACCGTGCCCTCCGCGACGTCTTCCTGCGCCGCGATCTCGGCGACCGACAGCTCGCCGATGTAATGCAGCACCACTGCCTTGCGCAGTTGCGCCGGGATCTTCGCCAGTGCCGCCACCAGGGCCACCCGGTCCGGTGACGGCTCCTCGGCGTGCACCTCACGCTGGTTGCGCAGGAAGTTCAGCGCGGTCCGCCGCCGCCGGAAGCGGCTGGTCGCCACGTTCCACGCGACCCGCCTGACCCAGGCGGACGGATCCTCGTAGGCGCTGATGGTCTTCCATTTGCTGAACGCCCGGCAGAACGCCTCCTGCACCGCGTCCTGCGCCTCGGCCCGGTCACCGAGATACGCGAAGAGCTGTGATCGCAGGACCGGGAACGCAGCCGCGTAGAACTCGTCGAAGTCGCTGTGCTGATCGACGCTCGGCTTCGTGTCGCCGCGTGTCATTGTCGTGGTCACACTGTCCTTCCCCCCTGATGGCCGCCTCCCGTGTCGGGCGGCACCATCGACACGTCTGACGGTGCGCAGCGGTTGCGAAGATCTTTACGCCGATGCCCTCGGGGACTTGCGGGGCGGGCGCACAGTGGGCGGATGCGACGCCTCCACACGGTGCTCTCGCTGCTCGTCGCCGCCCAGGTCGCCGTGCAGGCGATGGCGCTGGCCGCTTTCGTGGCCGGGCTCAACCGGTGGATGCAGACCGGAGGGCGGGCCGGTGTCGGGAACCCGTCACGGCAACGCTCCTACGACGACGAGTCCCACGGTGTGCTGGACAAGCCCTTGCTCCTGTCCGCCGAGCGGTGGCTCGACTGGGGCCCGGCGCTCACGGTGCAGCGCCTGACGGTCCAGGTCGTCGCGCCCGCGTTGGCATTGGCGTTGGTACTGGTAGCGCTCCTACTGCGGTCCCGGCCCGAACTGGCCCGCGCCGGCGTGGTCGCGCTCGGGGTCGCCGTCCAGGCGCTGCCCGGCGTGCCCGCCGTCGCGTGGCAGGCGGCGGCCTTCGTGATCGTCGGTGCCGCCGTCCTGCCCGTCCGCCCGCGGCACTGGGCGCCGGCACTGGTGGCGGCCGGTGCGGCCGGCACGGCACTCGCACTCGCGGCGGTCGTCGGCTGGGCGCACGGGTACCTCACCCACGGCCGCGGCGGGTCGATCTGGCCCGCCATGATGGCGCAGGCGAGCAGCACCCCCGACGTGTACGCCACCTTCCAGTTCCTCGTGCTGCCGCTGCTGGCGATCGTGGCGGTCGCGGTCCGCCGGGACCGGACGGCGCTGCTGCTGCTCGGTGCCGTCGCGGTGGACACCGCCCTCGTCGTCCTCGGCGACGACAGCCCACCCCTCGCCGCCGCGCACGCCCTGCTGACCTACGCGGTGGTGATCGTCGGATGGGGCGGGCCCCGCCGACCTGCCTGAGGATGCCTACGCTGTGCGCGGATCAGCCGCCGCGCCGCGCAGCCTGGACGTCAGGGCGGAACGGGTCGCCGGGTGGGAGCCAGCTGGTGCCGGTGTCGAGGCCGAGTGTGCCGACGTCGCGGGTGAGCACGTCGACCGCGGCGCGGACCGCGGCCCGTGTCTCGGCTTCCCGGGACACGAGCGCCCAGGTCCAGCACGGCTCCGGGGCTGTGACCGGCCGCGGCACCAGGTCCGGCGGCAGCACGGCGAACTGGCCCTTCGGGCAGTTGAGGACGGGACGGCGCAGCCGGCGCACGTGGTCGAAGAAGGCGGGGCCGGTCACCCCGCCGTCGTCGATGGGCACGATGCGGGCGCCGGTGTCGCGGGCGAACTGCTCCGCGTACCGGTTCCACGACGACCAGCTGGCCGTGTCGGCGTCGATGAGCACCAGCGTGTCCTTCGCCGGCACGGCGGCGGCGTCGGTGCCGGCGGAGACGGCGAACAGCCGGTCCACCCCGATCAGGCGGGCGTCGAGGCCGCCGGCCACCAGGTCGTCGTGCTGCACCCAGCAGATCGCCAGGTCGATCCCGCCGTCGGCGACCCGCGACGCCTGCGTGTGCGACGGCATCACCCAGGCGTCGACGTGGACCTTCGCCACCCCCGAGGCGCGGGCGGCGAGGTCGGCGGGGCACCAGCTGACGTACCCGAGACGCACGGGCTCGGTGGCCGCCATGCCGGCCGCTGAACGCCGCAGCTCGTCGGCCTGTTCGAGCAGCGCGCGGACCCCTGGCAGCAGTGCCTCACCCCGGGTGGTGAGCACGACCGAGCGCCGGTCCCGGTCGAACAGGCGCACCCCGAGGTCCCGCTCCAGGCTCTTGATCTGCTGGGACAGCGACGGGCCGGCGATCCGCAGCCGCCCGGCGGCCCGGCCGAAGTTCAGCTCCTCGGCCACGGCGACGAAGTAGCGCAGCTGCCGTAACTCCACCACCGAATCGTATTGCGGCGCGAATCGGGGGTAGGAGGCTTCGCCTACCAGCAGTGAGCAAGCCGGTCGTGCGGACCGGGGCCGGACCGAGCCAGGCTGCAGTCACGCCCGTCCCGATCAGAGAACGGAACCTTCCCCATGAGCACTCCGCACGTCGCCCTCGTCACCGGTGCCTCCCAGGGCATCGGCGCGGCCGTCGCCGCCGCGTACCGCAAGCTCGGTTACGCCGTCGTGGCCAACTCCAGGTCGATCGCGCCGTCCGACGACCCGCTGCTGCTGACCGTCGCCGGCGACATCGCCGACCCAGCCGTCGGCGTCCGCGTGGTCGAGCAGGCGCTGGACGCGTTCGGGCGGGTCGACACGCTCGTCAACAACGCCGGCGTGTTCGTCGCCAAGCCGTTCACCGACTACACGGCCGCCGACTTCGACCTGGTCGCCGGCGTCAACCTGCGCGGCTTCTTCGACGTGTCGCAGCGGGCGGTCGCGGCGATGCTGGCCCAGGGTGGCGGCCACATCGTCAACGTCTCGGCCAGCCTCGTCGACCACCCCAACTCCGGCGTGCCGTCGGCCCTCGCGTCGCTCACGAAGGGTGGCATCAACGCCGTCACCAGGTCCCTGGCCGTCGAGTACGCCACCCGCGGCATCCGGGTCAACGCGGTCTCGCCCGGCATCATCCGCACCCCGATGCACGCGCCGGAGACGCATGAGGCGCTCGCCGGGCTGAACCCGGTGGGCCGCATCGGCGAGATCAGTGACATCGTCGACGCGATCCTCTACCTGGAGACCGCCGGCTTCGTCACGGGCGAAATCCTGCACGTCGACGGCGGCCAGGCGGCCGGCCACTGACCGCTCCCACATTGCCGAAGGAGCAGCTCATGACCGAGGACAGCATTCTGCGCACCGTCCTGGACGGCTGGAAGTCCGCCGTCGACGCCCACGACCCCGACCGCGTCGCGGCACTGTTCACCGGCGACGCCATCTTCCAGGGCATGCGCCCGTACGGCGTCGGCCCGGCCGCCGTCGCCGGGTACTACGCGTCGCAGCCGATCGGCCTCACCGCCGCCTACGAGCTGCGCGAGACCCGCCGCCTCGCGGACGACCTCGTCCTCGGCTACGCGTCCGTGGAGTTCTCGTTCCCCGACCGCCCGCCCCTCGCGGCGTACCTGTGCGTGATCGTCCGGGGCGGCGGCGACGGGTGGCACATCGCCCACTATCAGGTGTCCCACCTCGCCTGAACCGGCCTGGAGTGCGGCAGAGTGCGGCGGTCCCTCCGCCGCACTCCGGCCCGGCTACCGCGTGTCGCCGGGGCGGTCGACGATGATCAACTTTGCGTAGACGGCCTGGCGGTACACGTCGCCCCGGTGGCTGACGAGGTCAGCGTCGTCGCCGTGGGTCACGTGGTCCTTGATCGCGACCAGCCGCTCGCCGATGAGCTGGTACGTCTCCCGGTCGAACAGCAGCTCCTCGGACAGGTAGCCCTCGATGATCCGGCCGAGACCGATCGCCGGGCGGCCGTCGATGTTCACCGCGTCCGGGTTGACCGTCATCCCGGGCGACTGCGCCAGGTGCCGGTAGATCGCCGCCTGCACGGCCGGCGGCACGACGTACTGGCCGATGAACGCGTCCAGTTCGACGGCCAGCGACCCGGGCCCGGGCACGGCGTCCGGAACCTTGCCGGGGCTGGTCATCGCCGTGATCGTGGGCCAGGCGATCCGGTCCCAGGACTCGCCGTTCTCCCCGCGCTGCTTCACCACGAGCCGGCCGTCCTTGTAGCTCGCCATGGTCTGCCCGTCGACGCTCCACCACTCCTGGATCTTGCGGTTCTCGCTCAGGTCGGGCCTGATCGCCTCGTTCGGGTGCTCGTTCTCGTAGGCCGGCTTGTTGCGCAGCTGGAGCGTCTCGATGTACATGAACTGGTCCGGCCGCGGGTCCTTCCACGGCTTGCGCTCGGCCGTCCAGGCCGCGTTCTCCAGGTACTCGGCGGCGCTGACCGGACGGGCGAACGGCAGGGCGTCCGGTGCCGGCGCGGGCTTGTCGTCCTTCGTCACCACGACGGCGACCCCGGCCACGACGGCGACGGCGGCCGCCGCGGCGAGGCCCGCCATGATCACGAAACGGCGCCGGTTGGTGCTGGTCACTCGCTGCTCCTTCGACGACATCAGCCGCTGGAGGGCCGCCCGGGCCCGCTGCTCCGCTTCCTGACTGGGCACCGGGTCGTCCCCGAACACCTCTCGCAAGTTCACGTCCATCACTCGCTCACCTCGATCTCGGCGCCGAGCGCCTGCCGCATCTCCTGACGCGCCCGGTGCAACCGGGACCTGGCCGTGCCGGCGGGAATGTCGAGCGCCGCCGCGGCCTCCTGCTGGTTGAGCCCCGCCCATGCCACGAGCAGCAGCACCGCTCGGACCGGCTCGGGCAGCCGCCGTAACGCGTCGGCGAGTCGCCCGCGCACGGCCGTCGCGTCGAGCCGCCGCGCGACGGCGTCGGCGTGGTCGTCCGACTCCTGCGCCCCGGCGGACTTCGCCAGGGCCTTGTACCGGCGCGTCTCGGCCCGCGCGTGCCGGGCGATGAGATTCGACGCGATGCCGTACAGCCACGGCCGCACGTCGGCGCGCGCGCTGTCATAGGTGTGCCGGCGGTCGAACGCGATCAGGAACGTCTCCGACGCCACGTCCTCGGCCAGGTCGGGACCGAGGCGGCGGGCCGCGTACGCGTAGATCTGCCGGTAGTGCCGGTCGAACACGGCGGTGAACCGCTCGGGCGCCAGCTTCGCCTGCTCGATGAGGTTGGCGTCGGCGTAGGGCCCATGCGCTGTGCCGGGGTGCATCACCACGACCAAGTCCGCCTCCTCCACGTCGTCCACAGTTGCATCACACCTGGAGTTCGCCGGAGGCCGGAAAAGTGTTCGCCGGGGTGCGGGCGCCGCCGGCCCTTTACGCCCGGCGTGCGCCGGTTTCAGTGGGCATCTGGCGTTCTGGAAGGCGGGACGCACATCGAGCGGCGCCAGTGGTACAAATCCATCATGATCTCCATCTTCACCCGCGGCCTCATCCGCGGGGCGGTGACGCTGGCGGTGGCCGCCACAGCGGTCACCGGCGTGGCGTCCACGGCGCAGGCGGCCGGACCGGGCGGGAAGCTGTCGCTGTCCGCGCTGTCGTTCGCACAGTCCACTGTGAACTCCACCGCCGGCGCCGTCGCCGACGCGCTCACGTGGACCGTCAAGGACTCGAGCCAGGACGCCGTCCAGGTGTCCGGGCACGTGACCATCCGGATGTACGACGACGCCGCGGGGGCGTTCGTCGGACACGACTTCGTGATCCCGTTCTCCTACGGCAACACCTGTTGCAGCAGCGACATCGGCGCGTACGTGGACGGCACCCCGCAGGAGTCGACCTACGCCTACACGTTCGTGGTCCCGCAGTGGGCCAGTTCGTCGTCGGTGACCTGGAAGGTCACGAAGGTCACCCTCGAGGACAACCTGGGCAACACCGCCACGGTCGGCGCCGCCAAGCTCCAGACCTTCGGCTCCACGATCGCGACGACCGCAGCGGTCGACTCGGGCGCCCCGACCATCAGCGGGCTGGCGCTGTACCAGAACTCGTCGCCGCTGCGGCCCTATGTCTACGTCAACGGCACCAGCGCGCAGGTGACGTACACCTTCTACATCCAGGACTGGCAGACCGGCTTCTGGAAGGGCACGCTGAAGCTGGCCGGACCCGGCGGGCAGAGCGTGACCACCCCGTTCCAGTACACGAAGTCCGAGATGAGCACCGCGGTCACCTGCGGCGGCGGCTTCAGCGGCGGCAACGTCTACGACCTCTACTGCGGCGTCACCGTGACGCTGCCGGCCGGGTCCGCCGCCGGCAACTGGCGGGTCGCGCAGATCGTCGTGATCGACAACGCCGGCCGGCAGGCGACCTTCAAGAACCCGGCGGCCCAGTCCGTGACGGCGACGTCGAACGCGACGCTCACCGCGAGCGGCTTCGCCCTCAGCCCCAACCCGGTCAACAACTGGCGCGGCGACGTCATGGGCAGCCTGACCCTGTCGGCCGCCGGCGCCACGAAGGGCGTCTCCGCGGTCTACGTCAACTTCAGCGACAACAGCTGCACCCAGTGGGGCGCCACGACCGTCAACGCCGACGGCACCATCTCGGTCCCGGTGCGCGTCTTCTCCTCCAGCCAGGGCTGCACCGTCACCGGCATCGCCGTCGTGGACGGCGCGGCGAACGTGGCGCTCTACGGCACCCTGTACAACGCGCCGGACCCCGGGCTCGCGTTCCAGCGGGTGCCGAACACCACGCCGCCGGTCGCGACCAGCGCGACGCTGAGCCAGACCTCGATCCCGCTCAGCGAGCTGAGCGGGACCTCGGTGCAGCTGGTCGTGCACGCCGAGATCCTGACCGCGCCCATCAACAGCTACGCCTACTACATCTACAACGCCGCCGGCGAGGTCGTCAGCCAGGCCTTCGGTGGCACCGGCCAGGCCGCCGACGGCACCGTCACCATGTACCTGTACCTGCCCTGGTGGAACGGCATGGGTCCGGGCGAGTACCAGGTCGGCTTCCAGCTCAGCGACTCCAGCTACCTGTCCACCTTCTACGACGTCCTCGGCGATCCCCGCAGCCAGCCCCTCCCCGGTGGCCCGCTGACCTTCACGATCGTCGACGACTCCGCCTGACACGGCACTCCCGAAACACACCGCGGCCGGCCGTACCCCTCACGGGTGCGGCCGGCCTCGTGTTCTGCATTGACATCCATGGTTCAGGAAGGTTTCCTTACAGAACCGCGGCCGAGTCGGCGGGCGGTCCGGTTCCTGGACTTCAGTTCCTGGATTTCGGTTGCTGGATGAGGAGCGCGTTGTGCACCGGTTGACCGCTTGCCTGGCCTTCGTGGGCGCGCTCATCGTCGCGCCGGCGGCCGCCTCCGCCGCCGTACCGCCGCAACCCAACCTGCTCGCGAACTCCGACTTCGAGTCGGCGGCGCACGGCCGGCCGCTCGCCAGATGGACCTGCGACGCGGGCACGACCGCCGCCTGGGGTGGCCACTCCGGGCAGTACTCGCTCACCGGCACCCCGACGCTGACGGCGACCGCCGAATGCGCGCAGTCCGTCCCGGTGCGGCCGAGCGCCACGTACACCCTCTCCGGCTGGGTCCGGGGCGGATACGCCTTCCTGGGGACCGAACTCGGCGGCACCTGGGCGCCGCCGAGCGGTCAGTGGACCCGGCTGTCCGTCACCTTCACCACCGGCCCGACGACCACGGATGTCCGCGTCCACGTGCACGGCTGGTACGCCCAGGCCGCGTTCGCCGCCGACGACCTCGTGCTCTCCGGCCCGGACAGCCGCACCACCGTCCCGGTGCCGCCGATCGACCTCGCGCCGTCGGAGACCACCAGCCACTCGGTGCGGCTCACCTGGACCGGTTCGCCCGGTGCCAGCCGGTACCGGATCCATCAGGACGGCGTGCTGCGGGCCACCACCGCGGGCTCCGAGCCCTCCGTCGTGCTGACCGGGCTCGCGCCCGGCAGCTCGCACGTGTTCGCGGTGTCGGCGGTCAGCACCGCGGGCGAGTCGGCGCTCTCCGAGCCCGTCACCGCGAACCTCATGCCCGCCCAGGACACCCCGCCGTACGCCCCCCGTTCGCTCGTCGCCACCACCCCCGCGCCGGGCCAGGTCTGGCTGGCCTGGGAGGCGGTGCAGACCGCCGGCGACGGCTACCACGTCTACTGCGACGGGACCCGGATCGCGTGGAGCTACGGGCCGGCGTACCTGGCCGTGAACCTTCCCGCGGGCGAGCACACCTTCGAGGTGACCGCCCTGAACTCCGCCGGCGAGTCACCAAGGTCCAACCCGGTCACCGTCATGGCGCCGTGATCGGGTAATCGCTGGACGGGCGGCGGGTGTCGGGGGTAGCGTTCCGGCGACCGTGGTCCGGCCTGAGGGGGTGAGCACCGTGAACCTTGTAGCAATGTGGGTGCTCCCCATTCCCGTCACGGTCGGGCGACTGCGGTAGGTGCCGCCCGGGAGCGTCCCTTTGGGATCTCCCGAAAGGTGACACCGATGAACACACTCGTCATCACGCGCGTCGCCGAGCGGCAGTGGCATGCCCTCGACGACGACCTCGTGGTCGGCCGCGGCGACGCCTCGCCCCGCCCGGACGGCCGCCTCTTCCTGAGCGTCGACGCCTGGCACGACGACGTCTTCGCCCACCTCGCCGAGGCCATGCTGGCCGCCCTGCCCCGGCCGCTGCACACCGTCGTGGACGAGGCCGACCTCGACCTGCGAACCCGGTGGGTGCAGGCCGGCCTGACCACCCGCCGCCGCGAATGGGAGTACGTCATGCCGAGCGGCGGCGATGGCGCGGCACCACCGCCGGGCCTGACGCTCCTGCCCGTCGGCACCGCCGAGCTGGACCCGCTGCGGCACCTGGACCGCACGATCCGCGCCGAGATCGAGGCCACGATCGGTTGGGACCGGATGCCGGCGGCGGTGCTGTCCCGCCCGCTCGACCCCACCCACTACGCGGTCGCCACCGAGCTCGGCGCCTACGTCGGCCTGGCCCGATTGGCCCTGCTGCCGAGGCACACGAAGATCGGCCTCATCGCGGTCCGGTCCGACCACCGCCGCCGCGGCATCGCCCGCGCCCTGCTCGCGGAGATCCTGGCGGCCACCCAGGCCCGCGGCGCCGGGACGGTCTCCGCGGACGTGCACGAGGCCAACACGGCGGCCATCGCCCTCTTCGAGGCCGCCGGCGCGCGCCGGGCCGGCAGCAACCTCGAGCTGGTGATCCACTGATGCCCAAGGCAACCGACGGCATCCAGCTCGAGGGCACCGTCCTGGAGTGCCTGCGCGACGCCAAGTTCCGCGTCGAGCTCCCCAACGGCCACATCGTCCTGGCCCACATCAGCGGCAAGATCCGCAAGAACTACATCAAGATCCTGCCGTTCGACCGCGTGCTGGTCGAGCTCAGCCAGTACGACCTCACGAGGGGCCGGATCCTCTTCCGGTACCGCAACTAGCGCTCGGACCCAGGGGGACGGCGCCGGGCTCCCGGCGCCGTCCTCGTGCGCGCCCCTATGCCCCGCCCAACCCGTCGATCCTGACCCGCAGGTCGGCCGCCTCGACGTGGCCCAGCTCGGTCATGATGCTCAGGGCGTGCCGCCACGCCCGGCGGGCCGAGCGATGATCCCCGATCACCCGGTGGGTCTCGCCGAGCCGGGCCAGGGTGGCCGCAGCCGCCGACCGGTCACGCAGCTGCCGGTATCCGCCCACGGCCTGCTCATAGCAGCTGACCGCCCGCCGGTGGTCGCCGAGCCCGTGATGGATGAATCCGATGCTGTCCCACGCGTTGGCCTCACCGATCTGGTCGCGTGTCTCCCGCAGGATCGCCACGGCTTGCCGGCAGTTGGCCAGGGCCTCGTCGTAGCGGGCGAGCCTCGCCTGGCCCCACCCGACGCAGTTGAGCGCTCGCGCGTACCCGACCTCGTGGTCGAGTGCCCGGTACAGGTCCCGGGCCCGGCTCGCGTGGTGCAGCGTGGCGATGGAACGGCCCTGCCGGTCGTAGATCCAGCCGAGTCCGAGATGGGCGCGGGCCTGCCCGGCCCGGTCGCCGGTTTCCGCGCACAACCGCATGGCCTGCCACAGGTGCCGGCGGGCGCGATCGTAGTCGGCCAGCCCGGCGTGGACCCGGGCCAACCCCTGGTGCGCCTGCATCCGCGCCACCTGGTTGTCGAGGCGGACCGCCGCGCGCAGCGCGGCGCCGTGGGCGGCAGCCAGGTCGTCCCAGCGTCCGCTGCCCAGGTAGGCCTCCTCCAGCGTCCACGCCAGACGCCACACGTGGCCGTCGAAACCGAACCGCTCGGCCAGGCCCACCAGGGCGAACAGGCAGGCACCTTCCCGGGGCCTGCTCGTCGTCGGCGAACACCTCGGGCTCCACCCCGGGCCCGGGATCGTCGGTGTGGATCGGATCGCGATTGGGGTTGACCAGGGCGGCCGCCGCCTGCCCGGAATGCAGTTGGTGGTCGAGGAGGCGGTGGACGGCCGCCCGCCGCTGCGCCTCGGCCTCCGCGGCACCCACGAGTTCGCTCGCGTAGGCGCGCAGCAGATCGTGGCGGGCGAACCGGCCCGGTGCCTGCTCCGTGACCAGATGCGCGTCCGTCAGCTCGCGCAGCAGGATCTCGGTGTGCGGCCCGGGTGGCCCCGGCCAGACTCGCCGCGGCGGCCGCCCCGAACTCCGGCCCGGGATGCAGCCCGAGCAGCCGGAACAGTCTCGCGGCCGGGTCGCTGAGGGTCCGGTACGACCAGGACAGGACCGCCCTGAGATCGGTGGCCGGGTTGCCGCCGGTGAACCGGGCCAGGCCGCCGCTCGCCCCACGCAGCTCGTCGGCGAGCGCGCTGAGCGGGAAGGCGGGATGGGCCGCGGCCCGGGCCGCCACGATCGCCAGCGCCAGCGGTAGCCTCGCGCACCTGGCGGCGATCTCCTCCGCCGCCTGCGGATCACGGGCGACCCGCGCACCGCTGAGCAGCTCACCGGCTTCCTCCTCGGTGAACAGCGCGACCCCCAGCGGCCGGGCGCCTTCGATCGCGATGAGGCTGAGCAGCGGATTGCGGCTGGTCACGATCGTCAGTGCCGCCGCGCCGGGCAGCAGCGGACGGACCTGCTCGGCGTCGCGGGCGTTGTCCAGGACGACGAGCATGCGCCGGGTCGCGAGCAGGCTGCGGTACAGGCCGGCCTGCGCCTGCGGATCGGCGGGGCGGCGGTCGGCCGGGACGTGCAGGGCGTCGAGGAAGCCGCAGATCGCGGCGGCCGGGTCCATCGCATCGCCTGGATCGAACCCGCGCAGGTTCACATACAGCTGACCGTCGGGGAAGTGGCCGCCGACCCGGTGCGCCCAGTGCACGGCGAGGGCGGTCTTGCCCACCCCCGCGGTGCCGTTGATCGCGGCGATGCCCGCGGTCCGGGACGGCTCCGGACCGGCCGGCGTGATCATCGAGTCGAGCAGCGCCAGTTGCTCCACCCGCCCGACGAACGGGACGATGTCGGCGGGCAGTTGCCGGGGCGGCTCCGGCCGGTGGACCACGTCCCGGGGTGGGGCGGGCTCGGCCTGTCCCAGCAGGGCCAGGCGCTGGGCCCGCCGTAACTCGGGTCCCGGCTCGATGCCCAGCTCCGCAACGCCGCGAAGATCTACGTCATGTACCGCGCGGGCTACAACTGCGTCGCCACCATCGTGCAATGGGAAGCGGGCTCCCCGTCGCCCGTCGTCGCCGAGATCGACGTCGAGGGCGACGGCAAGGGCTGGATCCAGGACAGCGGCACGTTCAAGTACTACGCCGCGGTCAAGGTCTACGCCGCCGGCAAGTGCATCCGCTGGGGCGGGGCACACAGCCCCGAATACCTCGTCCAGTCCCAATCGGAGTTCCGCCAGGAGGTCTTCACCTTCTGCAGCTGACCACCGCATGGTCGCCCGGGGCCACCGTCTCTCAGCGCGCAGCCGTCTTCGACGCGGCACCCGAGATGACCACGTCCAGGCAGTCGCCGAACAGGTCGTCCACGGTGCGGCCGGGCTGGAAGTAGTCGGTGATCGCGGCGACCAGGGTCGGGTGCTGCTCGGTGAAGGTGGCCAGGTCGAAGCCTTTGAGCGCGTCGGTGTCCGGGCGGGGGGCCTGTTCCTCCAGGACGTGGCCGACGGTGAAGCGTTCGACGGTCAGGACGATCACGCGGGCCTGTCGCAGCGGGATGCCGCGCGCCACCAGGGTGCTCATGGCCAGTTCGGAGATCGCCGCCATGGTGCGGGAGAGCTGGGCGGCGGAGATGACCCGGGCGCCGTCCGGGTGGGCGAGCAGCGCCCGGCGCAGCCGCCCGGCCAGGCCGCCCAGCCAGTCCTGCCAGGGCTGCTCCGGGTCGGGTGGTGCCATGTCGGTGAACTCCTGGTCGAGGATCGCGTCGGCGATCGCGGTGACCAGTGCCGCCTTGTTGGGCAGGTGCCAGTACAGCGTCGGTGATTGCACACCGAGCCGCGCGGCGAGTTTGCGGGTCGTCACCCCGTCGAGTCCCTCGGCGTCCAGCAGTGCGACGGCCTCGGCGACGATCCGCTGTCGGTCCAGCGCCACCTTGGTACCTCCCATCGCCACTCTATCAATGCTAAAGTCTCCCTATCACTGATAGAGACGGGGTTGACGATGACCACCAAGCGCTCGTTCCGCGCCCTGCTGCACCGGACGACCCATCGGCTGCCCGGCGTCCCCGCGCATACCGAACAGCAGGGCGGACACCAGGGCACGACGGCCCACAGCGCCCCGCAGCCTTCGCCACGCCACGGGCGGAACCACGCACCGGCCCGCCCGCCCCGGTTCATGCCGGCCTGGCAGCGCCGGGTCGCGGGCCTCTTCGGGCGGGAGGTGTGATGACGGCGGCGGGTGGCGTGCCTCGCCGCGATCCGCGCGACCGCCGGCCGGTCGTGGAGCCGTGACCGCCGCGGGCCCGGCCGTCTCGCTGCGCGCCGTGCGGAAGGTCTTCGGCAGCGGGTCCGGCGAGGTCGATGCGCTGCGCTCGGTGAACGCCGACTTCGGCCGCGGCACGTTCACCGCCGTCATGGGGCCGTCCGGCTCCGGCAAGTCGACGCTGCTGCAGGTCGCGGCCGGCCTCGACCGGCCCACCGCCGGCGAGGTGCTGCTCGCCGGGCACGACCTGGCCAAGCTCAGCGAGACGAAGCTGACCCTGCTGCGCCGCGACCGCATCGGCTTCGTCTTCCAGTCCTTCAACCTGCTGCCGTCGCTGACGGCCGAGCTCAACGTCGGCCTGCCCCTGCGGCTGGCCGGGCGCAGGCCGCAGCGGTCGGCGGTCCTCGACGCGCTCGGCATGGTCGGGCTGGCCGACCGCGCCGGGCACCGCCCCGCGCAGCTCTCCGGCGGTCAGCAGCAGCGGGTCGCCGTCGCCCGGGCCCTCATCGCCCGGCCGGAGGTGGTCTTCGCCGACGAGCCCACCGGCGCGCTCGACTCGGCCGCGGGCCGGCAGGTGCTCGGCATCCTGCGCGACCTCGTCGACCGGGAGCGGCTCACCGTCATCATGGTCACCCACGACCCGCTCGCCGCGTCCTTCGCCGACCGCGTGCTGTTCCTCGCCGACGGCCGGGTCACCGGCGAGCTCACCGAACCCACCGCCGAGGCGGTCGCTGCCCGCATGTCCGGTCCGTATCCGGGGGCCAGCACCCGGCTGGAGGCCCCGTCGTGATCGCCCTGGCCTGGCAGACCGTCCGGGCCCGGGCGGGCAGCTTCGCCGGTAGCTTCGTCGCGCTCGCGTTCGGCGTCGCGCTGCTGACCGCGTCGGCGCTGTCCGCACTCAGCGCGCCCGGGCAGCAGGCGGGTCAGCCCCGTGGTGACCGCATGACTCGGCCGGAGACCCCGTCGTGATCGCCCTGGCCTGGCAGACCGTCCGGGCCCGGGCGGGCAGCTTCGCCGGTAGCTTCGTCGCGCTCGCGTTCGGCGTCGCGCTGCTGACCGCGTCGGCGCTGTCCGCGCTCAGCGCGCTCGGCACCGGCGACGGCCGCGCTGCCTGGCTCGCCCGGGCCGACGTCGTCGTCGCCGGAACAGCCTCGGCCACGCTCACCCCCGACAACGCCACCCGCAACACCGACGCCACGGGGGCGCCCGGCGTTGCGGACACCGCCGAGTCCCGGGCGCTGCCGGCCGACCTGCTCCGGCAGCTGTCCACCGTGGACGGTGACCTCGTCGTCGACCACGCCGGCTATGCCACCGTCGCGGGCGAGCCCGGCGACCGGATCCACCCCTGGTCGGTCGCGACCCTGCACCGCTTCACCTGGGCCGCCGGCGGGCCTCCGGCCGGGCCCGACGGCATCGTGCTCACCTCGCCCACCGCCCACCGGGTCGGCGACCGGGTCACCGCGCAGACCGCGGCCGGGCCCCGCGAGTTCGTGGTCAGCGGCGTGCTCGACACGACCGCGCCGGCCGCGTTCTACACCACCGACGCCGTCGCCGCCGAGCTCGCCGGCGACCGGATCGCCGCGATCGCGCTCACCGCCCACCCGGGCACCACCGCGGCCGCACTGGCCGGGCAGGTCCGCGCCGTCGCCGGCGGGGCCGTCCGGGTGCTCAGCGGCCCGGACCGGGTCGACGCGGCCCCGGACCCCGACCATCAGCTGCGCGCGGCCACGCTCATCGTGCTGGGCAACAGCGCCGGCATCGGCCTGGTCGTCGCCGCGTTCATCGTCGCGTCGACGTTCGCCTACGCCGTCGCCACCCGACGGCGCGAGTTCGGGCTGCTGCGCTCGGCCGGGGCCACGCCCCGCCAGGTCCGCCGGCTCGTGCTCGGCGAGGCGATGACCGTGGCCGTCGTCGCCTGCCTGGCCGGCGCCGCCCTCGGCTACGCCGTCGCCGCGCCGTTCGCCCGCTGGCTCGCCGCCGTCGGCCTCGCCCCGCCCGGGCACACCGCCCGGTTCATCTGGTGGGCGGTGGCCGCGGCGATCGGCGTGGGCCTGCTCGTCGCGCTCGTCGCCGCGTGGCTGTCGGCCCGGCGGGCGGGCCGGACCGGGCCGACCGAGGCCCTGCGGGAGGCCGCCGTCGACCAGCGCGCGATGACGACCGGCCGATGGATCGCCGGCCTGCTCGCCGTCGGTGCCGCCGTGCCCCTGGCCGTCGCCTTCTCCACAGTGGACACCGCCACCCTCACGGGCTACTTCTTCCTCGTGGTGCTGCTGCTCATCACCGGCTGCGCCATCCTCTCCCCGGTGCTGCTGCGGCCGCTCGTATGGCTGCTGACGGCGCCCACCGGCGGCGTCACCGGGACCCTGGTGCGGCACGGCGCGCTGACCGCGATGCGCCGCACTGCGGCCACCGTCGCACCGATCGTCGTCACCATCGGCCTGGCGGCCGGGACCCTCGCGGGCGAGTCCACCATCACCGAGACCGGGCGGGCCGCCGCGGAGCACCGCATCGTCGCCCCGGCCGTCGTCACCGGGCCGGTCTCCGAGCGGACCGTGACCGCGGTGACGCAGGCGGCGGGGGTACGGGCCGGCGTCGCCGTCACCGACCGGCCGGTGTACGTGCACGGACCCAACCCGCCGTACGACTGGACCGGCCGCTACGTCGACGGCCCGGCCCTGTCCCGCGTCGTGCACCTGCCGGTCGTCGCCGGCAGCCTCGACGACCTCACCGGCACCGGCACGGTCGCGGTGCCCGCCGGCCGCTGGCGGCTCGGCGACCCGCTGCGCATCGCGCTTGCCGACTCCACCGAGGTGTCGCTGCGCGTGGTGGCCGTCGTCGACGACCAGATCGACCTGGCCCGGACGCTGCTGCTGCCGGCCGCCCTGCTCACCGGGCACACCGGCGCGCCACTCGCCGACCTCGTCTACCTCGACCTCGAGCCGGGCGCCGACACCGGCCCGGCGACGGCCGCAGCCGCGGCGGGCGGCGGCACGCTGATGCCGACCGCGCAGTTCCACGCGACCCTCGACGCCGAGGGCGACCGGCTCAACACCCTGGCCACCGTCGCGCTGCTCGGGATGGCCCTGCTCTACACCGCCATCGGCATCGCCAACACCCTGCTCATGGCAACCAGCGGGCGGGCCCGCGACGTGGCGGTCCTACGGCTGTCGGGGGCGACGCCCGCCCAGGTGCTGCGCACGATCGGCGCGGAGGCCGTGCTCGTCACCGCACTCGGCGCGGTGCTGGCCGTGGTCGCCGTGGTGCCCGCGGTCGCCGGCCTCGTGCTCGCGCTGCGAGTCAGGAACCCGGACGTGCTCCTCGCGGTCCCGTGGTGGCCGTTGGCCGCGATCGCCGGCACCTGCCTCGCCATCGCACTGGCCGCAAGCCTGATCCCAGCAGCCGTCCTGGTCCGCCGGCAACCCGCCGACCTGGCAAGCACCTGGGAGTAACGGCATGAGCGCACCCGCGGAAGCAGCCCGTGACCGCCGGTCCCTTCCGTCCCAGACGCCCGCGTCGTCAATCGTCATCGTCGGCTGCCCGGTTCCGGCGTTCCGTGCCCGCTCACGGCGGCGACGGGACGTGAGGACCCAGCCCTGGTCGTCTGGTCCGCGAGGGACATGTTTCGTCGACCCGGACCGGTCCGCATGCCCAACATCGCGCGGCCTAGATTGAGGGTCCATGACCGGAGATGACAGCGACACCAGCCGCCTGCGAACTGGTCCCTGGCTGCCCGAACCGATCGTTCGCCGATCACCGGGCACCCCGGAGGTCCAGGCCGGCGGCGCGGAGCCTGCCCCCGCACCGCCACCTGGCGTCGCAGTCGGCGACGCCGGCGCCGCCCCAACCGACCCGCCAGGGCTCATTGACCACGACCGGCAGGCAACATCAGTCCGGCGGCGTCTGCCGTGGTTCCTGGCAGCCTTGGTAGCGCTCGGCGTCATCGTCGTCACATCGCTGGCCACGTGCTCCTCAGCGCCGGACGCCGGCCGCGCCCGCAACGCGGAGGGTGACGTCGTGCCCGCTGTTGCACCGCCTACCGCCGCGTCGTCAGCCGGCCCGAGCCAGAGCCAGAGCGCGGCCCCCAAGTCGTCACCCTCGCTGTCGCACTCGGCGACCCGACGGGCGTTCCAGCCGATCGAACTGGAGGCCGAGGCAGCCTCCGTCGAGCTGGCGGGTTCCGCGGAGGCCATCGCGTACGCGGGTGCGTCGGGCGGCCGGATCGTGCGGAACCTGGGTCGTTGGGGACCGGGCTCGAAGAAGACCGGGAGTCTGACCTTCTCCGATGTCACCGTGCCGGAGGGCGGCACGTACACCATGACGCTGTACGTCGTCCACGACGACGGCGACACCTCCCGGACAGCGGTGATCAGCGTGGCCGGCGGCGGCTCGGTCACGGTCGCCACCGCTGCGGGTAGCGCCTGCTGCACGCGCACCGCAGTGGTGATCACCCTCAAGAAGGGCCGCAATGCGGTGACCGTCGGCAACCCCGACGGCCAGGCGCCATCGATCGACCGGATCGCGATCAGCGCTTCCTGAACCGGACGTTCGGAGCGGACGATGCACCATGCGAACCGCCCCGCGCAGATCGCCGGTGGCCCGATGGCCGGTTGTTTGACCACCGCAAGACGTCGATGAGCGCTGGCCGCCGGCGCCTGACCCGGCGCGGATCGGGGGCATTGCGGCTTGCCTGGCGCAGCGCATCGACGTAGCGTGGCGCGTTGCCGATGGCGGGCGTCGGTGCACGTCGGTAAGGATCGGTCATATGCGGCGTAAACGGTTCAGTCCCAGCGTCGCGAAGGCCCGGTTCGGCGGCCTACTCGTCGCTGTGCTCATCGTCGTGCCGGCCACGGTCCTCGCCGTGGCATCGTCGGCGTTCGCCGAGGGCGAGAGATGCTGTCAGGTGAGCATTGACGACCTGCCCGCACAGTTCCCCGGCGGAGGCGACCCCACGCCCTTCACAGTCCACCTGGTCAACCAATCCCAGGAGGTCCTCCGCTACGTCGACGTGTCGTTCCTGATACAGGCCGAGGGCCTCGTTGGCGACCTGGTGGACCTGCAACGTCAGCGCACGCCCGGCGGACCGCGCGACGTGGGGACGTTCACCCAGCGCGGTGCACACAGCGGTGCCGTCACAGCAACCGAGCAAATCGACTTCGGGGCGCTCGCGCTGCAGCCCGGCGGCGAACTGAACATCACCTACCAACTGTCGTTCAGCAAGAAGTTGCCCAGCGCCGCACTGACGCTTTCGATGCAGGTGCAGCCCAGGCGGGACCGCAGGGGCGTCACCTCGGCTGGCCCGTACAGGTCCTCAATCGTGGCGGCGGGACAGCAGACCCCGACCCAGCCGGCTTCGACGCCAACGGTCAGCGACTTCCCGGCAACGACCGACGGCACAGCTCCGATCGACCAGTCGCCGCTTTCCGGCGCCGGCTCGCCAGGCGGCGGTGGCTCGATGATCTGGCTGGCGTACACAATCGGCGCGCTGCTGCTGCTCGGCGGGATCGGGGTGATCGGCACGCTTGTGTGGCGGCGCGGACCTCAGCGCGTCCAGACCGATCAGGACGAACCGCAGCAGCACGGCGAACTGGCATACCCGCACGCGCCCACCCAGGTCATCGGCCACGAGGTGTCGAGGCAGGCCGGTCATCCCGGCGTGTACGGCACGCCCAGCGCTCACATGGCGCCGACCGCGCAGTACCCGATCGCGCAGAACCCCTACGCCGATCCGGATCAAGCCCGGGCCGACCCGGCCGGCGGTCGGTAAGTCCGGCCGCCGCGTGCCGGAGAGGGACAAGCCGGCGACCGGGCACAGGCGGGGACGAGTCCGGCGGTGCGGAGCCTACCCACGCGCCGCCATCCGGCGTTTCAGTCGGCGACGCCGGCGCCGGCACGACCGATCCGCCGGAGCTCACTGAGCATGACCAACACGCAGTCGACACGCAGACCGCGGCTATCCCGGCGTTCTGGAAACCGCCGCCATGGTCGAACGGAAATGCCTCGCCGACGAGACCTACGTCTTCGCACGCGGCAAGCCGGAGTCGGTCTACACCGAGGCGTTCGCCAAGCTCCGCCAGGCGGCCGAGTCGCTCAACAAGGCCGGCAAACGGTCGAGCACGCGCCTCCCGGCACAGCCCGGCCCGGCCCGGAGCAGCCACAGCTCGACCAGCAGCCGTACCCCGAAGCCGAACGCCGGCCAGAGCCAGCACGAAGCTCACCCGAGCCGGAACTGTCGTACCCCACGGCTACGGTTCCCTACAGAGACAACGGCACTTCTAAGGGCAGTTCACCGGCCGGCAAGAAGGGAGGTGACAGGCCTTGAAGGAGCACCCGACGATCAAGCAGCCGGGCAAGAACGACGCGCTCAAGACGACCGACGGCCCCGGGCCTGAGGTGGCGGCCGGCCCAGCCTCCGCGAGGCCGACAAGCCCAACGCCTGAGCCTTCGCGACCGGACCGCCAGGAGACGGCAGCCAGACGACAGGTCCCGCCCGAGCCCGCAGCACGCGGACGGTCCCGGCGGCGACGTACGCAGCAGGTCCAGCCCGCCACGGGCCTTGAGGAGGTGCGGGTAGAGCACGGCGCCCAACGCGGCAGGCCCAGCCACCCGGCGGTCTTGAGGGGTGTGGGTGGAGCAAAGCTTCCCCACCGGGGAGCACGGCGAAGCCGTGCGCGGGGAATCCACCGACCGCCGGCGAGCGGCCCGAAGGGCAAGCGAGCAGGGTCGACCCAGGTCGGTGGGCCGCACGATGCACCATGCGAACCCCTCGATCATGGTCGCCGGCTCCGCACTGATCGGACGTCTGCCCGTCGACCGGCCAGCGAAGGAAGCCCGAGACACGCATATACAACAATGCGGGTGAACCGGGTCGGGTTTCCGGGACGCACGGTGGGGTGGTGACAGTCGATGCCGTCGTGATCGGCTCCGGGATCAACGGAATGGTCGCCGCCGCGGAGCTAGCCCTGGCCGGGTGGTCCGTCGCGCTGGTCGAACGCAACCGCGACCTCGGTGGGTTCATAGCTACCGAGGAGCGCACGCTACCCGGCTACCTGCACGACACGTACTCGTCGTGGCATCCACTGTTCCTGGCCGGGCCGGCGTTCGCACGCCTGCGGCAACCGTTGGCCGAGCACGGGTTGCGGTACCACAACACCGAAGGCTGGCTGTGCGCGAGCGTGGCCGACGACGGGCGGGTGACGGTGGCGCACCGGGACCCTGCGGTCACCGCCGACGGGTTCGCGGTCTCGGCCGACCGCACCGCCTACCTGGCGTCCCTGCGACGGCTGGGCGACAACATCGGCCCGATCGCCGGACTCATGGGCAGCGAACTGCGCTCACCGACGCTGCTGCGCCACGTCGCCAGGCTGCTGCGGATCGGCGGTCGCGCCGGCGTGGAGCGCCAGAATGCCACCCGCAGCCACAACAACGGCAAGCCCAAGCTCCAGCTAGGGCGACAGCCCAGCTGCCCGAGGACGACAGGCCGGGCGAGCGATCCGACAACCCCAGCCCGCGACGCTCTTGAGGGGGTGTGGGTGGAGCGAAGCTCCCCCACCGTGGGGCGCAGCGCCGCCGGTCGGAGACTCAACCCGGACGCTGCGACCCGGGCCGTGAACGCCTCGGTGCGGCACGAGGACACCACGTACGACGAGCTGCTGATGGCCGGTCTGCCACGGGAGCAGGCCCGGGAGCGGATTCGCAACGACATCGACCGGGTCCTCGAACGGTGGCGGCGCCCAGCCTGAGCGACGTCGTACAGGTAGTCCTGCTCGGCTATACCCGTCTTTCGCGCATGGTGTGAGGGGCGAGCGCTGGGCCGCCCGCCCCTCAGCCCGAGGACCAGGTACTCGGTCAGTGACCGAAGGTGATCCAGTCGAGGTTCACGAAGTCGGCGGGTTGGCCGCTGGTCAGCGTTACGTAGACCGTGTGGGTGCCGGTGACGGCGGTGATGTTGGCCGGAATGTTCCGGAAGGTCGTCCAGCCGCCGGTGTTCGCGATGGCGAAGCTGCCCAGTACCGGGCCGGTTGGGCTGTCGACGCGGACTTCGACCAGGCCCGAAACCCCGCCTGCGGCGCCGGAGGCGGCCTGTGCTTTGAACTGCCTTGCCGGTGTGTTGCCGAAGTTCACACCGTCGAATCGGAGGTAGTCGGCGTTGCCACCGGGTCCGACGTATGTGCCCGCCGTGGTCGTGCCCTGTACCTGGTTGGCCGACTCCGCCTGGATGGTGCTGTAGGCGTCGCGTCCTGTCGGCGGTCCTGTCGTCGGGCTCGCGGTCGGGCTTGCGGTGGGGCTTGCGGTGGGGCTTGCGGTCGGGCTGGTGGTGGGCGGTGTGGCGCCGGGTGACGGAGCGTTCGCGCCGCCGGTGTACACCGTGACGTAGTCGGCGTCGTAGTGCCCGCCGCCGGTGGTCGCGCCGTTGAGGGGTACACCGTTGTTGGCCGGCATCTCCCCGCCGATGGCCAGGTTCAGCACGATGAAGAACCCGTGGTTGAATCCCAGGTCCCAGGCGTCGGCGCGGATGTTGACGCCGCGCTGGGTGCGCCACACCTGCCGCCCGTCGACATACCAGGTCACCGACTTGTCGGCATCGCTCCAGTCGATGGTGTAGGTATGGAACGCTTTGGTGCACGACAGCGGGCCCTGCCCGCACGGACCGGCCGAGCCGTTGTTGCCGACACCGTTCTTCTCGTTGCACACGTTCGGTCCCTGTGCGGGATCGAGCCAGCCGCAGTGCATGGTCTGCCAGGTCTGGTTCAGGCCGCTGACGCTCTCCATGATGTCGATCTCGCCGACCGTGGGCCAGTTCCACAGGTTGCCACGGTAGGCCCCGGCCAGCATCCAGAACGCCGGCCAATAGCCGTTGGACTGTCCGTTGGCCGCCTCCGGCAGCCGCAGTCGAGCCTCGACCCGCAGTTTGCCGCCCGCGGGCGGTTGGAAGTCCTGCCGGTTGGTCTCGATCCGGTCCGAGGTCCAGCCGCTGAGTCCGTTCCCACGGGCGGTGATGCTCATGATCCCGTTGGCCAGCGAGACGTTGTTGCGGGAGTTGGTCTCCACCTCGCCGGTGCCGAAGTTGGCCGGACCGCCCGGATAGCTGGTGCCCTCGCTGTGGCGCCAGTTGCCGCTCAGCACGGTGCCGTTGAAGTCGTCGAGGAAGGTCTGGGTCCACCCGGCTGGGGTCGGCGGGGCGGCCGCCTCGGCGTGCAGCGCGTTGACCAGCCAGGTGCTGCCGAGGAGCAGGACGGCGATCGGGATGGTCATGAGTCTGACCCTTTGGCCGGTCCTGCCGGATGCGGGACTTGCGTGGTCCGTTTTCATGGATTCCTCTCAGCGCACAAGGTGCTCTCAGGTTGGCAGTGTGAGAGCGCTCTCAGCATCAGTTCCACGGACGCTGATTGTCAACGGTTGTTAACAGACAATTTCTGGCAAGCCGTTGACCTGCAGATATGCCGATCGAGATCCCGGTTGTGATCAGTTGGAAACTTGGATGCAATTGATCATGAGAGATCTTTTTGACCAAGGAGAGAGCGCTCTCTCACGTCTCTCATCCCTTGTGGACGGTGGTTTGGCACGTGGCCGGGCGGCGATGAGCGGCCGCCGCGGAAGCTGCCGGCGGCGGCCGACTGGAGCGGGCACAGCGACACGGGTCATGACGATGCCCCCGACAGCGTTGTCGACCGCTACCTGCCCACGTCCATCACGATGACGGGATTTGGAACTCCACACGGCGCCTCCCGTGGCGCAGTGAAGCGATGAGAGAGCGCTCTCTGCCGTTCCTGGAATCTCCGTTGGACGCGGCGAAGATCCGTTAGAAGTCGCCCGATGTGGCTTTCACCTGGGACTACTGACGTCACGCCAGGCTCGGGTGTTGACAGTGGCAGCCCTTAACTGTATTAACAATTGTCGACGGCTGAGAGCGCTCTCAGCTTGCGCCTCACCGGCCGACGGCTCCCTGGAACACCATCTCACGGCGGGTCCGCGACCTCGACTGAGCTCGATCCGTCCAAGGTCATCAATCTATAGATGTACATACATCGAATAGTTGCTCTCTATACGTAGAGCGCCCTCAAGCGTGGAGGGAACGATGAAGACAAGACTGCAGTTGCCGGCGGTACCTCCTGACCAGCGGTCCCGAGGCAGGCTTCGGCTGATCGCCACCGGCCTGGCCGTCCTGGGTCTGCTCGTCTCGTGGGCGATCACTCAGGTCACCGCGAATGCGGCCGTCCCCACGCCCGCGGGCTGGAACCTGATCTTCAGTGACGACTTCAACGGGGCGGCGGGATCGGGCGTCAACGGAACCAACTGGCAGTACACCACCGGCACCAGCTACCCGGGCGGCCCGGCGAACTTCGGGACCCACGAGGTCGAGACGATGACCGCGAGTACCGCGAACGTCGCGCTCGATGGGGCCGGCAACCTCAAAATCACACCTCAGCGGGACGGCGCCGGCAACTGGACCTCGGGCCGGATCGAGACCCGGCGTGCCGACTTCCAGCCACCCGCTGGCGGCAAACTCAAGGTCGAGGCTCGGATCCAGCTGCCGAACATCACCGGTGCCGGCGCGGCCGGCTACTGGCCGGCGTTCTGGATGCTCGGCGCACCCTATCGGGGCAACTACTGGAACTGGCCGAGCGTCGGCGAGCTGGACATCATGGAGAACGTCCAGGGCATGAACAACGCGTGGGCGACCGTGCACTGCGGTGTCGCCCCGGGCGGCTCCTGCAACGAGTTCACCGGCATCGGCGGCCAGAAAGCCTGTGCCAGTACCAGCTGCCAGGCCGGCTTCCACACCTACGGCCTGGAGTGGGACCGCAGCATCCAACCCGAGACCATCCGCTTCTACCTCGACGGGGTGCAGTTCCACCAGGTCAACGCGACCAACATGGACGCGGTCACCTGGGCCGACGCGACCAACCACGGGTTCTTCATCATCCTGAACGTGGCCATGGGCGGCGACTTCCCGGCCGCCTTCGGCGGCGGCCCGACCGCGGCCACCGTGCCGGGCAAGCCGATGGTCGTCGACTACGTGGCGGCCTGGCAGTCGACCGGCGGAGCGACCCCGACGCCGACCGGTAGTACGCCACCGCCGCCACCGAGCGCCGATTACACCCAGAACGTCACCACGCTGAACTCCACCCAGGCGAAGATCTCGTTCCACCCGACCACGCCGTCCGCGCTGGTGGACGTGCACTACCTGGTCAACGGGGTGAACCAGCAGAACTTCCGGATGGCCGACAACGGGGGCACCTGGGAGCAGACGGTCAGCAACCTGAGCAGCGGTACGGTCCTGGAATACTGGTTCACGTACGAGAAGAACGGGCCGCTGTACGACACCCCGCACTACACGTACACCCACGGCACCCCGCCGCCCCCGCCATCGACCACGGTCGCGACGCCCACGTTCACCCCGCCCGCCGGCACCTACACCAGCGCCCAGTCGGTCGCGATCAGCACCTCGACGCCGGGCGCGACGATCCGGTAC
Source organism: Dactylosporangium cerinum (assembly GCF_042653625.1). Lineage (NCBI taxonomy): Bacteria > Bacillati > Actinomycetota > Actinomycetes > Micromonosporales > Micromonosporaceae > Dactylosporangium > Dactylosporangium cerinum. The sequence continues at coordinate 226,437 of NZ_JBHSIU010000037.1, read as the reverse complement.
ACCACCGACGGCAGTACCCCGACCACCTCGTCGCCGGTCTACACCGGCCCGGTCACGGTCTCGGCGTCCACGACGCTCAAGGCGATCGGCACCGCCTCGGGGATGACCACCTCGGCCGTCGCGACCGCCGCGTACACCATCACAACCGGCAGCCCCGACTACACCCAGAGCGTCGTCCCGCTCAATGCCGCCCAGGCGAAATTCACCTTCCACCCGACCGCCCCGGCTGCGCTCGTGGACGTGCACTACCGGATCAACGGGGCCGGCCAGCAGAGCTTCCGGATGGCCAACAACGGCGGTACCTGGGAAAAGACCGCCAGTAACCTGAGCACCGGTACCGTTCTGGAATACTGGTTCACGTACGAGAAGAACGGGCCGCTGTACGACACCCCGCACTACACGTACACCCACGGTGGTACGGGGAACGGCGGTACCGTCGCGACGCCGGTACTGAGCCCGCCCGGCGGTACGTACACCGGGGCGCAGACGGTGTCGATCAGCACCTCGACCCCGGGTGCCACGATCCGGTACACCCAGGACGGCAGCACCCCGACCGCCTCATCGCCGGTCTATACCGGCCCGATCACGGTCAGCTCCTCGAAGACCATCAAGGCGATCGGCGTCGCGGCCGGGATGGCCAACTCGGGCATCGGCACCGCCACCTACACCATCAACGCGGGTACGGGTACGGTGGCGACCCCGACGTTCAACCCGCCCGGCGGCACGTACACCGGCTCGGCGGCGGTCTCGATGAGCTCCGCGACCGCGGGCGCGACCATCCGGTACACCACCAACGGCAGCACCCCGACGCCCACCTCGGCGCAGTACACCGGCCCGATCACGTTGACCGCCAACACCACGCTCAAGGCGATCGCCGTCAAGCCGGGCCTGACCGACTCCGCCGTGGTCACCGCGGCGTACACCATCATCCCTGGCTGTACGGGCGGCTGCGGCGGGCCGGGGACCTTCCCGATCACGTTCCAGAACAACACCCGGGGTACCTGGTCCAACAGCCAGGTCTATATCACCATGCTGTTCGTCGACGCCGGTGGACAGTGGAACTACCTCAAGCCGAACGGCACCGGCGCGCACATCGACCACGCCATGACCGACGCGGCCGGACACCTGACCAAGAACGGCGTGAACTACCCGAACATGTCCTTCACGATGGCCCAGGCGCCCACCACGTTCAGCCCACCGTACGTCCGGGGCGGCCGGATCTACATCTCGGTCGGCTCGCCGGTCTACATCCCGGTGTCCCCGGACAACATGGGCTGGGGCGGGCCGGACCTGAACAATCCAAACGACCCGAACAGGGACGTCTACTACGACTGGTACGAATACACCTACGTCTACAACCAGGTCGCCTACGGCGGCAACACCACGGCCGTCGACCAGTTCGGCTTCCCGCTCACATCACGCCTGGTGCAGACGTCGAGCGGGTACGACCGGACGCTCGGCATCAGCCAGACCCGGGACCAGGTCATGGCCGGGTACCAGGCGGCCGTCGGTGCCGCGTACACCCCGCTGGCGGGCCAGCACCGGATCGTTGCGCCCCGGTCGGCGTCACAGTTCAAGCCGGGCGGAGCCCAGGCCAACTACCTGCAGTCCTACATCGACCAGGTCTGGAACTACTACACCGCGAACCAGTGGACCGAGGTACACAACGGGGTCACCTTCACCGGCCGGGTGGTGAACGGGGTGTTGACTGGGACGAAGCAGGACGGCAGCCCGTTCAGCGTGCGCAAGCCGACCACCACCGAGGTGTTCGAGTGCTCCGGCGCGCTGGCACTCGGCAACGACCAGGGCGGTACCGACACGATCCGGGAGGTGGGCCGGGACTTCTGCGCCGCGTTCCACCGGGGCGTCGCGCTGAACACCGCCTACTGGTACGACCCGACAAAGTACTACCTCACCAACCCGAAGGACGACTACTCCGCCTACTTCCACGCGATCGGGATCGACCACAAGGCGTACGCGTTCGCCTACGACGACGTGAACGACCAGAGTTCGGTACAGATCCTCAGCAACCCGAACCCGCCCACCTCGCTGACCCTCGGCATCGGCTGGTAGCACCATCCACCCCGGACCCCGCCGCCGGGTGCCACACGCCGGAACGAGTATCGAACGACACGACGACGATGCCGCGCAGCACCGGCTGGGCTGGACCCATGAGAGATCTGGCCCAGCCCAGCCATGCAAGATCCAGCTGACGGCGTTGCCCAGGGTGCCGGAGTACTGCCCGGGCCACGCACGGCACCGCCCCGTGCAGCAGCCTGATGCCGCCGCTCCCCGCGGTCTCCGGCACCCGACTGGTCCGGGCATTGGGACGTCACGGCTTCAAAGTGGCGCGGGTCAGGGAAGCCACCACATCATGCGACACCCGGACGGGCGTGGCACCACGGTGCCCGTACATGGCAATCGCGCGACGTCGCCAAGGGCACGCTGAGGGGCATCCTCAACGATGTCGGCATGACGATCGACCAACTCGCCCCGTAGTAGGACCAGTCCATTCCGGAACGACCCGTCCTCGCCACTCAACGCAAGAAGCGCGGCTTGGACGGCAAGCGCATCGGACGCGTCGCGGGCCTGGACAAGGCCAGCGTGATGCAGCAGCGGCTCGACCGCGTCGAAGTCCGGCTCGCTGACCCAGCTCGCCAAGAGCGGCAGAACGGCCGCCGTCACCGGGGTCAGAGCGTCACCACACCCTTCCAGCACACGAAGTCCGACTCCAGCACCGCGGTCACCTGCGGCGGCGGCTTCAGCGGCGGCGATGTGTACTACCTTCTACTGCGGCGTCACCGTGATGCTGCCGGCCGGATCCGCCGCGGGCAACTGGCGGGTCGCGCAGATCGTCGTGTTCGACAACGCCGGCCGGCAGTCGACCTTCAAGAACCCGGCGGCCCAGTCCGTGACGGCGACGTCGAACGCGACCCTCACCGCGAGCAACTTCACCCTCAGCCCCAACCCGGTCAACAACTGGCGCGGCGACGTCATGGGCGCCCTGACCTTGTCGGTCGCCGGTGCCAAGAAGGGCGTCTCCGCGGTCTACGTCGACTTCGACGGCAACAGCTCGCCCGCAGCGCGGCGGCACCGACGACTGGCCGACCGGCGCCTGGTACACCGAATCCGCCGACCACATGATCGACACCGCTCTGCGGTCCGCGCCGACCGGCCGACCGTCACCCAGACCCCGCCGGACCTGGCCACGGTTCGCGTTCACGCCGAGGCGTACCGCGCCGGTGCTGATCAGCTGCTTGTGCAATGACACGGGCAGCGAATCGTCACTATCCTCCGTACCACCATGCTCGTGGTCTTTCGTCAGGAGCTTAATCCCGCGATGATTGCACTGCCCGTCTCGGCTGCAGTCAGGTAGCGGGTTGCCTGGTGGGCGGCGAAGCCGTTGCTGATCGCCACGTCAGTGACACCGGGCCCGAAGATCTTGCGCAGCCGCGGCTGCAGAGCCACGAAGTCGGCGTCGTCTGTGATGTTCGTCCACCGCCGCACGCCCGGCGGCCAGATCGGGGCCGGATCGAGGCGGTGCAGCACCACATGCGGGACGCCCAGCGGCGATCCGAGCGTGACCAGGTCGGTCACCTTGGAGTCTGCGAGCGAGCACATCACCTCGTATGCCACCACCGAGCCCAGCGAGTGTGCGACCACGACGCGTGTGTCATCGCCAATCGCGTTCAGGAAGCGCTTCCGGATTGCGGCTCGCACCTCGGGCTGAGTGAAGTAGGTGGTGACCTGCTTGACCCACCATACGAGGACCCGTTCGGAGACTCGCGCCAGAATCCTCGCCCCCGCTAGGGCCAGGATCGCGGCCCGCGCCGACGACCGCACGCCCAGAGTGCGGGCATCCGGGGCGACGACGGCCGGGTCTCTGGCGGCGGCCTCCCGCCACCACGACAGCAGCAGTTCCAGTTCCAGGTCGTCGTCGACATCCTCAGCGGTCAAGGGCGGCACCTCCTCGCTGAGAAATCGGCCCGCCGGGCGGAACAGGTCTCCATAGAAGACACACTCGATGTCACTCTCATCAAGCGACGCTGCGGGATCGGCGTTTCGCACACCCCCCACCAACGCGGGCGCCCAGACCGACGACATCTGCGGCACACTTCCAAAGGTATTCAGAACCCCGTGTACGGCGACAACGCGCGCCATTCCGTCCAACTCCCTCGTCTCACACCGACACCAGAGCTACCCCAAGCGAGCCCGATCGCCGGATGCACACCTTCTTGAAACCATCCAACGCCTTTTCTAAGGCGCCGGGTGAAAACCGCCGCGAACGGAAGCATTGAATCCTCCGACCGTCGTCGTTCAAGGTGACGAATGCCCGCAGTTCACCATCACCGAAAGTCACCTCAAGATCGCCGGTATCCACATTCGCGGCCCGAAATGACTCCAGAACACTCGCCTGAAACTCGGCGGTCTGATACGCCGCGACAATCGACGCCGGATCTACACTTTCATCTGCGAAATTCACGCTCAGCAGGAGAGCATCGCCAGGGTCGAGGCTTTCCCGTACATGGCGCAATACGACTTCCGGGTCGTCCAGATTGGCAAGAGTATTGCCGAGCATCAGGGATAGGACCATTCCGCTGGACCGCCATTCGCGGATCGCATTGGATGGCCCCTCGTCGACGTCCCAGACAGCGAGGTCCGGATTGCCTTGCAAGGCCGGGACGGCCAGTTCAAGCATAGTCCGGCTGAAATCGAGACCGAGATACCGCGGCGAGGCGACCGACAGCACCCGCAGCAGCGCGGCGGTATGGGCGCCGGTTCCCGGGCCGATCTCTGCGATTTGACGCGGGTCGAAGTGGCGGATCATGTCGGCTTCCAGGGCGATTGCGTCGGTGACCGCCAGATAGCCGTTCGTCGCCGCCAAGATGTGATGGCGATAGGCAGCCGAGCCCGCATAACTGAACTTCGGCGGCACGACACCGGACTGCAGGCAGCGGCGGAACAGGTCCTCGTGAGCCCGTGACTCGAAGCTAGCCAGGCCGTTCATCTTTCAGTCCGGTAGTCCAGGGTTATCTCGACATGCTCCACCACGACCGGCTCGACTGGCCGGCCTTGGCCATCTACCAAGGTCAGCGACAGTTCGTCGACCAGGCGCCGTGAGTGGTCATCAGCCAGTTCTCCGAAGATTGGCTTCGTAAAGTTTAGGTGCGCGGCCGGCGACAGGGTAACGAAGAACTGGGACCCGTTCGTGCCAGAGCCGTCGGACCGCTTCCCATCGTTGGCCATCGCCACCAAGTAGGGGCGATTGAATGTCAGGTCGGCCGCATACTCGTCATCGAAGGTGTAACCCGGCCCGTGCAGGTCGGCGGCAGGTGTGAAGTCGAGGAGCATGCCGCGGACAATCCGGCCGATGCAAAACCCGTCAAAATACCGACCTGTGCGCCTCTCGCCCGTCGCCGAGTCCACATAGGGCAAAACCCCGTTCGCCAGGCCGACGAAGTTCGCCACCGCTTGCGGCGCCCGTCGAGGAAACAGCTCGAAGCGGAGCGAACCGCAGGTCGTCGCCAACCGCGCGAATACGGCCCGAGTCGCAAGATCAGCGGCCAGTTGCCGGCGCAACTCAGCTGCCTCGGCGACCAGGGCGACTACCGTCGACGCCGCAGCCGGATGCATTGCCGTGCTCACAACCGACAATGTAGCACCTAGTATCTGGGTCGACCTTCATTGATGAACCGCACCCAGGACGCCTCGGCCGTATCGCCCCAAATTGATCTACGCTTGGGCAAGTCAGCCGAACCGAACGTCGGATCTTCGTCGGTGGACGGGCCTTCGCGACGGTTGTAGTATGCGGACACCCGCCATAGGGAAGACGGAGAATTCGGGCAGGCATGGAGGGATCGAAGTGCCGGGAAACATCGATCTGCCCGCCACAACGTGATCCGTCACCACAACGTGAACGGGTGTCAATGAGTGACGGAGTTGCCGACACCGTGCGCCGCTTTCTACTCACCGGTGTTTACAGTCATTACCATTTTGAGCCAACATGGGACCGGCCCGAACTCGCCGATGACCTCACCACCATGGTTGCGCTGTTCACCGGCGAGTTCGGCTACACCCACGTGCCGCTACTCGGCCTCGACGCCACCTGGTTACAGACCAAGGACGCCCTGCGCGACTTCGCGACCAGCCCCGATCGTCGGCCCGATGACTACGTCGTGCTCTATCTTGCCGGCCACGGAGAGGTCATCCCCGTCGGCCAGACCGGCGTAGAGCACATCCTGCTGCCCTCCGACGCCACCGGCATCGACCTGCGTCGCCGCGCCGTTAAGAGCGCTGACCTGGCCGAATGGCTGCTCGCCGACACCGAGATCCGTCGCCTGCTGCTGATTGTCGACGCCTGCTACTCCGGCCACGGAGCCCTCGACTTTGCCTCTTCCGCCCTGGCTAGCCTCGGCCGCCCGCACCGCTTCGACGGCGAGGACTCCGGAGGTACCGGCGTCATTGTGATCACCGCGAGCCGGCCAGCCGAACGGGCCGTCGCCGGCGCGTTCACCGCTGGCTTTGCCCGCGCCGTGCGCCACCAAGCCACCGCCGGCCATGGCCCCGAGGATCTGAGCATCGACGCCGTGCTCAGCGTGCTGCGCGCCGACCCGGCTGTACCCGCCTCGCAGACGGCCACATGGTCGCTGTTGCTCGGCGAGGGCTCGATCCCGTACTTTCTGCCGAACCCGCGGCGCGAGGCGAGCCTCGTCCCCCTCGACCTTGCCGAGCAGGCACGGCAGTGGCAGGCTCGCCTCGTCGAGGAGCACAAACGCGCCGACGAGCTACGCACCAGATTCCTGCCCAAGTCAGCCGGCTTCCTTGGCCGAACCGCCGCGCTGACCCGCCTGACCAGCTGGCTGCGGGACCAGAGTCAGACAGACAGCGTCATGGTCACCGGCAACCCCGGTTCCGGCAAGACCGCTGTCCTCGGCCTCCTTGCCGCGCTCAGCGACGAGTCGCAGCGGCCTACCGTGTCCACCAGCGGCATCACCGGCGCCGACCTGCCCGACCCCGGCGCCATCGACGCCGCCGTCTACGCCGGCGGCCTCACCACCACCGCCGTGCTCACCGGCATTGCGGCCGCCGCGGGCATGCCGCAGCTCGACCCCGATCCGGCCGCCCTCGACGAGTACGTCGTACGGCTGCTCGCCGCCCTCGCCGAACGGCCGGGCCTACTTACCGTGCTGATCGACGCCCTCGACGAGGCCGACGATCCCACCCAACTCGTGGAGACCGTCATCCGGCCGCTCACCGGGCGCGGCATCGGAAAGGTGCGGTTCCTGCTGGCCACCCGCCGAGAGATCCTCGACCGGTTCGGCCGCAACTGGCAACGGCAGTACGGGCTCGTCGACCTCGACAGCCCCGACTACAGCGACCAAGGCAGCATCTCCGTGCTGATCCGGCGCACCCTGCTCGGCCAGGTTCAGACCGCCGGCGCCAGCGCCGAGGAGTCCCCATTCGCCACCGCCGAGCCCAACGTACTCGACGGGGTCGTTACTGCGGTCGCCGAGGTCGCACGATCGTCGTTCTTCGTCGCCACCATTGTGGCCGCCACCCAGGCCCGGCTCGCTCTCACCAACGGGCTGCCCGACCACCACGACCGCGCCTGGCTCGACAGCCTGCCCCGCCAGTCCGGTGAGGCCATGCGTGACGACCTGCGCACCCGGCTCGGTGACAGGTTCCGCGACGCCATGGAACTGCTTCTACCTCTTGCTTACGCGCGCGGCGTCGGCCTGCCTTGGGAGGATATCTGGGTGCTTCTGGCGAACGCACTGCACCACGGCCGGGCGTACACGAATGACGATCTTGCCTGGCTGCGCTATAGGGCAGGCTCGTACGTAGTCGAGGGCGGCGTCGTCGAGAGCCGGTCGCTGTACCGACTATTCCACCAGTCCCTCGCCGACTACATGCGTGGCGGGCGCGACCGCAACGCCGACGAGACCATCATCTTCAGAGCGCTGCGCGACCACGTGCCATCCCGCCCCGACGGTCGCCCCAACTGGCAGGCCGCCCATCCCTACCTGCGGCTGCACCTTGCCCAGCACGCCGAGACCGCCGGCCTCGCAGATGAGCTGACCACCGACCCCGGCTACCTCGCCGTCGCCGACCAGGCTCACCTGCTCGCCGCCCTCGACCATTCCGTCAGCGATGCCGCGCAGACCGTCGCCGCCGCATACCGACGAGCCGCCCCCGCCCTCCGCCGCTACCCGAAGAAGGACCACATCTCCTACCTCGGGCTTGCCGCACGATATGTCGGGGCAAAGGATCTCGCTGCTCACGCCGACGCCGAGGACCAAGACGGCTCCTGGTCGCCGCGTTGGGCCTCCTGGCGGCAGAACCGACACCATCAGCGCCTCGACGGCCATACCGGCTGGGTCAACGCCCTCGTCCCCGCCGGACCGCTGCTGGTGTCCGCCAGCGACGACGCCACAGTTCGGTTGTGGGACCTAACGCTGGGCACCGAGGCCCGCTCGCCGCTGCTCGGCCACGTCGGTGCAGTTAACATCGTTGTGGCCGCCGATGACGGGGGGCGGCAGGTACTCGTGTCCGCCGGCGACGACGCCACCATCCGTGTCTGGGACCCCGCCGACGGCACCGCCATAGGTAAACCCCTCACGGGCCATACTGCGTGGATCCGGGGCCTGGCCACCGCCGTTGTCCGACAGCGGCGCATCATCGTGTCGGCCGGTGACGATGGCACTCTGCGCCTATGGGACCTCGCGTCTGGTGAATCCCACGGCCAACCCATGGAAGGACACAGCGGTCCTATACGGACGGTGGGCGTGATCGACGTCGAAGGAACCCCCGTCGCCGTGTCCGCCGGCGACGACGCCACCCTGCGCCGCTGGAACCTCGCCACCGGCGTCGGAATCGGCGAACCCATGACCGGGCACACCGGACCCGCCTGGCCGGTCGCCGTCGCCTACTCCGATGGCGTGCCCCTAGCCGTTTCCGGCAGCTACGACACCACCTTGCGGGTCTGGGACCTGCGCTCCGGCACCGCCGTCGGCCAGCCGCTGGCTGGTCACACCGGCGCCGTATGGGCCGTCGCAATAGGCGAATTGCGCGGCCGCCCCGTCATTGTGTCCGGTGGGGCCGACGCTACCGTGAGGGTGTGGGACCTCGAATCCCACATACCGATCGGCGGCGCCCTGACTGGCCATGGTGACTGGGTCAACGCCGTCACCACCACTGAGGTCGACGGGCGGCCGGTGATTGTGTCTGGCAGCGCCGACAACTCGCTGCGCGTCTGGGAGCTGACGGACGAGTCTGGGCCAGCTGACCCATTCGTCGGCCACGCCGGCCCCATGCGCGCCCTCGCCGTCACACGGCTCGGCGACCAGCCCATCGTCGTCACGGGCAGCGACGACACCACCGTGCGCCTGTGGGACCAGCTGACCGGACGGCCCATAGGTGAGGCCCTGCTCGGCCACACCGACTGGGTACGGGTCGTCGCCGCCTCTTCATCCGTCATAGCCTCAGGCAGCGACGACGGCACCATACGACTTTGGGACGGCCATACTCGCGCACCCCTAGGACCGCCCCTAACCGGCCATCAAGGGTCAGTGTGGAGCGTCGTTCTCTGGAACGACGCTGGCCATATAGCTCTCGCCAGCGCGGGCGCCGATGCGACGGTGATCATTTGGGACGTTGCGGCCAGCATGCCGCGACACATTATGCGCGGTCACGTAGGCCCGGTGCGGTCAGTGTCTACCGTCATCCGTCAGGGCCGTCGCGTCGTCGTCTCGGCGGGCGACGACGGCCTCATACGGACGTGGGACAGCGCGACCGGGGAACCAGTCGGCGAGCCACTGGCCGGCCATGACGGGGTTGTTTGGAGCACCGCGACCGCCGTCGCCAATGGTGTGCCGGTCGTGGTCACCGGCGGGCAGGACGCCACCGTACGTACCTGGGATCTAGACAAAGGCGAATGCTTGACAATACGCACCCATCCCGACCAGGAGTGCATACGGTCGGTGGCTACTGCAGCTGCCGGCGGCCGCCTCTTCGCGCTCGCCGGCGGTGACGGCCGGTCGGTGACCGTCTGCGACGCCCTCGGCAGCGACGGAGAGGCCCTCACCATTCGGCACAGCGCCGCCGTCTGGTCAGTCGGTGCTGCCGAAGGCAGCACCGTCGCGGTCACTGTCGGACAGGACAACTCCGTGCGCACCTGGGACCTCACCAGCGGCGTACCAGTCGGCGACTCGTACGTCGGCCACGCCGGTCCGGTGTGGGCGGTCGCCGTCGGCCGCGACTCCGGCGGCCCCGTCGCGCTCACCGGTAGCGCCGACTCCACCATCCGTGTTTGGGAACGCTTCACCGGCTCACCGGCCGGAGAGCCGCTGCGTGGGCATGAAGGACCAGTACGGACCATCAGTGTGGTCACCGGCGACGGCCAGCAGACCGTAGTCTCTGGTGGCGACGCCGGCGACATCCGCTTCTGGAGCCTGACCGGAGAGACCCCGCCCAGCCGGCCACGCACGGGGCACAGCGGAGCCGTGCTGGCCAGCGCCCCAGTCACCGTCGCCGGCCGCCCCCACGTACTAACCGGCGGCACCGACGCTGTAGTGCGGCTCTGGCCCGTCACGGATCCGGTTGAATGCCGGGCGGTCCTAAGAGGACACAGCGGTTCCGTATATGCGATCACGAGCGGTACAGGTGGGGTGTTCTCCGGCGACGCCGACGGCACCATCCTCGCCTGGACCGGCCTCGACAGCGACCAGCCTCACGGGGAATCGCTGCTCGGTCACACCGCGGCTGTACGTGCCCTCGCCCTGGTGAGTGCGACCGCCCTGGCCTCGGTGTCCGACGACGGCACCCTGCGCCTTTGGAACCTGACAACTCGCGAGCCGACGGTGATCTTTTCCGATCCCGTCCGTCAGGTTCAGGGTCTCTGTGCTCTGCCGCCCCGCACCTTGGCCGAAGGCAGTCGGCTCGCGATTGCAGCCGGCGACCTCGTCACAGTCCTGAGCCCCGGAAACTGGAACACCACCCACGTCATCGATGCGGGAACGCGCGTCCTAGCCGTCGCCTCAGACGGTGAGGATGGCATTCTCATCACGACCGAACTTGGCGTCGCCGCCATCCAGCTCAGATAACTCCGACATCTTGTAATGCCCTCAATCCGCCCTCGACACCTAGGTTAGGATTCGCCGTCATGAACATTGTGGTTCTCGACAAGTTGCACTTTTCCGAAGAAAACCTGGAGCGCCTGCGCACCATTGGCAACGTCACTGTCCATGACGACCACCCCGACACGGAAACCGCGATCACGCGGCTCGCCGACGCTGACATCGCCATCATCGGCTGGACCACATTGCGCCGTTCCAATCTCGACCGACTGCCGCGCCTGAAGTACATTTCCCTCGCGCTCACCGGATTCGACATCATCGACGTGGAAGCCGCCCGCGAACGCGGCATCCTCGTCACCAACGTCCCCGAATACTCCCGCCAGAGCGTCGCCGAATACACGTTCGCTCTCGCACTGAGCGCGATCCGCCACCTGCGCGACCTTGATGCCCAGGTTCGCGCTGGCAACGCAATTAGTCCTGCCGAGAACCTGCTCGGGCACGAGTTGTACCGCAAGACCCTAGGAGTGCTTGGCGTAGGCAGCATCGGCAGCTGGGTTGCCCGTATTGGTCAGGGCTTCGGCATGCAGGTGATCGGCCACAGCCGCACCCACAAGGATGTACCCGGCGTCGAGAACGTAAGCCTGGACGACATCCTGCGCCGCAGTGACGTCCTCGTCCTGACGCTGAGCGTCAACCCGTCCAGCACCGGCCTGCTGACCCGGCAACGCCTCGCCCTGATGAAGCGTGGCGCGTCGCTCATCAATATCGCCAGCAATCAGTTAATCGACGAGCAGGCGGTCGCCGACATGCTCGATTCCGGCCATCTCGGCTCGGCCGCCTTCGAGGACATCACTCACTCCGGCTTCGACGAAGGCGCGGTCGGCAGCCAGAGTCCACTGCTGCACGCCAGGAACGTCGTGCTATCTCCGCAGGCTGGCTGGTTCACGGTGGAGGCCCACGACCGCCTCCTGGACCTGACCGTCGAGAACGTGGAGCTGTACGCCGCAGGCACGCCCCGAAATGTCGTCTGACAGCTCTCTCGATTCGGAGATGGTGTTTAACCGCTTGGCCGCCGGGCCAGGCGGTATCGACCTGGCCGGGGGCTACCCGCAGCTCGGTACGCCCCCGTTCCTGAGGGATCTCCTGTTCGATGAGTTCGTCCGACCGGGCGCCGCCGATGAGCCGTACGGGGTGTCGGCCCTGCGAGCGGCGATAGCCGACGACTTCGCCGTCCGTCAGGGCGTTCTCGTGGACCCCGTGGAGAACGTGACCGTGACCGGCAGTGCCTCGGAGGCGGTGACCGCGGCTGTGCTGACCCTCGCTCGCAGGGGCTCGGCGGTCGTGTTTTTCTCGCCGCACTTCCCGGTATATTCGATTGCGGTCGCGGCGGCCGGGGCGATACCGCTGTTCGCTGCAGTCGCCTTGGATGGAACTTTCGACGTCGACGGTTTCGGCGATTTGGTCGCGGCGGGCGACGTTTCCGCGGTGATACTGAATTCGCCACATAATCCGACCGGAGCGGTCCTGAGCGAAATCGAATGTGTTCGCCTCGTGGAAATGTGCGCTCGCCGGAGAATACCGGTGATATCCGACGAGGTATTCGCTCACCTCATACCTGGGATTTCCCCGGCTGCGGTCGTCGATCGGAACTATCCAGTCGTGGTCGTCTCTGATAGCGGCAAGAAATTTGACCTGCGCGGCTTCCGGCTCGGCTGGACGATAGCGGGAAAGGAATTAACCCGGCGCATCCGGATAATCCAGCAGATCATGACTTACCGGATTCCGGTACCCCTGCAGAAGACCGTGATCGCCGGGCTGCGCTGGGCCAGCGATCACCACTACGACGGGCTACGCATTACGCTCGCTGCCAACGCCAGCATCCTCGCCGACGCGATGCCGGGCGCCGCCCGTCCGTATCAGGGTGGGTGCTTTCTGCTCGCATCGGTACCCGGGCTGACCGGGACCGCGCTGTCCACCCGGCTGGCCCATCGCGCCGAGGTGCACACCCTGCCCGCCACCGCTTTCACCGAGGGACGCGGCCCTACCGCCCCGGACGACTTTGTCCGCCTGTCGCTTGCCAGAGAAACCTCGTTGATCCGGGAAGCGGCCGCTCGCCTGGCGGCCGTTTCCGGGGCCGGCCGTAGTGATCGGAGCAGCCCATGAATGCCCACACCCCACAGCAGAAGGTCGTTGTCGTCGGCGCCGGCATCGTCGGCCTCGCGACCGCCTTCCGCATCGCCGGCCAGGGCCATAAAGTGGTCTGCATCGACGACGGCAAGCCTGGTGTATCGTCCGACGCCGCCCTCGGTTACATCGCGCCCCCGTCGATCACCAGCGTACCGCCCGACGTCGTCCTCTTCGGCGCCCAGTCCTACCAGCGGTTCCTGCAGTTCCTCGGCGATCTGGAGACCGTCACCGGCGTTCGGCCATACGTCGCCGCCAACGGCTACATCCACGTCGCCACCACCGATCCTCAGGTCGAGGAAATCGACACCATCTGCCAATCGTGGGACACGGCCGGGCTGAACTACACGCGGATGAGTGGCGACGCCGCCCGCGTGCGCGAACCCATGCTTTCCTCGCACGTGCAGGCCGCCGTCATCCTCCGGGACGCCATGAACGTGAACCCGCAGGAACTGCGGGAGTTGCTGAGGGCCGCTCTCGAAGGACTCGGCGCCGAAGTGCGCACCGGCGAGACGGTGCAGAGCCTCGACGTCATCGGCGGCACCTGTACCGGGGTGCTCGTGGAGTCTGGGCGAATCGACGCAGACTGGGTGGTTGTCTCCGCCGGCTCCTGGAGCAACGCTGTTCTCGGCGGCCTACGCATCACCAACCTGATTCCGACCAAAGGCCAGGTCGTGGTCCTGCGCTCCAAGGGCGGCCTCGTCCTGCAGTACCCTGTCTCCACCAGCGACGAACTCGACATTATGCCCCGCCCCGGCGGGCAGCTGCTTATCGGCACCTCCAATGAAGACGCCGGCTTCGATACCACGACAACCGCGCATATACTGTCGGGCATACTCAACCGAGCCCTTGCTGTCGTGCCCGGCATAGGCGAGTATGAGTTCGTCCGCACCTACTCCGGCCTGCGGCCCTGCACAGCGAACCGGCGACCCGTCATCGGCCCCCACCCCGCCTGTCCGAACGTGATCGTCGCGACCGGACACTGCCAGAACGGTGTCCTGATGGCGCCACTGACCGCTGACTCGGTGGTGGACCTCGTCCACGGCCGCAGCGATGGTGCCGCACCGATAGCCATGATGCATCCTGCGCTGCCCTAAGCGTTACGACGTCGCCCGTCGATATAGGCTCACGGGTGATGTACCAGTTCCTTGCCGAGGTGGCGTGCCAGGAGGACGACTGTCACTCGGACCTCGCCCCGGCACCTGGGTATGCGGTGTGCGTAGGGTCAGGCGCCCACCGATACGTATGGGATCGACGGCTCGTGCTTACGGCGAAAAGTGACCAGGACGCGGAGTCGGTCAATCCGCCGTACGCGAACTACGACTACGCCCTGCGGTACGCGGGGTTGTGGGCGTTCTCGTACGCAACCCTCGTGAATCCAGAGTTCGCTGCGGAAGGGTGGCTGGTGGGGCGAGGCGAGAGCGAGACTTTCTACCGGACGGTCACCTCTATCGCCGTACAGTGCATGCGGGATGGACCTGTCGAGGCGATCTGGGACATCGGCTGCGGCGTCGGCCGCGTCGTGCACGAGATGGCGGGCAGCTTCCCGCAAGCCACGGTCGTTGGATTGGACAACTCGGCGGCGATGCTGGCAGTGGCGGCCCGCATCCTCGGCGGCGACCATGACTTCGCCTTCGACCTGACGGACGCCGGCTTCCCCGACGCCCGCCTGCGCCGCTCGCTGGTGCCGCGCCGCGACAATGTGCTGCTGGTCCAAGCCGACGTCGAGTCCCTCGCGCTGCGGCCGGACCGGCGCGGCGCCGACCTCGTGCTGCTCGTCAACGTTCTTGACCGTACGCCCAACCCGGACCGTCTTCTCGACATCGCAATGGCGGCGGTCCGGTCAGGCGGCAGCATCGTCGTGGCAGTCTCCGGCAGTTGGCTCAATGCGGACCTGTGGCGTCGATATCCCGACGCACTGCGGTTCTGCCTCGAAACACTCACTGCAGCCGGCTTCGAGCCGACGTTTATGCTGGAGAATCTGATCCTGCGTGAGCTGGTGAACAGGCGCGGCGCCACCGACGACTTCCCCGTCTCAATAATCGCCGCCCGCCGGAGCGCCCTTACCTAAGGTTCGGCTACTGCAGTCGGGCCAAACCGGCCAGGCGGACGCATTCCGCGGTGTGGATCACAGTGCCGGCCGGTCAAACCTGGCGGGCCAGTTCGCCGACTATTCGGACCAGATCGAGCCAAGCTCGCCCGGTGGCGCAGCCCGAAGCCCCTCAATGCCCACCAGCACCCGAGTGTCCGCCTCAGCCGGGCCGCCGCGCAGGCGATCGCCGAAATGGTCCGCTGGGTCAACCTGGCCACCGATGGTGCTCTCACCACCGACGACCGCATCGCGGTCACCACCCTGCTCGGCCGCATGCTCAGCAGCACCCGTAAGACCGCCGCCGTGATCGACGCAGCTGGCACGCTGGTCGTCCCCGCCGACTGCCCGCCGGTCATCTCCCGCACCGCGACCGGCCGCAAGGTGCTCCGCGACGCCATCGCCGCCCACCCTGACCGCTACCCCAGGGCTGACTGGACGGCAATCCTGTCTGTCCGGTCAGGACGGTGTCCGGATGCCCTGGCAGACCGGTTTTCCTGTCGGACCCCCCGAGCATCATGGCGACCATGTCGAAGATCAAGAGGTGCAAGTGCAAGCGCAAACGCGGGTGCCGGTGCGGCTGCCCCCCGGGCTGGGTATGGCTGACCATCGAGCTGGAGGATGACCTCCACGCACAGTGCACGAGGATCGCTGAGCGGGAGGGCGTCGCCTTGTCGACTTGGCTGTCGTATGCGGTCCAGTCGTACGTCACCCGCGAGCAGCGGCGGGAGACGGATGCAGCTGCACGCCTGGAGGCGGACGCGGCAGCACGGAGGGAGGCTGCCGCCGACGCCCGACTGATGCAGACGATCAATGAGATCCGGGGGGCGGTCCGCGAGATCAAAGCGGTGTTCGAGGCTGCCGGCTCACCGATAACCCCGCCAGCGGACGCAGGGGAGGACGCTCCGGGGCGACGGTGACGCCTGCCGGCGGCTCGCGGCTGCCGTGGGACGAGGCGGGTGTTGCGGAGGCTGTGGCACACGTCGGGACGACGTCCGAACTGGCGGCGAGGTTCCTGGAGTGCGCAGGAGCCACGCAGCCGGCGTCCGAAGCGTGTGGTGCACCTACTGGGCACTCTTAACGAAATCGAGCCACAGACGTTGTGACCTTTGCCGTCGACCGCGTCGCCCGACGGGTGGACTGTCGGCGCTCACGTAATTGGCCTACTGCCCGCTCGTCGTCCCCCATCTGCGAGGCGCGGCATTCGCCGGCAGTTCGCTCGTCGCGCCCGCGACGGTCGCGACGAGCGGGCAGAGAAAAGCAGCAGCGAGGAGGAGGTACGTAGGCGGGTAGGTCGGTCCACCAGTCGCGCTCATCGGTGGCTTGATAGCCGCCACGACACCCGCGATCGGCATGGGATACGACGAGCGGCGACCAGAGCAATTACGTGAGCGTCCACAGTGGGCCGTGGTCTGCGTAGACCACGGCCTTTCCGTGAGCGGTTACGGCTGGAGAGCGGATGCCCGCTGGCTAGAGGCCGATGGTTCCGTCTTTCGATGAGGATGAGCAGGCCGATGCCGATCAGGACGATCGGCATCAGGATGTGCCCCCATCTGCTGAGCGCCTTAGCGATCACTGGACGGGTGGCGCAGTACCGGCAGGCGGCGATCCCGGCGGCGCCCGGTATGAGGAAGACGACGACGTAGATGCTCATGCCGCCGGACGCCGAGCACCCAGCCCAGGACCGGCCGGCGGCCGGTCCTGGATCCGCCGTCCACGCCATTCAGGTAGCCCGTCCAGCCCGTGCCATGCGCCACCAGCAGCTCGGTGGCCCACGGGGTGGACAGCGGGGCTCCAGCGCAGTCACGCAGCCCGCCCCCGCAGCCGCGCGCCGAGCCCGACGCTCCACCCGGCCGGCGACCACGGCCCACCCAGCACCGCAACGTCACCCGCAAATGTTTCTGCGGTTCAGCAGCCAGGGACGGGCAGGTTGCGCGACTGCGGGTTCAGGTAGATGGCGCTGATGAACCGGTGGAGCTGTTGCGGGTGCCTTTCAGCCACCGGTCGGAGTCGACCCGGTGCGGGTTGGAGTCGTCCCCGGGGATATTCCGGTTCTCGTTCGTCATCAGGACGCCGGTGGTCCAGCACAGGGCGGTGAATGTGTCGCCGGACCACATGTCGGTACTGCCGATCTTGCAGCCGTTACTGGCGCATCGGGGCTGGGTGACCGTCGACAGGTAGGCCGGGGTCGAGTCCTCGCCGAGCCCGGTCGCGCCCTCCAGGTGCTTGTTCTGCACGGTGGCGGTGACGACCACCGGCGGCGGCTGGGTCGTGGGGGGGCGGAGGTGGCGGCGCCTTCGTGGTCGGCGCCGGGGGTACCGCTGCGGCCGCGATGGTGAAGTCGCGCTTGCCCTTGCGCAGCTTCAGCGCGTCGCGGACAGAGGCGTCGGCCCACAGCGCCAGGTCGAACAGCCCGACGACTGCCTTGACGATGCTGCCCGCTGCGGCGAGACCGGCCCGGCCGATCGCGAACGCGACATTGCGGCCCAGCAGCACGGAGCAGCCGATGTCGCCCCACGCGTTGTTGCGGTCCCGGCAGGCGACGTACTGGTCGCCGACGTCCCGCTCACAGAGAGGGTGGGCCGTGGTCTACGTAGACCACGGCCACCCGTTCGGGTGACGCGGGAGAAGGTCAATCCACAATGAACGGAGCAAAGCCGAGCGCCATCCCTTCCGCGAATCGTTCTTTGTATATGTCCACGTCCATGTCGGACGGCTTTGGGGCCGTACCGAGCACGAACACGACCCGTCCGGTCTCCCGGGCGACGTCGAGCCACGTGTCATTGACCGGCTGTAGAAGGCGCAAGTCATCTATGACGAGCGCGACCTGCTGGTCGTCGTGGGTATGGACAGTGACGGTGGACATCGGTGTGCGGCAAACCCGGCCCGGCTCCACGCCGAGTGTCTCGGCGATCACGCCCATCACTATCGCTGCGAGCGGGTAGTCGGTGGTCAGCATGAGGAACGCCTCGTCCTGACCTGACGGGGCCAATGCCACCCAGCCATTCGTCGTTAGGTCGCCAGGGCTGTTATAGAGGAGTGACCCATCCTGATCCTCCGGGCTGAGTTCGGGCAGACCCGTCGGGTGTGCTGCAGTGCCCAGGGCCATGTGCGTCCGTCTAGCATTCCCTCAGGGCAGGAAACGCCACCACCACAATGATCGTCGGTGATTGACCCCTCGGCTGGGTCACGAACGCCGAACCCCGCAACCAGCGCGACCGCACTGGCGCCACGGGTCGGCCCAGGACCGGGTGTGCCCGCTTCAGGAGGCCGGGACGTTGAGGGCGTGGCTCGGGAAGGCACGCAGGTGCCCAGGTGTCGCCCCAAAGGCCAGGCAGGTGCAGCGCTACGGGCAGCGCCAGCGTGGGGACTTTCCTCGCCCAACGGCCGATCGGTCCGACTTGTTGCGCTATGGCCGGTCCGGCCGATCCTCGGCCTTGCGCCGAAGCATGTACCCGATATGCCCCGATGCGCCGAGTCGAGCGACCCGACTGGAAGCCCCATCAGCTGGGGTACGGACCGGCACTTCCGGGTCGGCTGACCGGCCAAATGTGTCCAGCCTGTGTCCTGACCGTACGTAACATAGCTAGTTATGGATGCAGAACTTACGTTCTACCTGTTCAGCGCCTGTGGGGCGGGCGGGACTCGAACCCGCGACCGAGGGATTATGAGTCCCCTGCTCTAACCCGCTGAGCTACCGCCCCGAGCGTCGCAAGCTTACCGACCTGCGCAACCGGGACGCCGCCCGGAAAGGGGTCCGGGCGTTAAAATGGCCCCGGTAAGGGGCCGTTTGGAGCTCCCGCGATAGGACTCGAACCTATAACCTGCCGGTTAACAGCCGGCTGCTCTGCCAATTGAGCTACGCGGGATTGCAGCGCCCGGTGAATCAGGGCGACCGGGAAAGAGTACAGCACGGACCCGGGGGTCGCGCCAGCGGGTTGTGTTCCGGCGCGGCGGAGACCATCCATCGTGTGCCAGATCTCTGCAAACGGGTACATGATCGATGTGTCGCAACGACGATGGAGGGGTAACTCACCACGAGACGGCGCTGACACGTACTGATGACCGGGCGCCGATCAGAAGGAGGTTCGTCGCTATGCGCGGCAAGCTACTGTTCCTCGGCGGACTGGCCGCGGGCTTTGTGCTCGGTGCCCGGGCTGGTCGGGAGAAGTACGAAGAGCTCAAGACCACTGCCCTGAAGATCAAGGAGAGCCCGACGGTGCAAGAGGCCGCCGGGGTCGTCCAGGAGCAGGCGACGCGGCTCTACAGCGAGGGCAAGACCAAGGTGACCGACAAGCTGGCCAACAGCCGGTTCGCTGAGAGCGACCTCGGCCAGCGGCTGATCGGCAGCTCGGACACGACGCCCGCGATCGAGCGGGACGTGCTGGCGACGACGGGACCGTCGAAGACGACGCCCAGCGGCGGCACCAGCTTCTAGGCAACTCACGAAAGCAACTCACGAAAAGCAACTCACGAAAAAGGCCGGCCCCGCGAAGGGGCCGGCCTTTTCACAGAGCGATCACGACGAGGACGAGAACGCCGCGTCGAAGGCGGCCGCTGGGGCGTCGAACGCCAGGCGGCGCACGAAGGCCAGGGCCTCGGGCGCGCCGACGAGCCGGTCCATACCGGCGTCCTCCCACTCGATGGAGATCGGCCCGTTGTAGCCGATGGCGTTGAGGGCCCGGAAGCAGTCCTCCCACGGCACGTCGCCGTGGCCGGTGGAGACGAAGTCCCAGCCGCGGCGCATGTCGGCCCAGGGCAGGTGGGAGGCGAGCCGGCCGCGGCGGCCGTCGCCGGTGCGGACCTTCGCGTCCTTGCAGTCGACGTGGTAGATGCGGTCGGCGAAGTCGAAGATGAAGTTCACCGGGTCGAGCTCCTGCCACACGAAGTGCGACGGGTCCCAGTTGAGGCCGAACGCGGGCCGGTTGCCGATCGCCTCGAGGGTGCGCTTGGTGGTCCAGTAGTCGTACGCGATCTCGCTGGGGTGCACCTCGTGCGCGAAGCGGACGCCGACCTCGTCGAAGACGTCGAGGATCGGGTTCCACCGGTCGGCGAAGTCCTGGTAGCCGTCCTCGATCATCTGCGGCGGCACCGGCGGGAACATGGCCAGGGTGTGCCAGATCGAGGATCCCGTGAAGCCGATGACGACGTCGACGCCGAGCTTGCGGGCGGCCCGGGCGGTGTCCTTGATCTCGTCAGCGGCGCGCTGGCGCACGCCTTCCGGGGAACCGTCGCCCCAGATGCGGGCCGGCAGGATGCCCTGGTGGCGCTGGTCGATCGGGTGATCGCAGACGGCCTGGCCGACCAGGTGGTTGGAGATGGCGAAGACCTTCAGGTTGTGCTTGGCCAGGGTCTCCAGCTTCCGGTCCACGTAGGACTCGTCGGAGAGTGCCTTGTCGACCTCGAAGTGGTCGCCCCAGCAGGCGATCTCGAGGCCGTCGTAGCCCCATTCCGAGGCCAGCCGGCAGACCTCCTCGAAGGGCAGGTCGGCCCACTGGCCGGTGAAGAGCGTGATTGGACGCGCCATGAGCGTTCCTCCGATGTAACGGCGGTGATGAGGGCGCGAGGGAGAGGTGCAAACGGACCGGCGAGGACATGCAAAACGGCGCGGGTGGGTTGCGCCTCCCACCCGCACCTGTCCAAGGGCCGACCAGGTGCAGAAACCAGTCTAAGAACCAGTTCCCGCCGGTACAACTGCCAAAAAAGGCGACCCGTCCGCCCGGATCGCACCTGCCCTGTCACGGGGGGAGTCGGCGTCACCACCCGGGACGTTGTGCAGGTGCTGTGGTGCATCCGAGCGGACGGGGCCCGGACGGCGGGGCCGGTCGGCGTCGCGACCCCGCCACCCGTCTGTTCAGTCGTGGGCGGCGCCCACGACTGAAAACTAGGAGAACAACGTGAACTCGTCGACGTCGAAGAGCGATCCGCTACCGCCGCGGAACACCAGGTACAGGGTGGTCGATGCATTGGTCCCCAGGGCCACCGAGGCGGTCTGGAACGTTTCCCAGCTGCCGGTGTTGGCGACCGCGAGCGTGCCGAGCAGGGCGCCGGTCGCCGAGCCGGCCCGGAACTCGATCGTGCCGCCGGGACCCGCCGAGGACCACTTGACGCGGACGCCGGCGGCGGTGCTCAACGACAGGCCGGAGTACGCGGCCCAGTCGTTGTTGTCGATGAAGCCCGCGGTCTGGCCGCCGGTGGCGGGGCCGTGGGCGGCGACCTGCAGGCCGCTGTTCGACGACCACGCCTCACCCTGGCGGGTGGTCGAAGCCCGGGTCAGCGTGATCTGGTCCAGGTCGAACAACGAGCTGCCGGTGCCACGGAACACCAGATACAGCGTGGTGCTCGCCGAAGAGACAAGCGGCGTGAACACGTCGCGGAAGGTGTCCCAGCTACCGGTGTTGGCGACCGCGGCGGTGCCGAGCAGGGTGCCCGTGGTCGATCCGGCGCGGATCTCGACGGTGCCGCCGGCGCCGGCCGACGAGGTGCGCAGGGTGGCGCCGGTGACGTTGGACAGGTTCACGCCGTTGAACGCGATCCAGTCATTATTGTCGATGTATCCGGCGGTCTGGCCGCCGACGGCGGGCGTGTGGTTCGCGACCTGGACGCCGCCGGTGGAGGACCACGCCTCACCCTGGTAGACGCTGCCGGAGGGCACGACCGGCGCGGCGCAGTTGCCGTCGACGCGTTTCGCCGTGTACCGGATGGCGCCCAGCAGCAGGTTCCTGAAGTTCGTGTCGGCGTAGCTCTCCTCGGTGTGGCCGAAGCCGGTGTAGAAGGACCGCCCGTTGTCGATGGTCTTGCACCAGGTGATCGGGTGGTCGCCGCTCATCGTGCCACCCGAGTACGACGACTCGTTCAGCGATGCCAGGACGTGTGCCGTGGACCGCGGGTTGGTCTGGTAGTTGTACCACTCGTCGGTGCGGACCCAGGTGGCGCCGAGGTGGGCCGTGGCCGGGTGGGTGCGGTCCTCGACGTTCACGGTGGCCTGCTGGATCGCCGGGTGCGAGGAGAACCAGGCACCGACGAGCGTGCCGTAGAACGGCCAGCTGTACTCGGTGTCGGCCGCCGCGTGCACGCCGACGTACCCGCCACCGCCCCGGATCCAGGATTCGAAGGCGGTCTGCTGGGCATCGTTGAGCACGTCGCCGGTCGTCGACATGAACACCACCGTCTGGTACTGGGCCAGGTTGGCGGTGGTGAACGCGGCGGCGTCCTCGGTGGCGGTGACGGTGAAGTTGTTGGCGGCACCGAGCGACTGGACGGCCGCGATGCCGGTGGAGATCGACGAGTGGCGGAACCCGGCGGTCTTGGAGAAGACGAGAACCTTGTACGGGGCGTCGGCGGCGCTGGCGGGCACCGGGTTGAGTGTTGCTGCGGCGAGCAGGCCCGCCGTGGCGGCGGCGAACCATCTCCGGGCTGAGCTTCTGGGCATGACAGTTCCTTCACGATGGGCGTGAGCGCGCGCCGTCGCGCCGTCATGGTCTCGTGTGCAGTTGTGCAGTTGTGCCTGCCTGCCGGCGCGGCCCGCTCGCACGTGCCGCGCCGGCCTGGCAGACCCTTCCCTCGCCGGCCATCCCGGCCGCGGGGCGCAACCGCGGCCGGGCCCTCGCTGCCGGCGAGGAAAAGCTTCGCTACCCCCTGATGCCCAGGAGGTGTTCCATGGCCAACTGGTCCAGACGTTCGAAGGCCATCCCGCGGGCGGCCACCGCGTCGACGTCGATCTCCTCGGCCCGCAGTGCCGTCAGGGACTCCCCCGGCATCAGCGTCGGCACCGACAGTTCGTCGACGCGGGCCGTGGCGAGCGCCGCCGAGACTTCGGGGTCGTCGCGGAAGGTGCGGACCTTGTCCTTGAGGATCAGGTAGTTGCGCATGCACGCCGCGGCGGTGACCCACACCCCTGCGGCGTCCTCGGTGCGTGGTGGCTTGTAGTCGAAGTGGCGGGGTCCCGCGTACGCCGTCGGGTAGCCGGAGCTGTTCTCCAGCACGTCGACGGTCCAGAACGCGCCGCGCAGGTTGCCGGCGCCGAAGCGCAGGTCCTGGTCGAAGCGCGGCCCGTGCTGACCGTTGAGGTCGATGTGGAACAGCTTGCCGTGCCAGAGCGCCTGGGCGATGCCGTGGGCGAAGTTCAGCCCGGCCATCTCCTCGTGCCCGACCTCGGGGTTGAGCCCCACCCGCGACGGCTCATCCAGGGTCGAGATCAGGGCGAGGGCGTGACCGATCGTCGGCAGCAGGATGTCGCCGCGTGGTTCGTTGGGCTTGGGTTCGATCGCGAGGCGGATGTCATACCCACGCTCCCTGATGTACGCGCACAGGGCGTTGATCGCCTCGCGGTACCGGTCCAGCGCGGCCCGCATCTGTTTGCCGGCACCGGACTCGGCGCCCTCGCGGCCGCCCCACAGGACGTAGGTCGGCGCGCCGAGCTCGGCGGCGAGGTCGATGTTGCGCAGGACCTTCTGCAGTGCGAAGCGGCGGACGGCGCGGTCGTTGGCGGTGAACGCGCCGTCCTTGAAGATGGGGTGGCCGAACAGGTTCGTGGTCGCCATCGACACCACCAGACCGCTGGTGTCCAGAGCCTCCCGGAACCGGCCGATCAGCTTGTCGCGGACCGTGTCGTCGCTGCCGAACGGGATCAGGTCGTCGTCGTGGAAGCTCACCCCGTACGCCCCCAGCTCCGCCAGCCGGTGCACGGACTCGACCGGGTCGAGCGCCGCGCGCGACGCCGAGCCGAAGACGTCCTGGGCCTGCCAGCCCACGGTCCAGAGTCCGAACGAGAACCGGTCGGCGGGGGTGGGGGCGTAGGGATCGTTCATTCCGCCGCCTCCGCTGCGCTCCAGCGTCGGCCCGAACCAAACCTGCCACATGATGAGCGGCCCAAGACGCTTCGCCGGCCGCTCATGCCAGCACGCTGACCCAGGACGCGTCGGACTTCTCCACGGCGTCCAGCACGAGTTGTACCTGCAGCGCGTCCTCGAAGGAGGGCGTCGGATCCTGTCCGGTGGCGACCGCCTCGATGAAGTCCCGCATCTCGTGGGTGAAGGAGTGCTCGTAGCCGAGGATGTGCCCCGGCGGCCACCACGCGGCGACGTAGGGGTGCTCCCCCTCCGTCACCAGGATGCGGCTGAAGCCCTGCTCCGCCGCCGGCTTGGTGGCGTCGTAGTACTCGAGCTCGTTGAGCCGTTCCAGGTCGAACACGAGCGAGCCGAGCTCGCCGTTGATCTCGACCTTGAGGCCGTTCTTCCGGCCGGTCGCGAAGCGCGTCGCCTCGTACGTGGCCAGGCCGCCGCCGGAGAGCCGGGCGACGAAGACAGCCGCGTCGTCGACGGTGACCTCCCCCGTCGCCGCACCGGCGCTCGCCGACAACCCGCTCGACGCCTCCGGCAGCGGACGCTCCTTGACGAACGTCTCGGTGATGCCCGTGACACCGGTGATCTGCTGGCCGGTGACGAACTGGGTCAGGTCGATGATGTGCGCGCCGATGTCACCGAGCGCGCCCGAGCCGGCCTTGTCCTTCTGGAGCCGCCAGACGAGCGGGAAGTTCGGATCGGTGATCCAGTCCTGCAGATAGACGGCCCGGACGTGCCGGATCGCGCCGAGCCGGCCGTCGGCGATGAGGTTGCGCATGAGCGAGACGGCGGGGACCCGGCGGTAGTTGAACCCGCAGGCGGACCGGACGCCGAGCGCCCGGGCCTTCACCGCTGCCGCAACCATCGCGCGTGCCTCGTCGACCGTGTTGGCGAGAGGCTTCTCGCACAGCACGTGCTTGCCCGCTTCCAGCGCGGCGATGGCGATCTCGGCGTGGCTGTCGCCCGGGGTACAGACGTCGATGACGTCGATGTCGTCCCGGGCGATCAGCTCACGCCAGTCGGTCACCGCTTCGGCCCACCCGAGCCGGCTCGCGGCTTCCGCCACCTTCGCCCCATCGCGGCCGCAGACGGCGACCATGGTCGCCCGCGCCGGCAGGTCGAAGACCCGGTTCACGGTGCGCCACGCCTGAGAGTGCGCGGCGCCCATGAACGCGTATCCGACCATGCCGACGCGCAGCTCCCCGCTGCTGCCCTGAGTGGACACTTGGCGGTTCCTTTCTGGTGGTTGGAACTACCTGACGACCTGCTAGGACTTGAAGCCGAGCGGCAGGTACTTGTCGACGTTGTCCTTGGTGATCGTCTCGGACTGCAGGACGATCAGCTTCGGCACCTGCAGCTCGACCAGGTCGCCCATGCCCTTGCCCTGGGCGGCGAGGCGGGCCAGGATGATCGCCGAGGACGCCATCGACGGCGGGTAGGTGACCGTCGCGGTCAGCACCGTGTCGCCCGCCTTGATGTGGTCCATCGCGTCGCGGGAGCCGGCGCCGCCGACCATGAAGAACTCCTTGCGGTTCGCCTGCTGGATCGCGGCGAGGACGCCGACGCCCTGGTCGTCGTCGTGGTTCCACACGGCGTCGAGCTTCGGCGCGGCCTGCAGCAGGTTCGCCGCCGCCTTCTGGCCGGACTCGACGGTGAAGCCCGCCGCGACCCGGTGCTTGACGGTGAGGCCGTAGGTCTTGAGCGCGTCGGCGAAGCCCTTCGACCGGTCCTTGGTCAGCTGGAGCTCGTCGATGCCCGGGATCTCGCCGATGACGGCGTCCGTCTTGCCCTTGAGCTTCTCGCCGATGAACTTGCCGGCGGCGATGCCCATGCCGTAGTTGTCGCCCTTGATCAGCGAGAACGAGGCGGCCGAGTCGGAGAACTCGCGGTCGAGGTTGATGACGATGATGCCGGCCGCGGTGGCCTTCTTGCCGATCTCGGTGAGCTGCGCGCCGTCCTGCGGCAGCAGCACGATCGCGTCGGGCTTCGAGCCGATCAGGGTGTCCAGCGCGGCGATCTGCGCGGGAGCGTCCTTACCGGCGTCGACGACCTTCAGGGTCACGTCGGAGAACTTGGCGGCCTGCGCCTTGGCGTTGGCGGTGATGGCACCGATCCAGCCGTGGTCAGCGGCCGGCGCGGAGAAGCCGATGGTGACGGCCTTGCCGGGCGCCTGCGAGGCGGCGGTGTTTTCCTTGGTGTTGGTGCCGGCGTCGTCGTCCTTCGTGTCGTTGGACGTGCAACCGGCGAGCAGTGCACCGGCGCCGAGGGCGGCCCCGCCGAGGAGAAGCCTGCGGCGGGACATGTCACCCGAGGATGCGCTCATCACGACCTCCTGGTCGTCTGTGGGATGGGGGTGTGTACTGTTTTGGAGCATTTTGGGCGTGTTGATCAGCACTGCCGTCGTCGACGGCGGTGTTGGTGATTTGGCGGTGATCGGCCCTATCGGGGTTTGCTGGTGATGCCTATTTGTTGAATCTCGTTCGGAAGAACGAGCCCACCCGGAACTGCTGGATGAGGACCGCGACGACGATGATGCCGCCGTTGATGATCCGCTGAACGTCCAGCTGCAGGTTGTTGACGATGAACAGGTTCGTGATCTGGGTGAAGATCAGCACGCCGAGCAGAGAGCCGACGATGGTGCCACGGCCGCCGGTGAGGGCGGTGCCGCCGATGATCGCGGCAGCGATCGCGTTGAGCTCGTAGAGGTCGCCGTGGGTGTTGCTGCCCGAGGTGGTCTGGGACACGATCATCAGCGCGGCGATGCCGCAGCAGAGACCGGACAGCACGTACAGCAGCATCGTCTGCAACCGGACGTTGATGCCGGCCAGCCGGGCGGCCTCGGCGTTGCCGCCGATGGCGATTGTGCGCCTGCCGAAGGTGGTGCGGTTGAGCAGGACCCAGCCGAGCGCGGTGACCGCCACGAAGATGATGACCATGTACGGGACACCGAACAACCGGTCGCCGGCGAGGCTCTTGATGAACGGGTCCGCGGTGATCTGCGTGTGCGACCCGGAGATGTTCTGTGCCAGGCCTCGGGCCGACAGCATCATGGCGAGGGTGGCGATGAACGGGACCAGCTTGCCGTAGGCGATCAGACCGCCGTTGACGAGGCCGGCGATGGCGCCGACGGCGAGCGCGGTGAAGACCATCGCGGCCGGCCCCAGGTCCTGCGTGGCCACCGTCGTGCACCACACGCTCGCCAGGGCCAGCAGCGCGCCGACCGACAGATCGATGCCGCCGCTGATCATCACGAAGGTCATACCGACCACGATCACGCCGATGCTGGACGCCTGGGTCAGGACGGTCAGCTCGTTCGACCAGAGCCGGTCGAGGTCCAGGAAGATGTCGGAACGGGTCCAGGCGCCGATGACCAGCAGCAGGACCAGCACCCCGATGAGGGCGAGGTTGCGCTTGGCGGAGTCGGCGCTGTCCCGCTTCCACCAGCTCTGCCCGGCGGCGCTGCTCGCCGCGCCTTTGCTCAGCTCCACCGGGTCGGCGGACGGTGTGGTCGCGGTGCTCATGCTGCGGTCCCTTCAGGGGCGGTGCTCGCCAGATCGGCCCCGTCCAGCAGCGAGCCGGCCATCACGAGGTCGAGCACGGTGTCTTCGTCAAGTTCATCGGCGGGTGCCTCGTGCACGAGCCGTCCCTCACGCATGACGAGCACGCGGTCGGACAGGCCCAGCACCTCGGGCACCTCGCTGGAAACGAGCAGCACGCCGACGCCCTCGTCGGCGAGTCTGCGGATCACCTGGTACAGCTCGGCGCGGGCACCCACGTCGACGCCCCGGGTGGGCTCGTCGAGCAGCAGGAGCTTGGTGCCGCCCAGTAGCCAGCGGCCGACGACGACCTTCTGCTGGTTGCCGCCGGACAGGGTGCGCACCGGGCGACGGACGTCGTTCGGGCGCAGGTCGAGGCCTTGGGTGATCTTCTCGGCCTCGACGCGCTCGCGTCCCGCGTCGGTGAAGCCGACCCGCGCGAAGCGCGTGAAACCGGCCAGCGTGACGTTGCGGTAGATCGGCTCGCCGAGCAGGAGCGCCTGACTCTTGCGCTCCTCGGGCGCCATGCCGACGCCGGCCTTCACCGCGGCGTTGACGCTGCCCCGGCGCAGGACCTTGTTGCCGACCACCACCGTGCCGGCGGTCGCGCGGCGGGCGCCGTAGATGGTCTCGAGCACCTCCGACCGGCCGGAGCCGACCAGGCCGGTGATGCCGACGATCTCGCCGGCGTGCACGGTCAGCGAGATGTCACTGAACCGCCCGTCCAGGCTCAGACCCTCCACCTGGAGCAGGGGCGCGTCCTTGTCGTACACCTTGGCGGTCTCGGGCTTCTCGGGGAAGACGTATTCGATGGTGCGGCCGGTCATCCGGCTGACCAGTTCGCGGGTCGGCGTGGTCTTCGCGTCGAGGTTGGCCGCGGTCGTGCGGCCGTCCTTGAGCACCGTCACGCGGTCGCCGATCTCGCGGATCTCCTCCATGCGGTGGGAGATGTAGATGACCGCGATGCCCTGCGCCGTCAGCGCGCGGACCATGCGGAACAGGTTCTCCACCTCGTCATGGGCGAGCACGGCGCTCGGCTCGTCCATGATGAGCAGCCGGGCCTCGCGGGACAGTGCCCGGCCCATGCTGACGATCTGCTTCGCCGCGGCCGGCAGCTTGCCGACCTCCCGGCCGGCCGGGATCTCCGCGTGGCCGAGCCGCCCAAGGATCTCCGCCGCGCCGCGCCGCATGGTCCGCCGGGCGACGAACCCGGCGCTGTGCGGCTCGTGGCCGAGGTAGATGTTCTCGGCGACGCTGAGCCCGTCGACGAGGTCGAGCTCCTGGTAGATGGTGGCGATGCCGGCCTTCATGGCCGTCTGCGGGCTGTTGAACGCGGCCGGTTGCCCCAGCCACAGGATCTCGCCCGAGTCCGGCGTGTGCGCACCGGAGAGCACCTTGATCAGGGTGGACTTGCCGGCGCCGTTCTGCCCGAGGAGGCAGTGCACCTCTCCGGCCCGAACCTCCAGCTGCACACCGTCGAGCGCCCGGACACCGGGGAAGGTCTTCACTACATCAGTAAGTTGCAGGACGATTTCGTCCGTAATTGTCATGATGGCCGTCCATATGCGAGTTCGCTGGCCAGCACCGCGGCGCCAACAACGCCGGCGCGGGGGCCGAGCTCGGACAGGACGACCGGCAGATTGCCGGTCGCGAGGGGAAGCGAACGCCGGTAGACGACGCTTCGAATCTCCGCCAGCAGGATGTGACCGAGGCCGGCGAGACCGCCGCCGATCACGATCATCGACGGGTTGATGAAGCTGACCAGCCCGGCCAGCACCCCACCCACCCGGCGCCCACCGTCACGGATCAGACGGATGCACGTGACGTCGCCCTCGGCCGCGCCGTCGGCGACGTCCTTGGCCGTCACGACGCCGTTGGCGTTGAGCCGCTCCGCCAGTGCCGGCGAGGCACCACTGCGGGCCGCCGCCGTCGCGTCACGGGCCAGTGCACCGCCGCCGAACAGGGCCTCCAGGCAGCCGACGTTGCCGCACGAGCACACCGGCCCGTGACTGTCGACCTGGATGTGCCCGATGTCGCCGGCGCACCCGTCGGTGCCCCGGTACACCTCACCGTTGAGGTAGATGCCGCACCCGATGCCGGTCCCCACTTTGAGGAAGAGCAGGTTGTCGACCGAGTGCGCGACGCCACCGTAGCGCTCGCCGATGCTCATGATGTTCACGTCGTTGTCGACGACGACCGGGCAGTTGAACTCGCGCCCCAGGACCTCCCGCACCGGGAACCTGTCCCAGCCCGGCATGATCGGCGGAGAGACCGGCACCCCGTCCCGGAAACTGACCGGTCCCGGCACCCCGATACCGATGGCGTGCAACCGCTCGAACGAGCCCTCCGCACGGAACTTGTGCAGGATCTCGTTGACCCGTTGCAGTATCACCTTCGGTCCCGACCTGATGTCGGCGGGCTCGCTGTAGGCCGTCACCGGCTCCAACCGCCCGTCGGTGATCTCCACGTCGATCGAACTGGCGCCCAGGTCCACCGCGGCGAACCGCAGATCCGGGTTGAGCTCCACCAGCGTCGACCGGCGACCGCCCCGGCTGGCCGCCGGGCCGGCCTCGCGGATCAACCCGGTCGCGACGAGCGCGTCCAGGTCCGCGAGCAGCCGCGGCCGCGGCACCTCCAGGCGATCCGCCAGCTCCGCACGCGACAACGCACCGGTGTCCCGCAACAAGCGGAGCAGGCGCGACTGGACCGGGCCGTCTACCGCACTGACCGTGTTCACAATGGCACCTCCTCATCTGGTCGCAGGCAGGCGTCCGCGACACGCGGCTACACCACCACACCTCCGCTGAGGTGCTGGTTGCCGGGTCGTGTGCCATGCGTTACACCCGTGTTGCGTCGAGACTTTAGGCCCTGAAAAGCGCCGCGTCTAGGTCTTCTATCCCCCGTTACCAAACTTTTGCTGAATCCAACGGAAGTTGGCCCACTTCCGAACGTTTCCAGGTTTTCCCAGCTCAGACCGCTTGCCGCCGCTTCTGCAAAGCCCCGCTTATCGGACGAATCGCCCCACAGCCCGGACACTCCCATCCGGTCCCGGCCCGCCCCGCGGCTCCCAGGGCTGTCAAGCCCCCACCGATGCAACATTCCCACTCACGTGGCTCCGGTCCGCACGATCGAAGGACCGGACCGGCCACCAAAGTTCCGTGATCACGGCACGGGGACGACCACCACCAACGGCACCGACCCGACGAGGGTCAGCGCCGCACCCGTGATCGAAGTCGCGGCCGGGTCGGGGCCATACACCACCCCGGCGGACGCGACCCGCCCCGCGCAGCGGAAGCCGCCCGCGCAGCAACGGAAGCCGGGCCGAGCGGCAGTGGCGTGGGCGGGGTTACTTCAGCAGCAGCACACCCATCCGGCGGCTGGCCATCGTCAGGCCGGCCACGGCCAGGGCGACCAGATACGCCACATGCCACAGCACCGTCCAGTCCGGCGAGCCGGTCGTGATCGCCCGCAGCAGCGCCACCCCGTGATACAGCGGCGTCACCTCGATCAGGATCTGCAGCGGCACCGGGAAGTCCGACGGCGGGGAGAACGTGCCGCTGAACAGGAACAGCCCGAACTGGGTCACGTTGATGTAGTCGAAGTCCTGCCAGGAGCGCAGCAGCGTGGACAGGCCCATGCCGAGCGCGCCGAACGCGAACCCGACCAGCAGCGTCACCGGCAGCGCCACCAGCGCCCAGCCCCACGTGGTGAGGTCGAGCGCCGCCATGACGACGAGGAAGACCGCGGAGTAGACGCCGCCCCGGCACATGGCCCAGATGAGCTCGCCGACGGAGACCTGCATGGGCGTGATCGGGGTGGCGAGCGTCGCATCGTAGATGCGCATGAACTTGAGCTTGCCGTAGAAATTCATCGTCGTCTCTGCCAAGGCCCCGTTCATGGCGGAGGCGGCCAGCATCGCCGGCGCGACGAACTGCGCATACGTCACGAGCCGCCCGTCGGGCAGCGCGATGTCACCGACGAGCCGGCCGACACCGACGCCGATCGAGAGCAGGTAGAGCAGCGGCTCGACGAAGCCGGACAGCAGCACCCACCAGTACGCGGCGTGCCGGGCCGCGGCGAGGTTACGCGCGGTGACGGACAGGGCGCCCGAGGCGCGGTGGTCGAGGCGGGACATCGCCCGCGGGAAGATCAATGTGGTGACCATCAGTCGCCCAGCTTCCGGGTGAACGAGCGCAGCGCCAGCACGTAGCCGACCGCGCACCACACAGCGAGGACCGCGGCGTGCGCGGGCACTCCCCAGGCGGTCGTGGTGCCGAGGGTGGCGGCCCGGGACAGTTCGACGCCGTGCCACAGCGGTGACACGTACGCCAGCAGGCGTGCCGCCCACGGCAGCCCCTCGACCGGGAAGAACACGCCCGCGAACAGGGTCATCGGGACCACCGCCACCCGGAACAGCACCGCGAAGGCGCCGTCGCTGCTGGCCCGTGCGGCGAACCCGAAGCACGGCGCCGCGCACGCCGCGCCCACCAGGACGGCGACCAGCGGGGTCGTCAGCGCCCACCACGAGTGCAGCGCGCCGAACAGCAGCAGCACCACCAGGAACCCGGCGCTGGACAGCGCGACCCGCAGCAGGACGAACGCCAGATGTCCCCGCAGCACGTCACCCACCGTGAGCGGCGACGCCCGCATCGCGTGATACACCCTCGTCCAGTGGAACCCGCCATACACCGGCCACGTCGAGTCGCCGACCGCGACCTGCAGGGCCGTCGCGGCCAGCAGGCCGGGCCCCAGATAGTCCAGGTAGGGCACGCCGATCGAGGTGGACCGCTCGTCGATGTAGTGCCCGACGGTGATCCCCATCGCGACCAGGAACATCGCCGGCAGCGCGAACGAACTGAACACGCTGGAGCGCCAGGTGCGCTTGTAGGCCACGAGGTGGAACTCGAGCGCCAGCGCGGTCGGATGCGCCATCAGTCGACCAACGTCCGGCCGGTGAGCTGCAGGAACACGTCTTCGAGTGAGCCGCGCCGGACCAGCACGCTCGACGGCGTCAACCCCCGGCCGTGCACCTGCGCGGCGGCCGCGTCGCCGTCGCCGGTGTAGACGAGGATGCGGTCGGGCAGCACCTCGAGGCGCTCGCCGATGCCGTCGAGTTTGTCCGCGAACCCGTCGAGCGGGTCGTTGCCGAACCGCACCTCCAGGACCTCCCGGGTCGAGTGCCGGTCGATGAGCTCCCGCGGTGAGCCCTCCGCGACGATCCGGCCGGCGTCCATGACGACCAGGCGGTCGCACAGCTGCTCCGCCTCGTCCATGTAGTGCGTGGTCAGCACCAGCGTCACGCCACGCTGCTTGAGCCGGAACAGCCGCTCCCACACGAGGTGCCGGGCCTGCGGGTCGAGGCCCGTCGTCGGCTCGTCGAGCAGCACGATCTCCGGCTCGTTGACCAGCGCCCGGGCGATCGTGAGGCGGCGCTTCATCCCGCCGGACAGCGGCTCGACCTTGTCACCGGCGCGGTCGGCGAGCTGCACGAAGTCGAGCAGCTCCATGGCCCGCGCCCGGGCCACCTTGCGCGGGATGTTGAAATAGCGCGCATAGACCGTGAGGTTCTCCAGGACGGTGAGCTCCAGGTCGAGCGAGTCCTGCTGGGGGCACACCCCGAGCCGCGCCCGGATCGCCGCGCCGTCCTTCGCCGCGTCCAGGCCCAGGATCCGCAGCGCCCCGCCGGTGGGCCGGGACACACAGCCGATCATCCGCATCGTCGAGGACTTGCCGGCCCCGTTGGGACCGAGGAACCCGAACGCCTCCCCGGCCTGCACCCGCACGTCGATGCCATCGACCGCGGTGAAGTCTCCGAACTGTTTGACCAGCGCGGTCGCCGCGATCAATGCTTCGTCTTCAGCCACGTGGCGACACTAACCCAGGGGTCTGACAAAAACGGGCCCGTGGCACGATGGGCGGGTGAGCGTCAACCCGCGCTGGCTCGGGCTGGCCGCCACCGTCCTGCTCGCCGCCAGCGGTTTCCTGGCCGGCAAGCCGGTCCCGCACGACCGCGCGTGGCTGCTCGGCGTCGTCGTGTGGTTCGTCGCCCTCGCGATGCTGATCCGCGCCTGGTGGACGCTGCGGGAGGAGACCGACCAGCGCGGGGTCCTGGTGACGGCCGCGATCTGGAGCGTGCCGCTGCTGTTCGCACCGCCGTTGGGCAGCCACGACGTCTATGCGTATGCCTGCCAGGGCCAGCTCTTCAACGCCGGCCTCGACCTCTACCAGGTGGGCCCGGCGGCGCTGCCCTGCACCTGGCTCTCCGACGTGCCGGAGCTGTGGCGGGAGACCCCGACGCCCTACGGTCCACTGTGGATCGCGATCGAGGGTGCCGCCGCCTGGCTCGCCCACGGCAGCCTCCCCGCCGCGGTCCTGCTGCTGCGCGTCGCCGCCGTGCTCGGCCTGCTGCTGTGCGTCGCCGCGGTGCACCGCCTGTCCCGCCGCAACGCGCTGCTGGCCGCGAGCCCGCTCGTGCTGGTGCACGTCGTGTCCGGGGCCCACAACGACGTCGTCCTCGCCGGGCTGGTCCTGGCCGGGTTCGTCGCGGCGCGCCGCCCGGGCGCCGCGGCCGGGGCATTGTCCGGGCTCGCCTTCGGCCTCGCCGTCGCCGTCAAGGTCACCGCCCTCGCCGCCGCCCCCTTCGCGCTGTTGTTGCTCTTTTTCGCCGGTACGCCCAGAGCCCGCTGGACCGGTCCCGCGGCGTTCGCCGGGGCGGCCGTCGGCGCGTACACCATCTTCGCCCTCCTCACGGGGCACGGCCTCGGCTTCCTGCACGCCCTCGGCTCGACCAGCACCATGGTGCAGTGGTTGTCCGTCCCGACCGGGGTGGGCATGGCCGTCGGCTACGTCCTGCGCGTGACCGGCCAGCCGGAGTCCTTCGCGACGGCGGTCGCGGTCGCCCGGGCCGCCGGCCTCCTGGCCCTCGCCGCGATCCTCCTGACCCTGTGGTGGCGGGCCGCAAGGACCCTGGCCGCCCAGACCCGCGACGCGCAGGACGGTGACGCGCAGGACGGCGACGCGGCCGGCCACCGCGGGCAGGACGTGGTGCTCACCGCCGCGGGGGTCGGCATGCTCGCCGCGGCGGTCCTCGGCCCGGTCTTCTACGCCTGGTACGCGATCGCCGGCATCGCCCTGCTGGCCGGCACCGTGCTCACCGGCCGGCTGCGCACGGTCGTGCACGTCGCCGCGGCCGGGCTGCCGCTGCTCACCCTGCCCGACAGCCTCGGCCTGGCCACGAAGACGAAGGTCCCCGGCGCGTTCCTCGACGTCGCACTCGTCGCGGCCGCCGCCGTCCACCTGATCCGCCGCCGCCGGCCCGTGACCGAGATCCCGGCGACCCCCGAGACCACCCGCCCGTGACCGTTCAGGCAGTGGCCGGGTCCGGCGACCCGAAACCACCCGCCCGTGACAATTCAGGTGGTGACCGAGGCCCCGGCGACCCCGAACCACCCCGCCGGTGACAGTTCAAGCGGTGACCGAGGCCCCGGCGACCCCGAAGCCAGTGACGGATCAGGCGGTGGCCGGCGTGCCGATGGAGTCGCGGGCCCACGAGACGAGGGTCGCGGTCTGCTCGGCGACCCCCGGGGCGGCCGGGTCGACGCCCTCGTCATAGCGGACGGTCCAGCGCAGGCCGTCGACACCACTGACCCGGCGGGCGACGACACGGACGCCGAAACCAGCCTCGAGTGGATGGTGCGAGGTGTGCGCGATCGACTTGTTCACGCGGGTGCGGACCTGCTCCGGCACCCGGTCCGGGTCGAGCAGCGCGAGGACCAGCGGCGGCAGGTCCTGCATCACGACGTAGCCACCCGGACCGTCGGCGGGCAGCTCGCGGGCCGCGATCAGGGTCAGCTGCCGGCCCGACCACGTCGCCTTGTGGATCTCGTGCCAGCCGAGTCGCTCGCCGGCGCCGGGGAGCCACAGGCCGAGGTTGGTGACGACCACGACGTTGTCGCCGGTCGTGCCAGCCCAGGACAGGACCCGCTCGTCCGCCGCGAGGTCGGGCCGCTGCCCGGCGGGCAGGCGGCGCTTCTTCAAGAAGCCGAACACGACGCACTCCTTCGGGTCACCAGCGGCTCGCGCTGCGGTCGCGCAGCGCCCTGGCGTGCTGCTCCAGGGACACCAGCTCGCTGAACAGGCGCAGATACTCGTCGGCGTTGGTGACGGGGTTGATGCGCTGCTGCTTGGACTTGAGGTCGGCGATGCGCCGGTTGAGCGCGGGCAGCTGCAGCCGCACGAC
Source organism: Dactylosporangium cerinum (assembly GCF_042653625.1). NCBI lineage: Bacteria > Bacillati > Actinomycetota > Actinomycetes > Micromonosporales > Micromonosporaceae > Dactylosporangium > Dactylosporangium cerinum. The sequence continues at coordinate 190,471 of NZ_JBHSIU010000037.1, read as the reverse complement.
GGTCGCCTCGACATACCGCGGGTCGGGCTCGCCGTCGAGACGCAGCGGCTCCACGGCCAGCTCGGTGACCAGCCCGCCGGCCGCCGGGTCGGGGCAGGCCTCGCGGACCCGCTCGATCCAGACGGCGCCGCCGGTCGCGGAGGAGGCGCCACCGGCGTCGGCGATCGCGGCGCGCAGGGCCGCGTAGGTGGGGTGGGCGTAGATGTCGGCGCCGACGGCGTCGAACATGGGGCCGGCCAGGGCCGGCTGCTGCAGGGCCAGCTTCAGCGCCTCGCGCTCGACGAGGGCCTCGGCGCTGTCGGGTGCCAGGATCTTGCGGGTCGGGGCGGCGGGCGCCTCGACGAGACCCTTCGCGGCGGCACCGACGGAACGCTGGACCGTCTCGAGCTCCATGCCGAGGTCACCGGCGAGCTTGCGGGCATACTCCGGGCGCAGCGTCCGGTCCTTGATCTTCGCGACGAGCGGCGCGGTGGCCTTCAGGGCGCCGACCCGCCCCTCCGCGGTGTCGAGGTCGAACCGCTGGATCACGGAGCGCAACGCGAAGTCGAGCAGCGGTTGCCGGTCGGCGACCAGGTCACGCACCGCGACCGGGCCCTTGGCCATGCGCAGCTCGCACGGGTCCATGCCGTTGGGGCCGACGGCGATGAACGTCTGGGCGACGAACCGCTGGTCGTCCTCGAACGCGCGCAGCGCCGCCTTCTGCCCGGCGGCGTCACCGTCGAACGTGAAGATGATCTCCCCGCCGTAGCCGTCGGCGTCCAGCAGCAGCCGGCGCAGGACCGCGATGTGGTCGGCGCCGAACGCGGTCCCGCAGGTCGCGACCGCCACCGGCACGTCGGACAGGTGGCAGGCCATCACGTCGGTGTACCCCTCGACGATGACGACCTTGCTCTGCTTGGCGATCTCCCGTTTGGCCTGGTCGACGCCATACAGGACGTGGGACTTCTTGTAGAGCGGGCTCTCCGGGGTGTTCAGGTACTTGGGGCCGTCGTCGTCGTCGAACAGCTTCCGGGCGCCGAACCCGATCACGTCGCCGGAGATGTCCTTGATCGGCCACAGCAGCCGGCGGCGGAACCGGTCGATGAGGCTGCCGGACCGGGCCTCCTTCGACAGGCCCGCGGTGATCAGCTCCTGTGCCGTGTAGCCCTTCAACCGCAGATGCTTGCTCAGCGGGTCCCAGCCCTCGGGCGCGAAACCGCAGCCGTAGCGCTCCGCTTCCTCCCGGCCGAACCCGCGCTGGGCGAGGAACTCCCGGGCGAGGCGGGCGCCGGGCGAGCCGAGGTGCTCGGCGTAGAAGCGGGCCGCCTCGGCGTGCGCGGCGATGAGCCGCTGCTTCTGCCCCGTCTGGCGGACCGGTGCGCTGCCCCCCTCCACATACTGCAGCTGCAGGCCTGCCCGGCCGGCGAGCCGCTCCACCGACTCGACGAACGACAGGTGGTCGTGGTCCATCAGGAACTTGATGGCGTCGCCGCCGGCGCCGCAGCCGTGGCAGAAATACACGTTGCGCGCGGGCGACACGTTGAACGAGGCGGTCTTCTCGTCGTGGAACGGGCAGAGCCCCTTGAGGTTGCCGCCCCCGGCCGACTTGAGCGTCACATGCTCGGAGATCACATCCGCGATCGCGGTGCGCTCCCGTACCAAGGCGATGTCCTCGTCCTTGATCTTGCCGGCCAACCGACGCCACCTCCCCTACCCGAGGGATACATCCTGCCTCGCGCCACCGACAATTTACGACTCCACACGATGAGCACCACACGGGCACCACCACATCACAGTGTCGTGCGATGCTGCCGCCATGCCGAAACTGCGTGACGAGCGTGTCGCCTGGCTCGCCGTACAGGACCGGTTGCAGCGTCGCAGCCGCCGCCTGGGGCCACTGGGCTGGCTGATGACGATCGCCACGCTGGGCGCGTGGGCGGTGCTGCGCTCACGCGGGCGGGGCGCGGCGCGGATGGCGGCGTATTCCGTCGCGGTCGACCACGTCACCGGCTATCTCGACGACGACGAGCGCGAGACACTGCACAGCACCCGGAAGGTCCCGTCGTGGTTCCTGTTCGAGGTCGAGCGGGCCCGGTGGGCGGCGCGCGACCGGCAGCGGCTCCCCACCGGCCGGGAGACCCGCCTGCAGCGCCGCCGCCGGATCCTGCTGCGGGTCGTGCTCACCGGCAGCGTCGTCGCCGCGCTGGTGCTCGCGCCGACGGCCTGGGTGCGGGCCGGTTCGCTGGGCCGGATCGGACCGGCCGCCGAGGCGCCGGCCGCGGACGTGGCGATCGTGTTCGGCGCGCAGGTCGCGCCGGGCGGGCAGGTGCCGATGCCGTTCCTCAAGGGCCGGCTCGACGTCGCCGCACGGCTGCTCACCACCGGCAAGGTCAAGGCCCTGCTCATCTCCGGCGACGCGCAGGGCGGCTCCGGCAACGAGGTCCGCGTCATGCGGGAGTACCTGGCCGGGCAGGGCGTGGATCCGGCCAGGATGGTCGTCGACCCGCACGGCCTGGACACCTACGACACCTGCCGCCGCGCCCACGACGTGTACGGGGTGACCAAGGCCCTCCTCGTCAGCCAGGAGCTGCACCTGCACCGCGCGGTCACCCTGTGCCGGCGGCTGGGGGTCGACGCGTACGGCGTTCCGGCGCTCTGCGAGGGATGCCGGCGGGTGACAATCTGGTACAACACGGCCAGGGACGTCGCGGCCGCCCCGAAGGCGGCGTGGGAGGCCTTCCGGCACCGCCGGGCGACAGTCGTGTCGCCACCGGATCCGTCCCTGCTCGAAGCGGCCCGCTGACCCGCCCACCATCGTGGTTTTGGGCGTGTCCGGCGGGCACCTTCGGCATACTTGACCAGTCCACGGCGCCGGCACTGATCGGCGCCTGTCCATGGTCAGCTCCGATGGGTGGTGTGTTTTCCGGTGAGTGTCCCCCGCCAGGCGGTATCCGGTTGATGGTCACCGTGCTGCGCACCGTCGACGACGTCCTTTCCTGGGCCGGCCTCCTGGTCGAGCCGCCGCTGCGCACCGCCGTCGGGCGACTGCCCGCACCGTCCCGCGACGTGGCTGAGCTGCAACTGGGCCGGCTCGACGAGGATCCGCCGGGGATACGGACGCGGGCCGCGCTCAGTCTCGTCTGCGCCGGCGCGGTCGGCGGCGACCCGCACGACGCGGTGGCCGGTGCCGTCGCGGTCGAACTGGTGCATCACTGGTCGGCGCTGCAGCAGGACCTGTTCGACGGGGACCTGACCCGCCGACACCGGCCGACGGCGTGGAGCGTGGTCGGCCCGCACCCGGCGACGCTCGGCGGCGAGGCGATGCTGGCCCTCGCGTTCGACGTGGCGGCCACCGGCGACCCGACCCGGCGCGTGCCGCGGCCGGTGCGCCAGGCCACCCGGAGCCGGCAGCCGGTGGGCGACCCCCGGCCCGGAAACGACGGCCCGCCCACGGCCGGCCCGCCCAGTGGGAGCGAACTGCCGGCGGTGGACGGCACGCCCGCCGCCGACGGACCGGCAACCGGCGAGCGGGGCGACGAACCGCGGGCGACCCGGGACCAGTTCATCGAGCCGCCCGACGAACGGGAGACCCGGGACCGGGTCGTCGACGCGTGCGCCGACGGCGGGCAGCACCGGGCCGGGGCGGCACCCGTCGACCGGGCCGGCGTCCGGGTCCTCGGCGACACCGTCCAGCAGCTCCTGCACAGCCAGCACACGGCCCTCGGTGCCGCCCTCGACACCACGACGACCCGCCGCCGGTCCGGCAGTGACCTGCTGCGCGACTGCATCACGGCGGTCGAGCAGCGCAGCGGCGCCCTGCTCGGCTGCGCGTGCGCGCTCGGCGCCATCGCCGGCGGCGGCGACCCGGCGCGGGTGGAGCAGCTGCGGCTGTTCGGCGTGCGGCTGGGGCTGGCCGTGCAGTTCACCGAGGACCTGCTCGGCATCTGGGGCGACCCGGACGTGACCGGCCGGCCGGCGTTTCCCGACCTGCGCCGCCGCCGGCTGTCGCTGCCGGTCGCCGCCGCGCTCGCGGCCGGCGCCGACGAGCTCACCGAGCTGCTGCGCCACGACAGCCGGCTGGGCGACGCCGACCTCGAACGCGCCGCGAAGGTCATCGAACGCTCGGGCGCCCGCTCCTGGTGCGTCCAGCAGGGCGAGGACCTCCTGGCGCAGGCGCTGCTCGCACTCGACCTGGCGATCCCGGAGCCAGCGGCGGTCGCCGAGCTGGTCGCCCTGGCCCGCTGGTCCACCCGCCACCCCGCCTGAGCGGCACGGCGGCGGGCCGGACCAGGTCAGGTGAGCGCGCCGACCACCTGCTCCGCGCGAGCGACGTGCTTCTGATACGCACCGGGGAACGCTGAGCGCTGCACCGCCTGGGCGGCCGCGGTGACACTCATCCGCTCCCAGCCCTGCACCCTGGCCAGCGCGTTGTAGAACAGCATCGCCGAGTGCGCCGGGTTCATCAGCTCCGCCACCGTGCCCCAGCCCTGGCTGGCCCGTTGCTGGAACAGCCCGACCGAGTCATGGTCGGTGGAGACACCCTGGTGCGGCAGCTGCAACGAGGACGGCACGGCGGAGCTGGCGACGTTGTACAGGTCGCTCTCCTGCATCGCCGTCGCGATCGCGACGACGAGGGCCCGGTCGGACATGCCCTGCGCCCGGCCCTGTTTCACGATGAGCGCGGCGTTGTCCATCTGCCGCTGGTCGAGCCCGGCGACCGGCCGGACGACCGGCGGCGCGGGTGGCACGGGCGGCACGGCCGGCACCGCGACGGCCAGCGGCCCGGGCAACGACGGCGCCGGGGACGGCGACGCCGACGATGACGAGGACGGAGACGAGGACGCGACGGCGCCGGTCTCGGCATACGCCGAACCGGTGAACATCGACGGCGGCGAGTCGGCCGGCAGCGTGGCCAGCAGCGTGGCGGACAGCACGGCGACCGAAACGGTGCCGGCCTTCGCGCCGAAGATCAGACGGGCCCGGCGATGTCGCGGGTGGAACTGGCGTGGCAACGGCTTCACTACTGAAATTCCTTCGTCGAAGACATGAGGCATCGGCACGTCGTGGCGGGCACGGCGTGCTGGAAGGGGGGAATCAGTGGTGCGGCGCTACGACGGCAAGCGGGCGGCCATCATCGGCAGACTCCTTCCGGTGCCGCCTACCGGGTTAGCTGACGGGTTCGGGCGGGAAGATTCGCCCTACCGTGGCTCGGCCACGGATACACCCCAGAGGACTACATGGGTCCCCGGCTCGCGAAACATCGCGACTCGACGGCGCCTGCCCGGCAGCGCCGATGCGGCGCAGGTCGACCGGAGCAGACCTCACGACCCTACTGGGCGGCCTCGGGACGGGCCAACCGCAGCACCGGCATACCACCCGGCGCACCCGAACGCTCACCGGGCGCTGTCACCCGTCTGGTCATCCCTCCGGCGTGACGGGCGCCCTTGACCAGGTACATCGCACGATCGGCGGCGCGCAGGGCGGCACCCGCGTCCTCGATGGTGTCATCGATCACGGCCACGCCGACGCTGACCTGCACCCGCATGATGTGGCCCTGGTGCATGACCGGCGCGCAGACCGAGCGTTCGAGGCGGTCGACCAGCGCGCCGAGGTCAGCGACGGTGACGTTGCCGGTGAGGACGACGAACTCGTCGCCGCCGAGCCGTGCGACGGTGTCGGTGGGCCGGACCAGGGAGACGAGCCGGTGCGCGACGGCGACCAGGACCGCGTCGCCGGCGTCGTGGCCGAGGGTGTCGTTGACGACCTTGAAGTCGTCGAGGTCGCAGAAGAGCAGCGCGCTGACGACGCCGTCGGCGCGGGCCCGCCGGATCGCGGTGGCGAGGGGCTCGGCGAAGGCGTCGCGGTTGGCGAGGCCGGTCAGCGGGTCGCGGGAGGCCCGCCGGACCAGGTCGGCCTCGGTCGCCTTGCGGTCGGTGATGTCCTGCACCTGCGTGATCGCGAACGCGGGCGAGCCGGCGACGACCGACATCGTGGCGGAGATCCAGATCGTCTCGCCGTCGCCGCGGACGCACCGGACCTCGTAGTCGCGGATCGATCCGGTGCCGGCGGCGAACACCTCCCGGCTGTGGTCGAGGTCGTCGGGGTGGATGAAGTCGCCGAAGCGCATCGAGACGAGGACGTCCTCGTCCCGGCCGAGCAGTTCACACAAAGCCGGGTTCACCCGGACGATCCGGGTCAGGTCGGCGCCCTCCAGGCCGATCATGCACATGCCGGTGCCGGCACCGTTGAACGCGAGCCGGAACGCGGCCTCGCTGGCCTCCAGGTGCCGGCGTTCCTGGCGCAGCGCCTCGACCAGGTTGGCGTTGTTGATCGCGATGCCGGCCTGCGCGGCGAGCATCTCGAGGAGTTCCCGCTGGAACGCGCCGGGGCGTTTGCCGTCGGCGGGCAGGTCGACGCTGAGGACCCCGACCAGCGAACCGTCGGGTGCACACAGCGGCGCGAACAGGGCGTCGAGCGGGTGCCAGCGCTCCTCCTCGGGGACGTCCTCCGCGCCGTCGGCCGGGGCGGGGACCCAGGACTGGATGCCGTCGTTGTGCCGCTCGTGCGGCAGGAAGCGCAGCTGCCCCCACTCGTCGGCGGCGGCGAGGTGCGCGTCGAACTCGGCCGCCGGGTAGCGCACGCCGAGCAGCTCGGCGCGGGCCTCCTCGGGGCCGGCGATGGCGACCGCCTCGTACACGCCGCCCGGATGCAGGTAGTTGACCACCGCGGCACCGAACCCGACGCCCTCGACGACGGCCTCCGCGATCCGGTGGAGCGTCTCGACGACGGTGCTGCCGGTGTTGATGCGCCCGGTGATCGTGTACACGGAACGGATCGCGGCCATCGCCATGTCCCGATCTCGATCCACGGCTCGCCTACCCCGATCCGGCCGACCCTGCACCCTCACATCGACGCATCACCTCCGATCCTAAACACAATGTGCGTCCGCGGCGGCGCTGATCCGGGTCAGCGTCGCGGCTGACGACGGCCCGGGAGCGCCCGACCTACCGTCCGGCTCGACACATCACCGTTCGAGCCGAAAGGTCGTCATGCCGCACAAGTTTCGACGTCTCCTGGCCGGGGCCTGCCTCGTCGCCGCGCCGCTGTTCTACGTCGCGGGTCTGCTCGCCGACCCGGCCCTGCGCGCCGGTGACGCCGCCGACGGGGCCTACGGGCGCCATCCGGGGCAGGTGTCGGTGAGCGCGGCCCTGTTGCACTGGAGCTGGGTGCTGCTCGTGCCCGGCATCATCGGGATGATCCACCTCGTGCGGCGGCGCGCGGTGCTGTTCGGGCACATCGCCGGCGTGGTGGCGCTGCTCGGCGTCGTCAACTTCTCCGCGTTGATGCTCGGTGACTTCTTCTACGCCAGGCTCGAGGCGGACCTCGGGACCGCGGAGGGCGATCGGCTGGCCGATGCCGCGTTCGCCGCGGCCGGTGCGTTGTGGGGTTTCCAGGTGCCGGGTTTCCTGGGTCTGCTCGGCGTGCTGCTGCTCGGTTTTTCGCTGGCGTACGACCGGCAGGTGCCCTGGTGGGCGCCTCCGGCGATGGTGGCCGGGATGCTTGCCGGGCCGGTGTACCCGGTCGGCATGATCGCCGGGAGCCTCCTCTACATCGCCGGAGCGGGCGTGATCGGGGTCCGGATGCTGCGGATGAGCGACGCGCAGTGGGCTCAGGCACCGGCGGTGAGCGGGAACGTCGCGGCGACCGAGTAGCCGCCGCCGGGACGGGCACCGGTGCGCAGGGTGCCTCCGTGCAGCGCGACGCGCTCACCCATGCCGACCAGGCCGTGCCCCACCCCCGCCCCGCCGCTGTCAGCGGCACCGCCCGTGCCGTCGTCGCGGACCTCCACGGCCAGCTCTCCGGGGGTGAAGCCGATCGTCACGTCCACGCCCGCCGCACCGGCGTGCTTGAGGGTGTTGGTCAGCGCCTCCTGCACCACCCGGTAGACGGCGAGGCCCAGCGACGGCGGCAGCGGGCGCGGCGGGCCGGCGACGGTGAGCCGCACGTCGAGCCCCGCCGCCCGCAGCGGCCCGGCCAGTTCGTCGAGGCGGTCGAGCCCCGCCGGCGGGCGCCCGTCGCGCAGGACGCCAAGCAGCATCCGCAGCTCCTCCACGGTGTCGCGGCCGGCTCGTTCGACGCCTCGGAGGAGGTCGCGTTCGCGTTCGCGGTTTCGGTCGGTGCCGAGCAGCAGCCGTACGCCACCGGTCTGCAAGGTCATCAGGCTGACGTTGTGGGAGATGACGTCGTGCAGTTCGCGGGCGATGCGGGTGCGCTCGTCGGTGGCCGCGACCGCCGCCCGCTGCGCCATCCGGACCGTCCGCTGGGTCTGCCGGCGCAGCAGGATGCCGCTGCCGTAGGCGACGCCCATGAAAATGGCGCCGATCAGGCTCTCGGCGACGTCCTGACCGGGCAGGGTCTGCAGCAGCGCGTAGGCGGCGAGGACGGCGAGGACGCCGGCGGCCCGCCGGCGCGGCCCGGTGGACTGGCTGCCGACCGTGTGGATCAGGATCAGGTTCGAGTAGAACTGCCAGGCGGCCAGGGGGTAGTCGTCGTCGGTGACGGCGACGCGGAACACGGCCGACAGTGCGGTCAGCGCGGCCAGCGTCCCGACCGGGAACCGGCGGCGCAGGAGCAGGAGCACGCCCGCGACGAGGGCACCCGCGGCGACCAGGTCCGGCCGGTGCACGTGTCCGGGTCCGGGGCCGGCCCGCCCGTAGGCCTCGACGATCCCCGCCCCGGCGACGGCGACGGCGAGGAGGGCGTCGAGCCACGACGCCCGCCAGCGTGCGGGTGCGGCGGGTGCGGCGGTCATCCGCCGGGACGGACGATGCCCGCCTCGTAGCCGTACACGACCGCCTGGACCCGGTCGCGCAGCCCCAGCTTCTGGAAGATCCGGCCGACGTGGGTCCGCACGGTCGCCTCGCCGACCAGCAACCGCCCGCCGATCTCGGCGTTGGAGAGCCCGCGGACGAGCAGCTCCAGCACCTCGCGTTCGCGGCCGGTCAGCGTGTCGAGTTCGGGCGCGGGCACCGGCTCCGGCCGGGCGGCGAACGACGCGATGACCCGGGTCGTCACCGCCGGGTCGATGAGCGCGTCGCCGGCCGCCGCGACCCTGACCGCGTCGATGAGCTGCTCCGGCGGCGACACCTTGAGCAGGAACCCGCTGACCCCGAGCCGCAGCGCCGCGTGCAGGTGCTCGTCGGTGTCGAACATGGTCAGCAGGACGATCTTCGGTGGTCGCGGGCCGGTGAGCAGCCGGCGCGCCGCGGACAGGCCGTCCAGGCGGGGCATCGCGATGTCCATGACGAGCACGTCGGGCCGCAGGCGGTGGACCGCGGCCACCGCCTCTTCGCCATCGGAGGCCTCGCCGACGACGGTGATCGTCGCGGCGGCGGCGGTCTCGACGACCAGCCGCAGGCCGGCCCGGATCATCGCCTGGTCGTCGGCGATCACGAGCCTGACCTGCTCCGACATGTGTGCAGGATAGCCAGCGGCGGCAACCGCCCGGCGGTCGGACCACCTCGGGGTGCCGCTTCGACCACGCGATGAGCGGCTCGAGGGCGGCGATGAGCTCGGCGGCGGCCGAGGGCGCGTAGAGCACCTGGACCGGCGGGTGAACTGCCGGCTGGGTCCACGACCTGCGCTTCGACACCTTCGTGTTCTGGCCGGTCGCGGACCACGCCGAACAGGTCCGCCGGTTCGCCGCCGAGGTCGTCCCGCGGGTGCGTGAGCTGACCGGGTGGCGGTCAGCCGAGCAGGTCCGCGAGGGCCACCTTCGGGTCGGCGAGCCCCTCGAGGTCGACGGCGGTGCCGGCCCAGCCGGCGCGGACGAGGGCCTGGATGTCGTCGGTGACGTCCCAGACGTTGACGTTCATGCCGGCCAGGACCCGGCCGTCCTTGACCCAGAACGCGATGAACCCGTCCGCGACCGACGTCCCGCCCCGGAACACCACCTGGTCGTAGCCGCCGGGCGCGGCGAAGCCCGAGTACTCCATGCCGAGGTCGAACTGGTCGGAGAAGAAGTACGGCACCCGGTCGTAGCTGGCCTCGCCGAGCAACGACGCGGCGACGACCTTGCCGCCGTTGAGGGCGTTCGCCCAGTGCTCGACCCGCAGCCGCCGGCCCAGGCCGGGGTGGTCGAGGTTGACCACGTCGCCGGCGGCGTAGATGTCGGGGTCGGAGGTGCGCAGGGCGGCGTCGACGACGATGCCGTTGTCGACCTCGAGACCCGCGTCGACGGCGAGCTCCGTGTTGGGCTGGATGCCGATGCCGACGACGGCGACGTCGGCGGGCAGTTCGGTGCCGTCGGCGAGGACGACGCCGGTGAGCTTGCCGTCGATGCCGGTGAACCGGGCGACGGAGGCGCCGAAGCGGAACTGGACGCCGTTGGCCCGGTGCAGGTCGGCGAAAACGGTGGCGACCTCGTCGCCGAGCACGCGTTGCAGGGGCAGGTCGGCGACCTCGACGACGGTGGCGGTCGTGCCGTGCTTGCGGGCCGCGGCGGCGGTCTCCAGGCCGATCCAGCCGGCGCCGACGACGACCACGTGCGCGGCGGCGCGCAGGTGCGCCAGCAGCGCGTCGGCCTCGTCGACGGTGCGCAGGTAGCGCACGCCGGTCAGGTCGGCGCCGGGCACGTCGAGGGTGCGCACCCGCGACCCGGTGGTGAGCAGCAGCTTGTCGTAGTGCAGTTCGTCGACGCCGTCGAGGGTGACGGTCCGCGCCGCCGGGTCGACGCGGGTGACCCGGGTGCCGAGGCGCAGGTCGACGTCGTTCTCGGCGTACCACCCCTCCGGGTGCACGAACGCCTTGCCGCGGGCGTCCTCGTCGCCCTGCAGGTATGCCTTGGACAGTGGTGGGCGCTCGTAGGGGCGCTCCGTTTCCTCGCCGATCAGCACGATCCGGCCGGTGAAGCCTCCGGCGCGCAGCGTCTCCGCCGCCTTCGCCCCGGCGAGGCTCGCGCCCACGATCACAAATGTCCGCTCGTCAGCCATACGTCCAGCCTTCCCTACCGCTCCGCGATCTGCCACCGATCACACGCGCACAGCTACCACCGGGTTCAGCGGCCACTGCACAGTGGTCCTAGGACACCGCCGCCGGGTGCAGCCGCTCGTGCCAGGCCGTCGCCGACAGGTCGGTGAGGCTGGCGACCTGGTCGATGACCACCCGCAGCCGGGCCGCGTCGTCGGGCGCCGCCCGCCACATCGGGGCGAAGACCGCGTCCAGCCCGTCGGGCGACCGGTCGGCGAGCGCCGCCACGAGCTCCTGCAGGATGGTGACCTCCTGCGCGTAGCGCTGTTTCGAGCCGGGGCGGCGCATCACGTACCGCAGCGCGATGCCCTTCAACAACGCGCACTGCGCCCGCACCGGCGGCGGGACGATGAGCCCGGCCGCATAGCGCCGCACCGGCGCGTCGCCGTGCGCGGCCCTGGTCGCTGACACGGCGGCGGCGGCGAAACGGCCGGTGAGGACGCTCGTCACCCGTTTCAGGGCGACCTGGGCGGCGTGGCTGCCGTCGTAATGGTCCAGCGGCGCGAGGACCGGGTCGGCGAGCAGGTCGAGCAGGACGGCCTCCAGGTCCGCGGCCCGCTCGGAGGAGTAGGCGGCGGCGACGTCCTCGCACAGCGCGGCGCGCTCGCCGGCGTCGGCGCGCAGCGTGGCCAGGTGCACGTAGCCGCCGTGGATGCCGTCCTCGACGTCGTGCACGGAGTAGGCGACGTCGTCGGCCCAGTCCATCACCTGCGCCTCGAGGCAGCGTTCATCGTCGGTGCGCCCGTCGCGCAGCCACGTGAAGACGGCCGCGTCGTCGGGGTAGACCCCGAACTTGCGGTAGCCGTCGCGGCGGGGCCACGGGTACTTCGACACCGCGTCCAGCGCGGCGCGGGTGAGGTTGAGCCCGGCCGAGGTGCCGTCGGGTGCCAGGACCTTGGCCTCCAGGCGGGTCAGCACCCGCAGGGTCTGCGCGTTGCCCTCGAAGCCGCCGCACGGCTGCGCGACCTCGTCGAGCGCGTCCTCGCCGTTGTGCCCGAACGGCGGGTGGCCGAGGTCGTGGGCGAGCCCGGCGGTGTCCACGACGTCGGGGTCGCAGCCGAGGCGGGCACCCATCTCCCGGCCGAGCTGCGCGACCTCCAGGGAGTGGGTGAGTCGGGTGCGCAGGAACGCGTCGGCGCCGGCGGTGTGCACCTGGGTCTTGGCCGCGAGGCGGCGGAACCCGGCGGAGTGCAGCACCCGGGCCCGGTCCCGCTGGAACGGCCCGCGCCCGTTGTCGGCGGACGTCGTGGTGCGATCCTTCTGCGGCTCGTGCACGAAGCGATCCGTGTCCAAGCTCAAGTCCGGGCTCACGCCTCGAGCTTAGAGGTCTCCTCAGTTCCCTGATCTCTCGGCGGCGGAATGGGCACGGGCGGCGCCGCGGGTGGGTCCCGCTCCGCGGGCGGCTCGTTGAGCGCCTCGACCACGGGTGTCATCAGGACCTTGATCGCGGCGACGACCGGGATCGCCATGAGCGCGCCGACCACGCCGAGGGTCGCGCCGCCGACGAGCGCGGCGAGGAGCACCGCGATCGAGGACAGGTCGACGGTGTTGCGCAGCACGCGCGGGGCGATCAGATAGTTCTCCAGCTGCTGGTACAGCAGGAAGAAGGCCGCCACGACGACGGCGTTCGGCCACACGTCGCCGGTCACCAGCGCGACGACCGTGCAGCCGACCGCGCCGACGGTGGCGCCGATGAGCGGGATCAGGTCGGTGATCGCGACGAAGAAGGCAAGGGGCAGCGCGAACGGCACGTCCAGCAGGAACAGGCAGACGAACGAGGACACGCCGGCGAACAGGGAGATGATCAGGTTGCCGATCATGTAGCCGCCGACCTTGTCGACGACGACGTTGATCGCCTGCGCCGCGCGGGGCCGGCCCGACCGGGGCACCAGCCGCACGATCCCGCGCCGGATCCGGGGCAGGTCGGCCATGAAGTAGATCGTGAGCACGGTGACCAGCAGGACGTTGAGGATCGCGCTGAAGATGCCGGCGATGACGCCGAGCGCGCCGCCGCCGATCTTGCCCGGCAGGGTCCTGGCGTATTCGGTGAGCTTCTCCGTCAGCCCGTAGCGGTCCGCCACCTCGCGGTAGGTCTGCGACCGTTCGGGCAGTTCCTGCAGATACTGCGGGATGTTGCGGAGCAGGTCGCCGCCCTGCCCGACGAGGGTGGGGACCAGCGACCAGACGAACCCGACGAGGATCAGCAGGGCGAGCACGACGATGACGGCGACCGCGACCGAGCGGCGCACCCCGCGGCGGATCAGCAGCCGGACCGCAGGGTCGAGGCTCACCGCGACGAAGACCGCGATGACGACCTGCACGAGGATCTGCCGGACGTTGTAGAGCGCGAACGCGCCGGCGGCCACGGTCAGCAGGCCGAGGCCCGCGGCGACGGCCAAGCGGTACGCCCTGCCGAAGTCGATCACTGGCGGCTCATCCGGGGGTTCGCAGGATGCAGAACTCGTTGCCCTCCGGGTCGGCGAGGACGAACCAGGTGGCGTCCTCGGGCTGATCGACGTCGACGTGGCGGGCGCCCATGTTGACCAGGCGCTCGATCTCGGCGTCCAGGTCGTCGGGGCGCAGGTCGAGGTGGAGGCGGTTCTTGGCGTGCTTGGGATCCGGGTGGCGCAGGAAGATCAGCCGTGGGTGGCCGTCGGCACCGGGGCTGACCACGACCTCCCGTGGCGACACGCTCTCGACCCGCTGGTCGAGCACTTCCGCCCACCACCGGCCGAGCCGCTCAGGGTCGAGCGCATCGACGATCAAGGCATCCCACCGGCTCCCCATGCATACCTCCGTGGTCGGCGTGGGGACTCACCATACGCCGGGTCGACGACCGTCGCAGCCGCCTCGATGCGCGCGGGGACGCCACCTTAGCGAGTCTCCCGAGGCACCGTGCCGTAAACGTGCATTTTGCAAAAAGCAATGTCTGATCAGCTTCTGGTTATCACCCGAACACACGGAGTAGCTGATCAAGTGGCTCGGGGTAATTTGCCGAAAGCGCATCGTTACGGCCGCTCCCCGCGGTGCCCGGCGACACCGTCGAGGACGTCATCATCAGCACGTCCGCGGCGTATCACCTGATCCGGCCGGTGCGCACCGGCTTCGACTCGCGGCTGGTCCTCTACGTGTGGCTCGACCGGACCGAGGGCAACCTGGCGATCGCCCGCCGCCGCATCCGATCGCTCGCCGAAGACCTGACGTGAACACCACGGCGAAGTCCCGGCAGCAGCAGCCGAAGCTCGGCCGGGGCGTCACCCCGGCCAAGGCCCTCGGCCAGCTCGCCGCCCTCGGGGTGACCGGCGCGCTGACCGTCGTCGGCGAGCCCGGCGGCGTCATCTTTCTCCGCGACGGCCTGGTCAACGGCGTCGAGTCGCCGGCCGCGCCGAGCGTCGACCGGATCCTCACCGCCTGCGGGAAGGTCGAGGAGCGGGTCTGGGAGAACATCCCGTCGCGGCCGGCCCGGGCCCTGGTGGAGGGCGGGCACGTCAGCGCCGCCGAGATCGAGCTGTGCGCGATCAGCGCCCTGTACGACGCGGCGTACTTCGTGCTGTCGACCGACCGGGCCGAGCTCCGCTTCGCCCCGGACATCGAGCACTGGCTCGGCGCGGACTGCACGGTGACGTCGGACCAGTTGTGCGACCACGTCGTCCGGCAGCGGCGCATCCTCGACGAGGTGCACCCCTCCGACGTCACTGACACCGCCCCGGTCCGGCCGGTCCTGCGACCGGGTCTCGACCGTGTGCTGGTGTCAGGGCTGCAGTGGGAGATCGTGCTGCACGCCGACGGCCACCGCACCCCGCAGGAGCTGGCCGGCCTGCTGGGTTGCTCCGCCTACGCGGTGACCCTGGACGTGCGGCGGCTCGCCGCGGCGGGACTGGTGGAGCCACCCCTCGCCACGGAGCCGGAGGAGCCGCCGGTCCCGCCCGAACCCCCGGCGGCGGCGTCCGGAACCGCCGCCGTGCCCGCCGCCGCGGCAGCGTCGCCGCAGACGAACGGCGCGGACCGCCGGGAGATCCTGCCGCGGCGGGTGCCGGGGACCTTCACGTTCGAGGACCCGCCGACCGGCACCCGGCGGCACCTGCCGGCCGGGGTCAGCACCCTGGCGGTGCTGCCCGGCGCGATCGACAAGCCTCCCGACGACTCGCTGCTCAAACGCATCCGCACGGCGCTGCAGTCTCTGCGGTGAGACCGGCTTCTTCAGATGGAGGTGACACGGCGATGACGACCGACCTGGACCTGCGCGACGAGCTGCTCGCGGAGCTGCACCGGCTGCGCCGGGCCGTGCCGGAGCTCACCGGCTGCCTGGTCGCCAGCACCGACGGCCTGCTCATCGTCGACGACGCCGAGACGGTGGTCGTCGAGGGTGTGGCCGCGCTCGCGGCGGCCTGTCTCGGCGTCAGCCAGCGGATCGCCGACAGCGCGGGCCACGAGGACTTCCAGGAGGTGCTGATCAGCAGCACCGGCGGCCACGTCGCCATGTACCTGGCCGGCAACGGCGCCGTGCTGGTCCTGCTGGCCGGCGCCGGCACGAACGTGGGACGGCTGCATCACGAGGCCCGGCGGGCGATCACGGTGGTCTCGCGGATCGTGGCCACCGCCGCGCTCACCTTCTCCCAGGCGCTCCCCGAGCCGGCCTGATGGTAGGGCGCAACGGTGGGGCGCACCGACGAACGAGACGAACGAACGACCCGGCAGCGAAACCCGGTGACACTCCCCCCATCAAGCTCACGGAGGTAGCCATGGCGGACATGGAAACGGCGCTCAAGGAACTCATGACCATCGACGGCGCCATCGGCGTCGCGCTGGTGGACTACAACAGCGGTATGGCGCTCGGCGTGCTCGGCGGTTCGAAGGACCTGGACCTGACCGTGGCCGCGGCCGGCAACACCGACGTGGTCCGCGCCAAGATGCGCACGATCGAGATGCTGAACCTCAAGGACGGCATCGAGGACATCCTGATCACGCTGAACAACCAGTACCACCTGATCCGGCCGGTCACCGGCCGTTCCGGCAAGGGGCTGTTCCTCTACCTGGCGCTGCTGCGGTCCCGGGCCAACCTTGCGCTGGCCCGGCACCAGCTGTCCCGCACCGAGGGGGAGCTCGACGTCTGATCGTCCTCGTTCTAGCGGCTGTCGGAGGTCGACTGCTCGGCTACGGCCGCGCGGCCGGCCTCCAGCCGTGCCACGGGCACCCGGAACGGTGAACACGACACGTAGTCCAGGCCCACCTCATGGAAGAAGTGCACCGACTCGGGGTCGCCGCCGTGCTCGCCGCACACCCCGAAGTGCAGCTCCGGGCGGGCCGCCCGGCCCTCGTCGACGGCGATGCGCACGAGCCGGCCGACGCCGTCGCGGTCGATGGACTCGAACGGCGACACCCCGAAGATGCCCAGCTCCAGGTAGCGCCAGAAGAACGCACCCTCGACGTCGTCGCGGGAGAAGCCCCAGCCCATCTGGGTCAGGTCGTTGGTCCCGAACGAGAAGAAATCGGCGGCCTGGGCGATGTCACCGGCGGTCAGCGCCGCCCGGGGCACCTCGATCATCGTGCCGATCTTCACCTCGACGTCGTGCTCGCCGATGATCTTCTCGGCCTCGGCGCGGATCGTCTCCAGCTCCTGCACCGCGCCGACGAGCGGCACCATGATCTCCGGTTGCGCGCCGTCGACCTGGGCCGCGGCCTCGACGATCGCCCTGACCTGCATCGCGAACAGCCCGGGGATGACCAGTCCGAGCCGCACACCGCGCAGCCCCAGCATGGGGTTTTCCTCGTGCATTCGCCGTACCGCATCTAGAAGATCCTTGTCGTGCCCTGGATCCTGACCACGTTCCTCCGCGACCGCGACCTTCACCGCGAGGTCCTCCAGCGGCGGCAGGAACTCGTGCAGCGGCGGGTCGATCAGCCGCACCGTGACCGGCAGGTCCCGCATCTCGCGGAACAGTTCGACGAAGTCGGCCCGCTGCAGCGGCAGCAGCTCGCGCAGCGCCGCGTCGCGGTCCTGCGGGGTGCGGGCCAGGATCAGCCGCTCGACGAGGGCCCGGCGCTCGCCGAGGAACATGTGCTCGGTCCGGCACAGCCCGATGCCCTGGGCCCCGAACCGGCGCGCCCGGGCGGCGTCATCGCCGGTGTCGGCGTTGGTGCGCACCTTCAGCCTTCTGGTGTCGTCGGCGTGCGTGAGGATCCGGTGCACCGCGCTGACCAGCGGGTCGGCCTCGGCGTCGAGCGTGCCCTCGAAGTACTGCACGACCGGTGACGGCTGGACCGGGACCTCACCGAGGTAGACCCGGCCGGTGGTGCCGTCGACGGAGATGACGTCGCCCTCGGACACCACGTGCCCGTCCACCGTGAACTGCCCCTTGTGGAGGTTGACGTCGAGGTCGTCGGCGCCGCACACACACGTCTTGCCCATGCCGCGCGCGACCACGGCCGCGTGTGAGGTCTTGCCGCCGCGGCTGGTCAGGATGCCCTGCGCCGCGATCATGCCGGGCAGGTCGTCGGGGTTGGTCTCGCGGCGGACCAGGATGACCTGCTCCCCCTCCTTGGCCATGGCCACCGCGTGCTTGGCGTCGAACACGGCCTTGCCGACCGCGGCGCCCGGCGACGCACCGACGCCCCGGGTGAGCTGCGCGGGCTCCTGTGACAGGTCGAAGGTCGGGAACATCAGCTGCGCCAGCTGCGCGCCGTTGACCCGCCGCAGCGCCTCGTCCATGTCGATGACACCCTCGTCGACGAGGTGCGTGGCGATGACGAACGCGGCCGCCGCGGTCCGCTTGCCCACCCGCGTCTGCAGCATCCACAGCTTGCCGCGCTCGATGGTGAACTCGATGTCGCACAGGTCGCGGTAGTGCTCCTCGAGCTTCGCCATGATGGTGAGAAGGTCGTCGTACGCCTTCTTGTTGACGTCGGCGAGTCCTTCGAGGGGCGTGGTGTTGCGGATACCGGCGACGACGTCCTCACCCTGCGCGTTGGCGAGGTAGTCGCCGTAGACGCCGGACTCGCCGGTGGCCGGGTCACGGGTGAACGCCACGCCGGTGCCCGAGTCGGCGCCGAGGTTGCCGAAGACCATGGCGACCACGTTGACGGCCGTGCCGAGGTCGGTCGGGATGCGCTCCTGGCGGCGGTACAGCACGGCCCGGTCGGCGTTCCAGGAGCTGAAGACCGCGTTGACGGCGAGGTCGAGCTGCTCACGGGGGTCCTGCGGGAAGTCGCGCCCGGTGTGCCGCTTGAAGATCGCCTTGTACTCCCGCACCAGTGTCCGCAGCGCGGCCGCGTCGAGCCCCAGGTCGTCCTTCGTCCTGACGGCGTGTTTCGCGTCGTCGAGCGCGTGCTCGAACTCCTCGCCCGGCACCTCGCACACGGTCTTGCCGAACATCTGGATCAGCCGCCGGTAGGAGTCCCAGGCGAACCGCTCGTCGCCGCCGGCCTGCGCGGCGAGCCCGTCGACGCTGTCGTCGGTGAGCCCGACGTTGAGCACCGTCTCCATCATGCCGGGCATCGAGAACTTCGCCCCGGACCGGACGGAGACGAGCAGCGGGTCGTGCCGGTCCCCGAGCTTGCGGCCCATCCTGGCCTCGAGCGCGGCGAGGTGCTCACCGACCTGCCGGTCCATCCCGTCGGGCAGCCGGCCCGTCTTCAGGTAGGCGCGGCACGCGTCGGTGGTGATGGTGAACCCGGGCGGGACCGGCAGGCCGAGGTTGGTCATCTCGGCGAGGTTGGCTCCCTTGCCGCCGAGGAGATCCTTGAGGTCCCGGTTACCCTCTTCGAAGTCATAGACGAACTTCTCCACTGAAGCCTCCACTACCCTTACTGGTGCGGCCGAGCCATCGTTAGGGTTCCCGTGTGCGGCACACCGTAAAGCGGTATTCCGCAATTTGGCAGCGCCATATGACAAGTCACACAAGGAACGGCACACGGGGCTTTTACGGGTGCATTTGGGAGCGCTCCACCACGCAACTTCGCGCATCGTTCATGGTCGTGCCCGTTTTGGGCCTTCCGCGTTCCAGCACTTCGGGATGCGTACACCTGCTTCGTCCCAGCTCTTAGCGAGCAGCAACGAGCATCATTTGTGCGCACGTCCGGCCTTGCTCCTCATTGATGCGGACGGATCACGAGCGGGCGAAAATACGGATGACGATCCGGGGAATGGCGTGCCACGGTGGCGATATGAGCCGTATTGCAGCGCGTATCGCCGGTATCGCGGAGTCAGCCACCCTCGCCGTCGACGCGAAGGCCAAGGCAATGCGGGCGGCCGGCCGGCCGGTGCTGCCCTTCGGCGCCGGCGAACCCGACTTCCCGACGCCAGAACACATCGTCGAGGCCGCGCAGCGCGCCTGCGCCGAGCCGCGCTTTCACAAGTACACGCCGTCGGGCGGCCTGCCCGAGCTCCGCGAGGCGGTGGCGGCCAAGACGCTGCGCGACTCCGGATACGCGGCGCGGGCGGGCCAGGTGCTCATCACCAACGGCGGCAAACAGGCCGTCTACCAGGCGTTCGCCACCATCCTCGACCCGGGCGACGAGGTGCTGGTGGTCGCGCCGTACTGGACCACCTACCCGGAGGCGATCAAGCTCGCCGGCGGCGTCCAGGTCGACGTGGTCACCGACGAGACGTCGGACTACCTCGCATCCGTCGAGCAACTGGAGGCGGCCCGCACCGACCGCACCACGGCGATCCTCTTCGTCTCCCCGTCGAACCCGAGCGGCGCGGTGTACCCGCCCGACCAGGTGCTGCGGATCGGCCGCTGGGCCGCGGCGCACGGGCTGTGGGTCGTCACCGACGAGATCTACGAGCACCTGACCTACGGCGACGCGGTCTTCACCAGCATCGCCACCGCCGTGCCGGAACTCGCCGACAAGGTGATCGTGCTCAACGGCGTCGCGAAGACCTACGCGATGACGGGCTGGCGGGTGGGCTGGATGATCGGCCCCACCGACGTGATCGCGGCCGCGACCAACCTGCAGTCGCACAGCACCTCCAACGTGTCCAACGTCGCGCAGGCGGCCGCGCTCGCCGCGGTCTCCGGCGACCTCTCCGCCGTCCAGCGGATGCGGGCCGCGTTCGACCGCCGCCGGCAGATCACCGTGCGGATGCTCAACGAGATGCCCGGCGTCTCCTGCCCCGAGCCCGCCGGCGCCTTCTACGCCTACCCGTCCGTCAAGGGCCTCCTCGGCCGCGAGCTGCGCGGCCGCCGCCCACGGACCTCGGCGGAGCTGGCCGACCTGGTGCTGGAGGAGGCGGAGGTCGCGCTCGTCCCAGGCGAGGCGTTCGGCACCCCCGGCTACTTCCGGCTCTCCTACGTCCTCAGCGACGAGGACCTGGCCGACGGCCTGCTGCGCCTCGGCAAGCTGTTCGCCGAGGCCCGGTAGGCCGCCGCGCCGTGCCGCCGTGCCATGCTCGAGGGGTGACGCTGCGCCTCGGCCCCTACCCCGTCGACCCGCCCGTGGTCCTCGCCCCCATGGCGGGCATCACCAACGTGGCCTTCCGGCAACTCTGCCGCGAACAGGGCGCCGGCCTCTACGTCTGCGAAATGATCACGACCCGCGCCCTGGTCGAGCGCAACCCCAAGACCATGAGCATGATCCAGTTCGGCGCCCTGGAACGGCCACGGAGCCTGCAGCTGTACGGCGTCGACCCCGCCACCATCCGCAAGGCCGTCGAGATGGTCGTCGAGCAGGACCTCGCCGACCACATCGACATGAACTTCGGCTGCTCGGTGCCCAAGGTCACCCGCCGCGGCGGCGGCTCCGCCCTGCCCTGGAAGCGCAAGCTGTTCGGCGACATCGTGCGCTCCGCCGTCGAGGGCGCGGCCGGCATGCCCGTGACGATCAAGATGCGCATCGGCATCGACGACGACCACCAGACCATGCTCGACGCCGGCCGCATCGCCCAGGACGCGGGCGTGGCGTGGGTCGCGCTGCACGCCCGCACCGCCGCCCAGCGCTACTCCGGCGAGGCCAACTGGGCGGCGATCGCCGAACTGAAGCAGGCCCTCGACATCCCGGTCCTCGGCAACGGCGACATCTGGGAAGCCGAGGACGCCCTGCGCATGATGTCCTCCACCGGCTGCGACGGCGTGGTCATCGGCCGGGGCTGCCTCGGCCGGCCGTGGCTCTTCGCCGACCTGGCCGCCGCTTTCGCGGGTCGCACCGACCGCGCCTTCCCGACCCAGGGCGAAGTCGCCGCCCTGATGCTCCGCCACGCAACGCTGCTCGTCGAATGGTGGGGCCGGGAGAAGGAAGGCGTCACCGACTTCCGCAAGCACGTCGCCTGGTATCTGAAGGGCTTCCCCGCCGGCGGCGAACTCCGCGCCGCCATGGCCACCTCGTCGTCCCTGGCCGAACTCGGCGACCTGCTGGCCCAGCTCGACCCGGACGTACCCTTCCCCCGCGAGATCCTCGGCCAGCCGAGGGGCCGCACCGGCACCCCGGCGAAGGTCGTCCTCCCGCAGAACTGGCTGGACGACCGCGACGACGACACCATCCCCGAAGGCGCCGAACTCGACGACAGCGGCGGCTGACAGCCGCCACGGCCTCCGGCGGCCTCGGCTCAGCCGCCTTCGGTCTGGTGAATGCGCTCCGAGAGATTGGTGGACGTGAGATCGGCGTCCAGGAACGGACCCGACGTCGGCAGGCTCAGGTGCAGGTCGGTGAAGGTGCAGATCTGCATCGTGCCGGCGGCCAGCCGGAAGGCCAGGGCATGCCCGCCGTGGGACCGGGCGTCGTCGACGAAGTGCAGGTGGTAGCCGGCGACCGAGACGCCCTGCTCGTAGGCGGGCATCCGGAATCCGGCCAGGGTCCCGGTCACGTCGTGGAAGTCGGTCTCCGCCTGCCCGGCGGTCGCCTCGGTCAGCGGCGGGTAGGGTGCGGTCTGCTTCCGGACGGTCCGGGTCCGCACCGAGCTGAATGTTCCGGTGATCCGGATCCCGTAGATGAGGTTCTCGCTGCGGAGGTTCGTGTCGATGACCGCGGTGGCTTCCGCCCGGGTCGCGGGCGCGGTGACCGGGATCGTGATGTCGGGCGTGAAGTAGGCGACCGCGGCGAAGGGGGTCAGGTCGGTGGTGGCGGCGACCTGGACGCTGCCGTCCGCCCGCAGGTGGTGGCAGATGCCGTCGAGAATGACCATCTCGCCGTCGAGTTCGTTGAACGTGCCCAGGCCGAAGTCGCCGTGGGTCAGCAGTTCTCCGATCGTCACCTCGCCCTCGTAGATGCCGTCCAGCAACGCTCCCATGGTTGAGGACTGGTACACCTCCCGGGCCCGACCGGCGTCGTGCTGGGCGCCCACGCCGCCGAAACGGTGCGCGAGCACGGTCCTGGACCATCGGCGGAACCCGTCATCGGCGTGCCGTGGCTCGGCCAACGTCGCTCCCCTCACGCTCGAGCGCGGTCACTCGAAGAGATCCGCGTGCAGTTCGGCGGCGAGGCCGGTGTTGTTGCTGTAGTCGACCGGCACGTCGATGATCGATGGACCGCCCTCGTCCAGTGCCTGGCGCAACGCGGTGGTGAACTCCTGCTCCGTGCTGACCCGGTAGCCGCGGGCACCGAACGCGCCGGCGTACCTGACGATGTCGTAGTCGCCGAGCACGACGCCGGACCTGCGGCCGTACTTCAGTTCCTCCTGGAAGCCGACCATGTCGTAGCTGTTGTCCCGCATGATCACGTGGGTGAACGTCAGGCCGAGCCGGGTGGCTGTCTCCAGTTCCTGTGCGGAGAACAGGAACCCCCCGTCGCCCGAGACCGACACGACCTGGGTGCCGGGCCGGACCAGGCTCGCGGCCATGGCCCATGGCATGCCGACACCCAGCGTCTGCTGGCCGTTGGAGAACAGCAGGTGCCGCGGCTCGTAGACCCGGAAATGCCGGGCCATGTAGATGTAGTTCGAGCCGACGTCACAGGCCACCGTCGCGTTGTCGTCGAGCAGTTCCCGCAGTCTCAGCACGAGTGCCGCCGGGTTGAGCCCCCGGGCCGTGTGCGCTCCCGCCCGGGCGGCGTCGTCGATCGCGGCCAGCGCGCGTCGCTGGCCGGCGATCTCGGTCCTGAACGCATCGGCCACCTGCATCCCGGACAGCGATTTCGCCATGTCGGTGAGCGTCGCTGCCACGTCGCCGCGCAGTTCGACCGCCGGCTGGTAGGCGGTGTCGATGCCCGCGGGCACGGTGTCGACGTGGATGATCGGACGGTCCGTGCCGGCGTTCCACAGTGCCGGGTCGTACTCCACCTGATCGAATCCGACCGTGATCACCACGTCGGCGCGGGCCAGGATCACGTCACCCGGCTGGTTGCGGAACAGTCCGACCCTGCCGACGTAGTGGTCCTCCAGATCGTGTGAGACCACGCCCGCGCCCTGAAAGGTCTCGATCACCGGGAGCGCGGTGTCGCTGACCAGCCTGCGGATCGCGGCGCAACTGTCCGGATCGGCGCCACGTGCCCCGACCAGCAACGCCGGCCGCTGCGCGCTCCGGATGATCTGCAGCGCACGCTGGACCTCCTGGTGCGGCGCGGCGCCGAGCGAAGCCGGTGTCATGGCCTTGATCGGGCCGGAGGAGGTCGTCTCGGCGAGCACGTCCATCGGCAGGACCACGGCGGCCGATCCGCACGGTGCCGTGGCGGCCGCGCGGAACGCGTTGACCACCGTCTCCAGCACGTCGTCCGGGTGATCCACCTCGCCGGTGAACTTCGTGACCGTGGTGAGCAGCGCGGCGGCGTCCATCGACTGGTGCGTGCGTTTGAGCCGGTCCGCACGGTTCACGGCCCCGCACAACGCGACCACCGGATCCTGTTCGGTGTTGGCGGTCACCAGAGCTGTCGTCAGGTTGGCGGTGCCGGGTCCCGACGTCACCAGCACCACGCCCGGCACACCGGTCAGCCGGCCCATCGCGGCCGCCATGAACGCCGCGTTCTGCTCGTGCCGGCACACCACCAGTTCGAGACCCGAGTCCGTCAACGCGTCGAAGACGGCGTCGATCTTCGCTCCCGGAACGCCGAAGACGTAGCGCACCCCGGCCGCCCGGACCGCCTCCACCACCCGGTCGGCACTGCGAACCGGCACCCGGACTGTTGCACCCATCATCGACCCCATCCGACCAGACCCACCGCATCCAGCACTGCGCGGACTGTTGCACTGCCTACGCTCACACCGTCCGGGGTGACGGCGCACGCGCCCTTCGCAGGACACGACGGATGATCGCGAGCAACTGTGCCGGCTTGCCGAACAGCCCGGTGGGGCGCCCGCGTGCCGGGGCTCGATGGAGTGCGCGGATCAACGACCGGGTCCGCGCCGACCACGCCGGCCGCGACCGTCGCCAGGACGGCCACGACCAGCGTGATCAGAGTTTCATCAGCTGCGCGCCCACCTCTGGTTGGTCCCGCCGTTGCAGGTCCAGATCTGCAGCAGGACACCGTTGGCGGTGCCGTGGCCGGTCGCGTCGAGGCACTTGCCGGAGCCGACGTTGACGACGGACCCGTCCGGGTTGACGTTCCACTGCTGCGCGCCGGAGCCGTTGCAGTCGTAGATCTGCACGACGGTGCCGTCCGCGGTCCCGCCGCCGTTCACGTCCAGGCACTTGCTGCCGTACTGCAGCTGCTTCGCCGGCGTGAGCGTCCAGCTCTGGTTGGTGCCGCCGTTGCAGTTCCACAGGTTGACGGCGGTGCCGTTGGTGGTGCTGTAGCCGGGGACGTCGACGCAGAGGCCGAACTCCTGGCCCTTGAGGATGCCGCCGAGGTTGCCGGCCGGGTTGGCGGTGACGCTGAGGTTGTCGAACTGGTTGGTCTGGTACCCGACGACGCCGACGCCGACCTGTCCGGTGACGAACGACCGGTCGGTGACGCTGCCGAGGGTGACCCCGTCGGCGGTGGCGGTGATCTGGTTGCCGGAGAACCCGAGCTTGACGTTGTGCCAGGTGTTCAGTCCCAGCGCCGAGCGGGTGCCGGAGGCGAGGGTGGTCAGGATGCCGCCGCTGGTGTTCTTCGCGATCTGCCAGGCGCCGGTGTTGCTGATGTCGTAGTTGATCATGTCCTGGGACCAGAAGTTGCCGCCGCCGATCCTGGTGCAGCTGTGGGACTGCAACGGCACCGGCGCCCAGATCTGGCAGCCGCAGCCCAACGGTGCACTGCGCAACCCGAACTCCGGCAGGTGCCTCGACCTCCCCGGCTGGTCCACCACCTGGGGCACCCAGGTGACCATCTGGGACTGCACCGGCGGCGCCAACCAACAGTGGTTCCTGCCCGCCTAGCCGATCGTGGGAAGCCAAGGTCGAGGGACCCTGCCGTGCCTGGACGGCAATGGCAGGGCCCCTCGGCGCTCAGCTGGCGTAGGCCTCGAACTCGTAGATGCGGGCGGCGGTGTCGGTGTTGCTGGTCGGTGCGATGACGTTCAGCCGCAGATAGCGGGCGTTCGTCGCGGCGAACGTGTGCGTGGTGACGTTGGCCGTGTTCCCGCGCGGCGACGCGACCGTCGTCCACGTCGTGCCGTTGGTGCTCACCTGGACGTCGAAATCACGCGTGTTCCACACCGCGTTCTCCCCACCCGCCCCGGCATGCCGGATGACGACCCGGCTCACCGACTGGCTCGAGCCCAGATCGACCTGCCACCACTTCGACGCACCCACCGAACACCACTTGTCGGCGTTGCCACCGTTGACCGTGCCGTTCACCGCCTTCGCCGGCGCCTCCGACGCCGCGCACTGGCTGTCCGCGGTCGCCGGTTTGTTCAGCGCAAGGTTGGTGCTCGGGGCACCGGTCGTGGTGGCGGTCACCACGTTCGAGGCGCCGGAGCGGTTGCCGGCCGCGTCCCTGGCCACGACGTAGAACGTGTAGCCGGTGCCCGCGGCCAGGCCGCCGACCGTGAAGGTGGTGCCGGTCGGCGAGCCGACCAGGACGTCGGTCGCGCCGTTCTCCCGGAACACGTCGTAGCCGCTGACCCCGACGTTGTCGGTCGAGGCGTTCCAGGCCAGCGCGATGCTGCTGGACGTCGTCGCGGTCACCCGGTTGTTGCCCGGCACCGTCGGCGGCGTGGTGTCCCCGCCCGGCAGCTCCTTGATGCGGACGTTGCGGAACGACACGTCGTCGCCCGTGCCATGGTTCTGGATGCCGATGTACCCCTGGACCAGCGAACGCGCCGGCACGGTGTTGGTGAAGTCGTTGATGAGCCGGCCGTTGAGGTACACCCGCAGCCGCTCCCCCTCGACGAGGATCTCGTAGGTGTTCCACTCGCCGGGCGGGTTCAGGGCGGCGTTGCGGGCGGCGAGGTCGGCGGACTTGAAGCCGTAGATCGACCCGGTGGTCCGGTCGTCGGTGTCGGTGGCGTCGATCTGGATCTCGTAGCCGTTGTTGATCGCCGAGTTCGGGTCGGTGCTGGCGGGGAAGCCGACGAAGATGCCCGAGTTGTCGTCGCCGGGCATCCGCCAGTCGAGCTTCAGCGAGTACGCCCGGAACTCCTTCGCCGAGTACCACAGCAGGCCCAGCCCGCCGACGGACGTCAGGGTGGCGTCGCTGTTGGTGAAGCTGCCGGGGCCGGCCTGCGACCAGCCGGTCGTCGATCCGTTGAACAGCGTGGTGTACCCGGTCTCCGGGCGGCAGTCGGCCTTCGTCCGGGCGGCCGCGTACCGGATGCCGCCGAGGAGCTGGTTGCGGAAGTTCGCCTCGGTGTATGACGCGATGGTGTGCCCGAGTCCGGTGTAGAACGACCGTCCACTGTCGACGGTCTTGCACCAGGTGATCGGGTGGTCCGCGCCCATCGTCCCGCCGGAGTAGGAGCTCTCGTCCAGGTTCGCCAGGACGCGGGCGGTCGAGCGCGGGTTGGTCTGGTAGTTGTACAGCTCGTCGGTGCGGGTCCAGACCTGCGGCAGGTGCGCGGTCGCCGCGTGCGCGCGGTTCTCGACGCGGACGTTCACCTGCTGGATCGCCGGGTGCGAGGCGAAGTACGCGCCGACCAGGGAGCCGTAGAAGGGCCAGCCGTATTCGGTGTCCGCCGCCGCGTGCACGCCGACGTAACCGCCACCGCCTCGGATGTAGGACTCGAAGGCGGTCTGCTGGGTGTCGTTGAGCACGTCGCCGGTCGTGTTGAGGAACACGACGGTCTCGTACTGGGCGAGATTGCCGGTGGTGAACGCTCCCGCGTCCTCGGTGGCGGTCACGGTGAAGTTGTTCGCGGCGCCCAGATCGCGGATCGCCTGGATGCCGGCCGGGATCGCGTCGTGCCGGAATCCTGCGGTCTTGGAGAACACCAGGACGTCGTAGGCGGCGTCGGCGGCCTGGCTCTGCGGGGCGTGGGCGAGGGCGAGCAGCGCCGCCGTGACCGTGGCGACGCCGAGCACTCTACGGAGAATCATGGTCTCTGCTTCCCTTCGGGCGTAGCAGGCCGGTGGGCGGGGCCGGAGCCCCGCCCACCGGAGGCGTCAGCTGGCGTAGGCCTCGAACTCGTAGATCCGGGCGGCGGTGTCGGTGTTGCTGGTCGGTGCGATGACGTTCAGCCGCAGATAGCGGGCGTTCGTCGCGGCGAACGTGTGGGTGGTGACGTTCGCGGTGTTTCCGCGTGGTGACGCGACGGTCGTCCAGGTGGTGCCGTTGGTGCTCACCTGGATGTCGAAGTCGCGGGTGTTCCACGCGGCGTTCTCCCCGCCGGCCCCGGCGTGCCGGACGACGACCCGGCTGACCGACTGGCTGGTGCCCAGGTCGACCTGCAGCCACTTGGTGGCGCCCACCGAGCACCACTTGTCGGCGTTGCCACCGTTGACCGTGCCGTTCACGGCCTTCGCCGGTGCCTCCGTCGCCGCGCACTGGCTGTCCGCGGTCGCCGGTTTGTTCAGCGCCAGGTTCGACGGCGGCGGGCCGCCGCTGTTGATGGTGAACGCGTCCACGTCGAACAGCGCGCCCGCGCCGCCGGTGAAGACCAGGAACAGCGTGGTGGTGCCGGCCGGCAGGTTGGACAGGGTGCCGGTGACGTTCGTGAACGTCTCGAAGCTGCCGGTGTTCGGCACCGCGGCGCTGCCGAGCAGCGTGCCCGTGGCCGAGCCGGCGCGCAGCGACAGGGTGCCGCCCGGGCCGCCCGAGGAGACCCGGGCCGTGAACGAGGTCGCGCCGCTCAGCGCGTACGGCGTGAAGCTGATCCATTCGCCGTTCTGGATGTCGCCGACGGTCCGCCCGCCCTCGGCGGTCGTCTTGTCGAACAGCCCGACGCCGGACATCGCCCCGAAGTGCTCGGCCTGCCGGTGTCGCGGCTGGGTGATGCTCTGCTTGTGCGTGGTGATGCCGCCGTTGTCGGTGTACTCGGCGTCCCACACCCCGAAGACGTTCGCGGCGGCGTCGTGCTCGCCGTCGACCGGCACCGTGATCGTGCCCGAGCAGCCGGTCTGCGACGTGATCTGGTGTGCGTGGCTGTCGTGGCCGAGCAGGTAGGTCATGCGGACCCGGCTGCAGTTGATCGTGCCGTCCTCCGGGTCGGTGACCTGGATCTGGTACGGCACCGTGTCGCCGAAGTTGAACAGCTGGCCGTTGACCGGCGTGACGACGGTGACCGTCGGGGCCGTGTTGCCGACGCTGATCTGCACGCTCGCGGTCGCCGTCGCCGGTGGGCTGGCGTTGTCCCGGACGGTCAGCGTGGCCGTGTAGGTGCCGGCGGCGCTGTACGTCTTCGTCGGGTTGGCCGCGGTCGAGGTCGTGCCGTCGCCGAACGCCCACGAGAACGTGATCGGGTTGCCGTCCGGGTCGCTGGAGCCGGCGGAGGAGAAGGCGACTGTCAGCGGCGCGGGGCCGGACGTCGGGGTCCCGGCCGCGCGGGCGATCGGCGCGCGGTTGGTGCCCCGGCCGATGTACTCGATGCGGTACAGCGCCGAGAACGAGTCCGGGCTGCCGAAGCCGGTGCCGTAGTCCAGCACGTACAGCGCGCCGTCCGGGCCGAACGCCATGTCCATGACCTGGGTGCCGGTCCACGGGAAGCCGATGATGCTGCCCGGCGAACCGTCGCCGTTGACGTGCACGGTCTTGATCCAGCGGCGGCCGAACTCGCCGGCGAAGTAGTGCCCGTCGAAGTCGGCCGGGAACTTCACCGTCGACGGGTTCGCGGCGTCGTAGCGGTACACCGGACCGCCCATCGGCGACTCGGACCCGCTGCCGAACTCCGGCGGCGAACCGGCGTCACCGGCGTAGCGGATCCACGACGGGCGCGCGGCCGGCAGCGTGCCCTGGCCGGTGTTGCGGAACGAGTTGTTCGTCGGGCCGCCCGTGCAGTTGTACTTCGGCCCGGTGGCGTTGGTGGCGAAGTTCCACTCGTTGTACGTCTCGTTCGTGGTGTTGGTGCCGGTGCAGTACGGCCAGCCGTAGTTGCCCGGCGACGGCACCCGGTCGAACTCGACCTGGCCGCTCGGGCCGCGGGTGGCGCTGGTGGTGCCGGCGTCCGGCCCGTAGTCGCCGACGTAGACGACGCCGGTGGCCTTGTCGACGTTCATCCGGAACGGGTTGCGGAAGCCCATCGCGTAGATCTCCGGCCGGGTGTTGGCCGTGCCGGGCGCGAACAGGTTGCCGGCCGGCACCGTGTACCCGCCGCCGGTCGCGTTCGGCCTGATCCGCAGGATCTTGCCGCGCAGGTCGTTGGTGTTGCCGGCGGAGCGCTGCGCGTCGTACGCCGGGTTGCGGTCGGTCCGCTCGTCGATCGGCGCGTAGCCGGCGGAGTCGAACGGGTTCGTGTCGTCGCCGGTCGTGAGGAACAGGTTGCCGGCCGCGTCGAAGTCGATGTCACCGCCGACGTGGCAGCACATGCCCCGGTCGGTCGCCACTTCGATGATCATCGCCTCGCCGCTCAGCGCCCAGCTCGTGCTCAGCGTGAACCGGGACAGCCGGTTGACGCCCCGCCAGGTGTTCCAGGTCGCGGCGGTGCCGGTGGCCGGTGCGTCGCCGCCCGGCGTCGACAACGGCGGGGCGTAGTACAAGTAGATGTACCGGTTGCTGGCGAAGTTGGGGTCGACGGCGACGCCCTGCAGACCCTCTTCGTCGTGTGTGTACACCGGGATGTTCGCGACGACCGACGTGGTGCCGTTGACGTCGGTGCGGCGCAGCGTGCCGTTGCGCGCCGTGTGCAGCACCGAACGGTCGGGCAGCACGGCCAGGGTCATGGGTTCGCCGACCTCGGCGACCCCGCGGGCCAGCTCGACCTGCTGCCAGTCGGCAGCGGTGATGACGGTGTGCGCCCCGGCCGGTGGCGCCTCGGCCACGACCGTAGCCGCCCAGGCGATCAACAGCAGGACGGCGGCATATACCCATCGTTGTCTGGAAATTTTTCGATGTCCGAGGGACCGGGCGTGCATGCGGCGCTCCTTCCCGGACCCGGCAGGTCCGGTGGCGTGCGGCGGAGGGGTGGCGGCGGGAACGCGGGTGAGCGGCTCATGGCGGCGAGCGCTCACCGCCGCGTCAGGGACGCGGACCAGGGGTGACCGGCGGCGGTGACGGGGAACAGGCCGGCGCGTGCGGTGTGGCGGGCACGGCGATCACGCGGGCGCAGACACGGCCGGCGGCGGGACCGGCACGGGTGGCATCGGTGGCGAACGGACGCGACGCCTCGGCATCGACGGACTCCTTCACATTGCTGGAGGAGCGCGCCGACGCACCTGCGGTGACGACGGTCCGCGGACGGGTGCCGTGGATTGCCGTCGTCGTTGACGACTGTGGCAAGAAGGCAGCCGAGCTGTCAACACTTTCATCGGATGAATAGCGGCCAGATCGAGGCCTGAACGGGCATCGGAGCGGATCTCCGCTGCATACATCGGTGGTATTGCGGCCCGCTAGGTCCGGATGATGCGCATTGAGGAGATCACGTCGCGGCCGCCGGTGTTGACCGTGTCCGGGTTGTCGGCGGTGAACGTCCACAGCGTGCTGAGGAAGCCGCGGTGCTGGAACGCGGTGACGGTCCAGCCGGACGGCACCCGGACCGAGGAGACGCCGTCGTTGGCGATCCCGGCCGCCCGCAACCGCGGGAGGTCGTAGTCGCCGGCGCCGAGCGTGACCGCCGAACCGCCGTAGTTGACGTCGCCGTAGAACGTCGGGCCGGCGTCGGCGGGCCCGGACCGGACGGCTGCGTACAGCACCGCGCCGGCCAGCAGCGCGGCGACGGCGGCGACGGGGATGAGCACCCGGCGCCAGGAAGCGGAGGACATCGCGGCTCCTTGTCGGCAACCTCATCGTCGGCGGAGGTCGTGGATCGCCGCCGGGACGGCGATCCACGACCAGGTGCGGGCGGATCTAGCTCCTGGTGATGCGCACCGAGGAGATCGCGTCGTTGTTGCCGGTGTTGATCATGTTCGGGTTGTCGGCGGTGAACGTCCACTGCGTCCCGGCGAAGCCGCTGTGCTGGAACCCGGCGACGGTCCAGCCGGACGGCACCCGGATGGAGGAGACGCTGTCGTTGGCGATCCCGGCCGCCTGCAACTGCCCGAGGTCGTAGTCGCCGACGCCGAGCGTGACCGCCGAACCGCCGTAGTTGATGTCGCCGTAGAACGTCGGGCCACCGCCGGGCTGGCTGCCGCCGCCGATGCCGAGGGTGGACGCGGTGCCGGACAGCGACTTCACGCCGTTGTTCTGCGTGCCGGTCAGCGTGGTCGCCGAGTAGGCCGACAGCAGCTTCGCGGTGCGCTCCACGACGTAGTTGGTGTTCGCCGCGGTGGCGAAGCTGATCTCCGACGCGGTCGAGGTGGTGATGATCGCGTTGTCGGAGGTCCGCCGGACCCGGACCTGCTGGGTGCCCCACGGGTTGACCACCCGGGCCTGCTTGCCGTGCAGGCTGCGCAGGCCGACGTACTTGACCTCGCCGCCCTCCCGCTCGGAGGAGACCAGGAAGCCGTCCTTGGCCAGCAGCGTGAACTTGCCGACGAAGCCGCCGAACGTCGGCGCGGCCGGGAACACCCGGATCTTGTCGTTGTAGCTCTGCATCAGCGCCTCGTTCATCGCCACCAGGTGGATGCCGAGGTACTCGAAGACGCCGTTGGTGTTGTTGGTCATGCCGTTGGGGTAGTTCTGGTAGCGCTGCAGCATGGTCTTCATGCCGTTGAAGGTCTGGTCACCGAGGCCCAGCCGGGCCGCCTGGGCGTGGTCGTTGGCCCACACGTTGCTGTAGGGGTTCGGCCGGCTGTTCCACGTGTTGAGCGCGGTCTGGTAGTCGCTCGCGCCGATGCCGGTGCGGTCGTACGGCCAGATCAGCTCGGCGGACACGTTCTCGCCGTTGCGCTGCTGGGCCGGCGCGGGCGGGTCGTGCGGCAGCCAGGCGCCGTTGGACACCTGATACGGGTGCATCCGGTTGACCAGGTCCTGCCACTGCGTGCGCAGCCCGCTGTCGACGTTGAGGTCGGTGGCGACCTGGATGGCGATCGGGGCGAGCAGCCGCACCGCGGCGAGGTCGGTGATCGCGTTCTTCACATCCCAGTACGTCTCATGCGCGTTGGAGTTGGGCATGACCCACTCGTTGTTCTGCAGCTGGAACCGGTTCTGGTAGAAGCGCAGCACGTCGCGCATGAACGGGTAGACCGTGTTCTGCAGATACGCGGTGTCGTTGGTGTACCGGTACTGCAGGTACATGTTGTAGGCGGCCTCGGTGCCGGTGGAGTAGATGTCGTTGACGTAGTCGCTGCCCACGGTGCCGCGGGCGTTGCCGTCCCAGCCCATCGTCTCGGGCACCCACAACGCGTTGCCGACCCCGTACCGCGTCTGCGTATAGGACGTCAGCGCGCCCTGGTTGCGACTGTAGAGCCGGTTGAACGTCGACATCATGTCGGTGTGGTTCGATGCCAGGAACGAGTTGTAGACATCTCGCTGGTTCCAGTACCAGTAGCCGTTGGACCACTTGGTGTTGTCCTGCGTCGCGCGGAACACCCCGTTGATGAAGTGCACCGGGTAGTTGCCGAACCCACCGGCGGCGATCATGTAGGTCGACAGGTAGTAGGCGTTCTCCAGGTAGTCGGCGTCGTTGCTGCCGCCGTACTGCACGAACGACCTGCCCCAGAAGCTGTGCCACCAGTTCTTGTAGTTGGTGAACGTGGTGCCGTAGCCGGTGGACTTCACCGAGGCGAGCTGGTTGCGCGCCTGGGTGACGGAGTCCCGGTTCGGCGCGTTGATCCGCGACGCGGCCGTGAACCAGATGGTGTAGCTCGACGACGGCGTGATGGTCAGCCGGACGCGGGTGCCGTTGACCGTCGAGGACGTGTACCCAGCACCCTCCACCGACGCCGCCAGGGTGTAGCCGAATCCGTTGGGGTCGGCCTGGCCGCGGGAGATGCCGATGCCGCCCGCGTCGGCGAAGGTCGACGCGGTCTTCCAGGTGGTCAGGTTCGGCACGTCGGCGGAGTTGGTGACCGCGTTGAGGTCCCACAGGCTCAGCTCGAGGGTGATGTTCGAGACGCCCGTCCGGGTGTCGTCGACATGGATGCCCATGACCTCGGAGTTGGGCGAGCCCATGATCGTGACCGTGCGGTTGGTGTCGTACTTCGTCGTCAGCGTGCCGTCGTACAGCGACAGGCGCTGCTGGAACGTCGAATACCCGGTGTTCATCGCCGGCGTCGTGGTGAGGCTGACGTTGCCGGCCGCGTACGCCGACTGCTCCGACAGGTCCACTCCGGACACCTGCATCGAGAGCTGGTTGGCGTTCCAGACCATCGCGCCGGTCCGGCCGTTGCCGACGGTCAGGCCGTACAGCGGGTTCGTGTTCGGCGAGTTGTAGACCACGTCGTGCTTGGACAGGTATGAACCGTAGTTCACATCCAGGGTGCCGGAACTCGAGTTGAACGCGGCGTCGGTCGTCGAGGCGCTGGCGGGCCCGGACTGGACGACGGTGTACAACAGCGTGCCGGCGAGTGAGGCGGCGGCGACGACGGGCATGAGCGCCCGGCGCCAGGCAGTGGGGGACATCGCGGCTCCTTGTCGGACTACATGAGACCGATGACGCAGGAATCAGGGCTCGCCGAAGACCCCGGGCATGTCGCGCATCCCGGACGATCAAGGCAGGGCATACATGGGATGTATCGCGATCATCGAACGCGAGCTTTGGCGGCAATCTGGCAGGCGGAGGCCACCCTGCGGTGCGTTTGGCGGTCGCACCTATCGACGGGTTACGGACATGCTCGGCGAAACATAGGATGACCGCCGGGCCGCTGTCAATACGAGCGGCCAACTCCGGCACAACGCACTCACCGAGATGCCCCGGGACCGGCCGGATCGTTACGGTCCGATCAATGGTTTCGTCAACGTCGATGTCTCGGCGACCTCCGCAGCACGTGGTCGCCAAGCGTCGTCCGGGGAGGAATGGGCATGTTCTCGACAACCAGCATCGGGGTGGCCGGCGGTGCGGCATGACCGCCCAGGCCCGGCCGGTGCCCACGTTCGCCCTGTACGGCCTGCTGTGGGCGCCCTATCTGGCCGCGATGCCAGTCCTGTGCGACGCGGCGGGCGGCCCCGGGCGGCTCGGCGCGATCCTGCTCGCCGGCGGCCTCGCCACCCTGCCCGCGATGTTCGCCACCGGGCGGCTGCTGGGGCGGTTCGGGCTGCGCCTCGGCCGCGCCGCGGTCGCCGGGGTTCACCGTCCTGGCCCCGCTGCCGGTCCTGGCCGCGACGGCCGGCCCGGCCGCCCCGCCGGGGCTGCTGCTGGCCGCCGTCGTGCTGTTCGGCGTCGGCACGGGCGCCTGTAACGTCGCCGCCGTCGGGCTCGCCGCGCACACCGAGAGCGTGCCCGGCCGCCGGACGATGAGCCGGTCCCACGCCGCGTTCAGCGGGGCGCTGCTCGCCGGGAGCCTCGCCGGCGGGGCCGCGGTGACCGCCGGGGTGTCACCGCTCGTCGTCGCCCTCGCCGTGAGCGCCGGGGTGCTGCCGGTCGCCGTCCGCCCGTTCCCCGCCGCCGCGCCACCCATGCCGTCCGTGCCGGCCGCGCCGCCCGTGACCGCCGGCCGGCGCCGGCTCACCTGGCCGGTCCTGGTCCTGTGCGCCGTCGGGGCGCTGGCGATGGTGATCGAGAGCGGGGTCCAGCAGTGGAGCGCAGTGCTGCTCACCGGCGAGCTGGGCGCGCCGGCCGGCCTGGCCGGGACCGCGCCGGGGGTGTTCGCCGGCGCGATGGCACTCGGCCGGCTCGCGGGCCACGAACTCACCAGGCTGCTGCCGGAGCGGGCGCTGCTCGCCGGGTCCGGGCTCGTCTCCGGCGCGGGGCTGGCCGTGCTGGCCACGGCCGGTTCCGTCCCGGTCGCCCTGGCCGGGATCGCCGTCGTGGGCGGGGCGGTCTCGGTGGCGACGCCGATGGTCTACACCCTCGTCGCCCGCCAGGTCCCGGGACCCGACCAGGCCCGTACCCTCGGCGCCGCCGTCGCGCTCGCCGGCGTCGGACTGCACCTCGGCCCTGCGTCGGTCGGCCGGCTCGCCGGCTCGACGGACCTGCGCACGGCCCTCGCCGCGCTGGTCGTCATCGCGGCGGCGTTCCTCGTCCTGGCGCTGGTCGTCCGGACACCGGCAAGGGCCGGCTGCCCTGCCGGCGCTGCCGGCGCTGGCGGCGCTGCCGGCGCTCCGGCCGCCGACCCGGCGCCGCCGAGTCCCGCGGTGATCAGCGGCTGCACCGGGCGGGGCGGGGCCGCGTTCGTCCACGCCGCGACGCCCCGGCACCTGATCGGTGACACGCCGGTGCCCGCCGGTGCGGGGGAGCGGCCGGTCGTGCCGCTCCCCCGCACCGGCGGGCACCGGGACTGGCTCGTCACCGGCTACCGCGAGGCCCAGCAGGTGCTGCGCGACGCCGCGCTGAGCCGGGCCGCCCTGACCGACCCCGAGCACCCGCCCGGGCCCGCGCTGCGCATGTCGATCACGGAGCTGGACCCGCCCGCGCACACGACGGTCCGCACCCTCGTCGGGGGCGCGTTCTCCGCCCGCCGGGTCGCCGGCCTCGTCCCGGTGCTCGACCGTGCCGCCGCCGCCCTCGCGGACGATCTCGCCCGGGCCGGCTCCCACGCCGACCTCCTGGCCGACTTCGCGGCGCCGCTCGCCTTCGACGCGCAGTGCGCGGTGCTGGGCGTGCCGCCGCGGCACCGGCCGGTGCTGCGCGAGCTGTCCCTGTGCCGGATCGCGCGGGCCCAACCGGTGGAACTGGCCGAGGCCGAGGTGCTGCTGCTCGACGGGGTCGCCGCGCTGTTCGCCGACGAGGCCGACCCGCCGGCGGGCCTGCTCCGCGAACTGCGCGACGGCGACCTCGGCCTGGACGCCGCCGACCGGCTGGCGCTCTCCGCGTCGCTGTTCTTCGACGGGCACGCATTGAGCGCCGCGCAGCTGGCCAACTCGCTGCTGTGGCTCCTGCTCGACGACGCCCGCCGGGCCCGGGTCACCGCCTCGCCCGCGGCGCTGACCGCGTTCGTGGAGGAGGCCGCCCGCAAGGTTCCGGCCGTCGGGTTCGGCATGACGCGGGCGGTGACCGCCCCGGTCCACGTCGGCGGCGTCAACCTGCACCCGGGCGACCGGGTCGTGGTGGCCCTCGGCATGGCGAACCGGGACCCGGACCGGCCGGGCGGGCAGCACATGACGTTCGGCTACGGCACGCACCACTGCATCGGCGCGCCGCTGGCCCGGGCGGTGATCGCCGCGGGCATCCGCGCGGCGCTGCGCCTGCCCGGGCTGACGCTCGCCGTCGACGAGACGGACCTGACGTGGTCGCTGAACGCCACCGTCCGGACCCTTGCCGCCCTGCCGGTGCGGTGGCGGACGGCCGACCGGCTGACCAGGCGCGCGGCGTGAACGGGTCCCCCCGGGCGGGTGTCGCCGGCCGGGCAGGGCGCGCCGAGCATTGCGTACATGACGGAAGCCGAGTCGCCCGTGCTCGTCACCGGGGCGGGCGGGGGCGTGGGATCGGTCGGGCGGACGGTGGTGGAGCTGCTGCGGCAGCGCGGCGTGCCGGTGCGGGCGTTCGTGCACCACGAGGACGACCGGACCGAGGTGCTGCGGGCCGCCGGAGCCGAGGTCGTGGTCGGGGACCTCACGCAGGCGGGTGACGTCGTGCGGGCCCTGGCCGGGTGCCGGCGCATGTACTTCGGGATGAGCGTGTCGCCGCGGTACCTGCAGGCAACCGCCACCGTGGCCGCGGCCGCCCGGGCGCAGGGTGACCTCGCGGCGCTGGTCAACATGTCGCAGATGACCGTCTCGCAGATGACGCTGACCAGCACCGCCGAGTCGAAGCAGCAGCGCCTGCACTGGCTCGCCGAGCAGGTGCTCGACTGGTCGGGCCTGCCGGTCGTCCAGGTCCGGCCGACCGTCTTCCTCGAGAACCCGCTCTTCACGACGTTCGCGGCCGGTTCGATCGCCGGCAGCGGCACGATCCGGCTGCCGTTCGGCTCCGGGCGCACCGCACCCGTCGCGGCCGATGACGTCGCCGAGGTGGTGGCCGACGTGCTGGCCGACCCGGCGCCGCATGTCGGGAAGGTCTACGAGCTCACCGGGCCGAGGTCGCAGGACATGACCGCGACGGCGGCGGAGTTCTCCGCCGCGCTGGGCCGGCCGGTCACGTACGTCGACGTGCCGCTGCGGCAGTGGATCGACGAGGAGCTGGCGCCGCTCGGGCTGCCCGCGCACCTGCAGGAGCACCTCGCCACCATGGCGCGGCTGCACCACGACAACCGCTACGACCGGCTGACCCACGACGTCGAGGCCGTCACCGGGCGGCCCGCCACCAGCGTCCGCGACTTCGTCGCCGCGCAGGCCCGGTGATCACGGACCGTCAGTCGGAGAACTCGAGGCGCTCGGCGTCGGCGGTCAGTTCGGCCACCGACGGCGGGGCGGTCAGCAGCCCCGTGATCACGTCGGCCTTCGGGTCGCCGGCGGCGACCGTCGCGGCGATGGCCGCGGCGACGTCGTAGCGGGTGCGGCGCAGCGCCACGTCCGGGCCGAGCAGTGCCCAGTAGGCCGTGCCCGGGGTGCTGTCGTGGTACGGCAGGCCGACGCTGCCCGGGTTGACGCTGCGCAGGTCGCCGGCGCGGCGGTCGAACTGCAGGTGGGTGTGGCCGCCGACGAGGATCCGCTCCGGCACGTCCGCGCTCAGGGCGGCCAGCCGCGCAGCGGGGGTGGCCGGGGTGACGAGTTCGGTGTCGGCGCGCGGCGAGCCGTGGCAGCAGCGGACGGCGCCGAGGCCGGTGACGTCGACGACCACGGTGAAGTGGAAGCCGGCGAGGAACTCCACCACGGGTGCCGGGTGCAGGCCGAGCATCCACGCCTCCCGCGGGGTGGCGGCGGGGCGGGTGCCGGCGGCGAGTTCGACCACGGCCCGGTCGGCGTTGCCGCGGACGAACACGGCGCGCGGGCCCAGGGCACGGACCAGGTCGGCGGTGCGGGCGGGCTCGGGCCCCCAGGTGAGATCGCCGCAGAAGACGACGAGATCGGCGGCGGCGACGTCCGGCTCGGCGAGGACGGCCTCCAGGGCCGGGACGTTGGCGTGCACGTCGGACAGGACGGCGAGCCGCTCGACAGGGCCGAAGCGGGCGGTCATGGCTTGCGGCCCACCGCCGCGTACATGGCGACGTCAGCGGGCGTGGCGTCCGGGTAGGCGTCGCGCCAGTCGCAGACCGCGACGATGCCCGGCGGCACCAGGTCCAGGCCCTCGAAGAAGGCGCCGAACTGCGCCGCGCTGCGGGCGTAGCCGTCGGTGCGGCCGGCGGCGAACATCGCCCGGTACGCCGCGGCGCCCGCCTCGTCGGCGAAGTCGACGGTGGCGTTCGTGGCGACCAGGTAGCTGCCGGACGGCAGCGCGGACAGCAGGGTCCGCACGATCGGCAGGGCGGCCTCGTCGGTGTGGATGAAGTGCAGGATCGCCACCAGCAGCAGGGCGACGGGGCGGTCCAGGTCGAGGGTGGCGCGCAGGTCGGGGTGCCGCAGGATGGCGGCCGGGTCGCGCAGGTCCGCCTCCAGGTACGCGGTCCTGCCCTCGGGTGCGCCGGTGAGCAGCGCCCGCGCGTGGGTGAGCACGATCGGGTCGTTGTCGACGTAGACGACGCGGGACGTCGGGTCGACGCGCTGGGCGAGCTCGTGGGTGTTGTCGGGGACGGGCAGGCCGGTGCCGATGTCGAGGAACTGGCGGACGCCGGCCTCCTCCGCCAGGAACCGCACGGCCCGGCGGAGGAAGGCCCGGTTCGCGAGGACCGCCGTGCGCACCGTCGGGAACGCGGCGGCGATCTCGTCGCCGGAGGCCCGGTCGGCGGCGAAGTGGTCCTTGCCACCGAGCCAGTAGTTGTAGCGGCGGGCCGGGTGCGGCATCGATGTGTCGATCCGGTCCTGTCCGGTCACAACGAACTCCCCCTCGTGTCACGGCGTCGCGGTGACGCTCAGGTTAGTCGATATGTCCGCACCCGTCCCACCCTCGTGCTACCCGCAGGTTTGCTGCTTCGGGCCGGGCTTCACCGCCGGCGCCTGGTCCGACACCGTCACCGACAGCTGGGCGGTCGCCGCCAGCTGGGTGCCGGCCGGCGCCCCGGCCTGGGCCGCGTCGACCACGACGGACCGCGAGCCGAGGTACCCGAACGTGACCGGGTCGAAGATCAGCTCGAAGCGCAGGCCGTTGTACACATAACCGACCGCGACGCCTGCACGCCCGGCGGCGTCCTGCGCGTCGCCGACCAGCTGGGCGCCGGGGACGAGCTTCAACGCCTGGAACACGGCCTTGTGCTGGGCCA
This sequence comes from Dactylosporangium cerinum, assembly GCF_042653625.1. Taxonomy (NCBI): domain Bacteria; kingdom Bacillati; phylum Actinomycetota; class Actinomycetes; order Micromonosporales; family Micromonosporaceae; genus Dactylosporangium; species Dactylosporangium cerinum. The sequence goes on along the minus strand of NZ_JBHSIU010000037.1, from coordinate 150,815 downwards.
TGGGCATTGCGGCGCCGGCCAGCTCGGTGCCGGCCTTCCACGCGTAGTAGTTCTTGTCGGCGCCGCCGCCGGGGAACTTCCTGAAGTAGGTCAGCATGCCCTGCGCGTCGGCCGGCAGGGTGGCGTAGTACGCGTAGTCCTGCCTGGCGACGTCGCCCTTCACGGGGCAGAGCATGTGCTCGTCGACCGAGCCGGCGGCCGGCGCGCCCGTGGGGACGGCCCGCCCCGGGAACGGCAGCGGCTCCAGGTTCTCGGACCGGATCGCACCCTTCTTCGTGTTGTCGGAGGAGATCCAGGTGGTGCGCTTCGCCCGGTACAGGTACCGGCCGTCGTCGCCGAAGAACATCTGGTCCTGCACGACGGACTCGGTGACCACGAACTGCCCCGGCCCGGGCGTGACCCCGGGGGCGGCGGCCGCGGCCAGGTCGAGCACCTCGGCCACGGAGACCGGCTTCAGCGTGACCGCCGGAGCGGTCGACGACGGGCCGGCAGCAACCCCCGCCGGGGGCTTCGCCGGGGTCGTCGTGGTCAGCAGCACCGCCACGGCCACCCCGGCCGCGGCCGTGGCGAGACCCGTGACGGCCAGGAGCGGCCGCCGCGACCTGGGCCGCACGGCCCGCTCGGTGCGCAGCATCGTCACGAAGGACCGTTCGGCCCCGGTCAGTTCCTCGCCGGAAAGTTCCGGCACCTCACCGCGGAACTCGCGGAGTTGTCGCATGTCGTTCACAGGTCCTCCTGGATGGACGTCGGATCCGCCCCGCCGAGTGCCGCGCGCATCCTGCTTCGAGCCCGGTTCACCCGGGACCGCACCGTTCCCACGGGCACGCCGAGCGCGACCGCGATCTCCTCGTACGTGAGGTCTCCCCACGCCACCAGCAGCAGCGCGTCGCGGTAGCCGGGACGCAGGCCCGCCAGTGCCGCGGCGAGCCGCCGGTTGACGGCGTCCGCACCCAGCCGGGCATCGCTGTGCACCTCGAACCCCTCCGTCACCGGGTCGACGCCGGTGCGTTCCAGAGCTCTCAGGGCCCGGATCTCGGCGCGGCGCTGCCGGCCGATCAGGTTGGTGGCGATGCCGAACAGCCACGGCCGGGCGTCGAGCCGGTCCGCGGCGTATCGGTGCCGCTGCCGGAACGCCGCGAGGAACACGTCGGCGCAGACGTCCTCGGCAACGGACGGGCCGAGGCGGCGGGTCACGTACCGCTGGATCACCGGCGCGTGCCGGCGGAAGATCAGTGCGAACAGTTCGGGCTCATCCTGGGACCGCACGATGATCACGGCGTCGCCCACCGGTTCGGTGGCCACCGCCGTCTCGGTTGGTCTGGTCATCGGACATCAGGCCTCTCGGCTGTCGGTCAGTACACCCGGTACTTGCCCGACAGCCGGGCCGCGGTTCCCGATTTCAGTCCTCGACGCCGGCGGCGGCCCCGAACACCCACGGCGCGGTCTGCGCGATGACGTCTTGACCGATGTCCGGCGTAATCGTAGCCACGCGGGAACTTCCCCGGCCACGGCGGCGACTACCTGTCCGTGGAGTGCATGCGGTGCCGGGAAGCGCTGTCCGCGCGGATGGACGGCGAGGACGAGGCGGTCGCGCCGGCCCTGGTCGACGCGCACCTGGAGCAGTGCGGGGCGTGCCGGCGGTGGCAGGAGCAGGCGGTCACGGCGACGAGGGCGGCCCGGCTGTGGCCGCTGGCCGGCGTGCCGCTCCCGGCTGCCCGGCTCCTGGTGGGCTTCGCCCCCGCTGTCCGCCGGCGGGCGCGGCTCGCGCGCTCCCTGCGGGTGCTGCTCGGCGGGTTCGGGCTGGCGCAGTTCGTGCTCGGCATCGCCCAGGCCGCGAACGCCGCGACCGCCCACGTCCACCAGGCCGGGCACGTGTTCCACGAGTCGGCCGCCTGGAACGTGGCGATCGGCGCCGGGTTCGCCTGGATCGCGACCCGGCGGGCCACCCCCGCGGGCGCGCTGCCGATGCTGACCGCGTTCGTGGCGCTGCTCGCGCTGCTGTCCGCCAACGACCTGCTCGCCGGGGCGGTCGAGACGACGCGACTGGTGAGCCACGGGTTCGTGCTCGCCGGCTACGCGATCGTGGTCGCCCTGTCCCGGCCCGCCCTCGACCCCGGCGGCCCGCCCGCCGACCGGCAGCGCCCGCCGTGGCGGTTGGGGCGCCCGCCGGGCCTCGACGATCCCGCTCCGGCGCCGGCACCGGCCCGCCTGCGCCTGATCCAGGGCCAGGCGCACGTGAAGACCCGGCGCGACCGCGCCGCTTAGACCCGGCGCAGCAGGTACGTGTCCATGATCCAGCCCTTGCGGGCCCGGGCCTCGCGGCGCACCGCGTCGATCTCGTCGATGACCTTGCCGAGCCGCCCGGCGACGAGCAGCTCGTCGGGGGTGCCGAGGTACGCGCCCCAGTAGATGTCGACGTCCTCGTCGCGGTACGCACGGCAGGCGAGATCCGCGTCGAGCATGACGACGACGTCGTCGCAGCCGTCGGGCCAGCCGGCCGCGAGCCGGCGACCGGTGGTGATGTGGACCGGCCCGGCGACCCGGTTCAGCATGATCCGGTGCCGGGCGGTGAGCGCCTGGACGCTGGTGATGCCGGGGATGACTTCGTAATCGACGGCCACGTTCCCGCGGGCGGCGATCGTGTCCAGGATGCGGATCGTGCCGTCGTACAGCGCCGGGTCCCCCCAGGCGAGGATGCCCACGACCCCGTCCTCGGCCTCGGCGAGCAGCGCCTCCTCGATCATCCGGGCCCGCTCGTCGCGCCAGTCCCGCACGGCACCCTCGTAGTCGGGGGCGGTCCGGTCGCGGGGCGGGTCGGCGATGACCACCGTCCGGAACGGCCGGGAAGTGGCAAACCGCTCGCAGATCGCCCGCCGCGCCTCCGTCAGGTCCGCGGTCGTGTCGCCCTTGTCCAGGACGAGGAACACGTCGACCGCGTTCATGGCGTTGACCGCCTGCACGGTGACGTGCTCCGGGTCGCCCGCGCCGATTCCGATGATCAGTACCTTTCGCACCGGCCCATGATGTCAGGTGCCCCGCTGTCCACGGATCGGCGGCGGTTTGCGCATGATGTACCGATGACACAGGACCGGTGGGACGAGGTCATGGACCTGCTCGTGGCGGCGGTCCCGGCAGGGCCCGCGACGGTGGTGGTCGACGGCACCGACGAGCGGACCGGCCAGGTGGCCGACCGGCTCGCGGCGGCACTGCGAGCCGCCGGCCGCCCGTGCACCAGGCCACCCGGCGACGCCCCGGCCGCCGACGCCGCTGTCGTGGTCGCCGACGGGCCGTTTGCACGCGAGCACCCGCCGGTCGGTGGCTGGGACGTGATCGTCTGGCTGCGCACGTCACGGCGCCAGCACGAGGCCGACGGTACGCGAGGCGACACCGCGGACGTCGTCGTCGACCTGCACGACCCCGACTGGCCGGTCATCCGGCACCTGGCCCCCCGGCTCCTGCCGCATCACCGCTGGCACCTGACCGAGTCCAGGGCGTTCTTCGGGGTCCGCGCCGCGACGTGGGACGCGAAGTTCGGTGACGACCTGCCCGCATACGCCGCCGCGGTCGACGCCGCGGACCTCCCGCCGGGCGGGGTCGTCATCGACGCCGGCTGCGGCACCGGCCGGGCCCTGCCCGCGCTGCGCGCCGCGGTCGGCCCGGCCGGGACGGTCGTCGGGCTGGACCACACGCCGCAGATGCTCGCCAAGGCCCAGGAGAAGGGCAACGGCGGTCTCGTCCTCGCCGACGCGGGCCGGCTGCCGTTCGCGGACGGCAGCGTCGACGCCGTCTTCGCCGCCGGGCTCGTCATGCACCTGCCCGACCCCGTCGACGGGCTCCGCGAGCTCGCCCGGGTCACGCGGGCCGGCGGCCGGCTGGTGCTCTTCCACCCGACGGGCCGGGCCGCCCTGGCCGCCCGCCACGGCCGGGTCCTGCGCCCCGACGAGCCCCTCGCCGAGGGTCCGCTCACCGCGGCGGCCGCCCGCGCGGGCTGGCGGCTCGTGCGGTACGACGACGGACCGGACCGCTTCCTGGCGCTGGCCGACCGTTCCTGACCTCGCCGGTTCCAGCGTCTTTCAGCGTTCCAGCGTCGACTCGTGCTTGCCGGTGAGCAGGCCGCGGCCGACCAGGAACGCCCTGGCCTCGGCGACCTCGGCGGGCGACAGCTGCGTCCACGGCAGCACCAGGGGGTTGATCCCGGCGACCGTCACGACCCAGAACTCCGGCGTCTCCCGCACCGCCTGGACGGACTCCCAGCGGTACCCCACGTTGAGGCTCCTCGTGTGCGCCTGCACGTCGACGTCGGTCAGCTCATACGTCGCCGTCTCGCCGAGGATGCCGGTCCTGGCCTGCGCGGCCGCCCGCGAGACGAGCCACGGGAAGCAACACAGCCCGGCGCCGAGCGCGAGCGGCGCGGCACCCGACGGGATGTCATTGACGAACATGACCGCCCCGAACACGGCGACGACGGCACCGAGGACGTACAACCGCAGCAGCTTCCCACCCATCGTGGTTTTGATGGCTCGACGGGCGCGAGCCTGATCCGGCTCGACCGTGAAGCTGATGTGCATCGTTCTTCCCCCATCGACGCGCACACCGTACACCCGTGCCGTCCACCGGAGGGGGCGCCCTCCGCCGGGGTCAGATGCCGTCGCTGGCCGAGCCGACGGTCCAGTAGACGCGGTTGTAGTCCTCCAGCTCCAGCTGCTCGCCGGACGCCGCGACCCGGTACGTCGTCACCCCGCAGTTGGCCGGCGTCTGCCCCTCCGGCCAGCGCTGCGCCTGCTGATACCCCCACCGCTCCAGCAGGAACCGGAAGCACCGCAACGTCCCACCGTGCGTGACAACCATGATCTTCTGCCCCGGCCGGTCCCGGAACAACGTGTCGAGAAACGTGTGGACCCGCCCGGTCACGTCCGCAAGGCTCTCCCCACCCGGCGGCCGCGCCATGAACCCGCCGAACGTGTGCCAGTACTCGTTCAGCCACGGGAACGCCGCCTCCGCCTCGGCGGTCGTCATGTCGTAGGCGAACCCGGGGTCACGCTCCCGCACGAAGATGTTGGTCCGCACCCGCATGCTGTCCCGCTCCTGCGACGTGTACGCCCCGAGAATGCCCTCAGCGGTCTGCACGGTGCGCGCGTACCCGCTCGTGTACACGTAGTCGAAGACCCCGAACCGCTCCCGGATCGCGTGGCCGGTCTGCTCCGCCTGCTTGTGCCCGTCGGCCGTCAGGTCGATGAGATGGTCGGGCACCCCGCGCACCACCTGCCGGGCCGCGTCGTCGGCGAAGTAGACGCTGCCCTTCTTCGCCTGATTCCGGGCCGACTCGGCGTGCCTGACGAGCACCAGCAGTGCCGGGCGCTTGGACACCGTTTCCTCCTCAGCGGTCGGGCTTCCACCCCCTCGACTCTCGCACCTCCACGCTCGCACCGGCAGCCCCGCCGTCGTCGCCGTGATCACAGGCAGGTGCCGGGATCGCCCGCTCCGACGCTCACCAATGTCCGGACAGTCCTCTGTGTACGCCTTGCTCCACCCCACCCCGCAGAGCGGACCTTCCCGGAGGTCACGCGCTGGCCGTGGGCGACCAGTCCGCGACTTCGATCATGGACCGAACAGCGCGCCGTCTCATGTTGAGCCGTGCGTGATCTTGCGCCCGTGATCGAGGCCGCCCACCGGCTCCGCGGACAGCCAGCCAGCGACTTCGATCACCAGGAAAATCCACTCCCGGCACAGCACAAGCCGACAACAAGGCCGAACCAGACACCGGCAGCACCGGACCGAGCGCCACGCACGCGGCAACGTCGCCGCCTTCCCCAACAGCCCAAAGGATCCCCGGGCACCCGACCCCGCGATCCTTCGACTTGTCGCACCACCATCCGCCAGACACGACCTTGCACAGATCGAAGTCGTGCAGCGGTCGCCCATGCAACCAAAACGCGCCTTCGATCACCGACATGGCAGCGTTCGCCCCGGAACAGATCTCACAAAGACGACAAAACGAATCCGTGGCAACGTCTTGACCGGCGGCGCCACCCAAGATTTCGATCCGCGCCTTCAGGGTCGTGCACAACTTGGTGAGCAACGGGGCCCTCATCGAGGCCTGCGCACCATCCCCGACCTCGCCGCCCACCGCCACGGCACCGCAGCGCCCCGCGCGGCATCACCGAGATCCTCAGGAAGCACCGGTGGACCCGGATTCGCCCGCAGCGCGGCGTGACGCGGCCGGAGGCACCCGGGTCAGCCACCGCGGACGCAACCCCGGTCGGAGACACCCGAGTCTGCCATCGCGGGCGTGACACGGCCGGAGACACCCGAGCCGGCCGCCGCGGACGCGACCCGGCCGGAGGGCTCAAAGGTCGCCCACCGCCGGGGTGTGGGGCTACGACTCGTACTGCTCGACGGGCGCCTCGATCAACGCCACCTCGGCCACCTCGATGAACGGGATGGTCTCGCCGTTGACGGTGTCCTTCACCTGCCGGCCCGTGTAACCGCCGGTGACCCGCAGCCACTGCTCGTCGCGGAGTCCTTCGGGCAGCTGCCCGGCGAGGGCGACCTTCACCGGTCGCGCGTCGGCGGCGCAGCAGCTCAGCATCATGCGGGCCAGCAGCCAGGTGCCCTCGGGGCCCCGCATCACGAACCCGGTCAGCTCGACGCGCCGCTCCCCCAGCGACACCCCGCGGTCGAACACGGCCCTGGACGCGTAGTCGAGCATGGTCAGTTTGACCGGGTCGCCGGCCGGCAGCGGCGCGAAGTCGGACTTCTCCACCAGCGCCGACCCGGCCCGGCCTGCCGCATACGACCCGAGCGCCGGCGGCGCCACCAGCAACAGCCCGAGCACCGGCGCGAGCAGCAGCCAGGCGACCTTCGGCCCGCCAGGCCCGTGCCCATGCCCGTCGTCGTCCCCGTGCCCGTCGTCCCCGTGCCCGGCAGCCCCATGACCGTCAGCCCCATGACCGTCAGCCCCATGCGTGACAGCCCCGTGCCCGTCGTCACCATGCACGGCCGCCCCATGACCGGCGTGCCCGGGCGAGCCGCCGCCGTCCATGCCCACGACCGCAGACCCACCGGCCACGGCCGGACCATCACCGCCGCCGGCCCCGGCCACCGCCGGACCACCGGCCACTGCGGGACCACCGGCCGTTGCCGGCCTGGTGGGGCGCAGCTCATACCAGAGCGAGAAGAGCCCGGCGACGACCAGAATCGCCCCGGCGAGGATCAGATACGGCTGGAGCCCCGCCTTGACGTAGTTGAGGTACTGATCGGTGAGGCTGGCCCGCAGCACCGCGCCCCCGACGAGCAGCAGAATGACCGCCTGCGCCTGCCTGTTCACAACAGCACCGTCCCGACCACTGCGGCCACCCCGATCGCGAGCACGAACGTCGCCGGCGCGAACCGCAGCGCGAACCCGCGCCCGAAGATGCCGGCCTGCATGGCGAAGAGCTTCAGGTCGATCATCGGACCGACGACCATGAACGCCAGCCGGGCGGTCATGGAGAACTGGGTCAGCGACGCGGCGACGAACGCGTCGGCCTCGGAGCAGATGGACAGCAGCACGGCGAGCAGGCCCAGCACCAGGACCGCGATCACCGGGTCGGCGGCGAGGTGCGCCAGCCACGACTTCGGCACGACCACGCCGATGACGGCGGCGGCGGCTGCGCCGATGACCAGGAACCCGCCGGCGTGCAGCACGTCGTGCCGGACGCTGGCCCAGAACGCCGGCCATTTGTCCATCCCGTCGAGGTGCGCCCGCGACGGCATCCTGAGCCAGCTGCCCTTGCCGAACGCCTGCCACAGCCAGCCCATCAGGCACGCGACGACGAGGCTGGCCAGGGCCCGGGCGATCACGACCCGCGGCTGGCCGGGGAACGCGACCGCGGTCGAGACCAGCACGATCGGGTTGACCGCGGGCGAGGCGAGCAGGAACGCGAACGCGGCCGCGGGGGTCACGCCGCGGCGGACCAGGGCACCGGCGACCGGCACGGACGCGCACTCACAGCCGGGCAGCACGACCCCGGCGACGCTCGCGGTCGGCACGGCGAGCGCCGGATGCTTCGGCAGTGCTTTGGCGAAGAACGACGGCGGCACGAACACCGCGATGATCCCCGACAGCACGACCCCGAACACCAGGAACGGGATCGCCTGGGTCATCACGGACACGAAGACCGTCAGCCAGGTCTGCAGCGCGGGCGCCGACAGCGACTCGGTGAGGGGTCCGCGAAACAGCACCACCACCACGAGCAGCGCGGCGAGCACCTCGACCGAGCCGATCCGCCGCCGCCGCCGTCGTCGGGCGGCGTCGGTGCTGGTGGGCGGCGAAGACGTCATCGTCACGCCTGGAGGCTACCGTCCAGGTATGACAGTTCGGCGAAGCGCATGAGCACAGACGCTGAAAGGGCGCTCGTGGCGGTGTTCGACACCCCCGTGGCCACGCACCTGATGCAGTTCGCGACCACGCTCGGCTACCGGGTCACCCTCGCCGACCCGGACCTCACCGACACGCAGATCGACGGGCACACCGACATCGTTGTCACCGACCACGACCGGCCGGAGCTGGGTGCCGTCCTGCGGGACGCCCTCAACTCACCGGCCCGCTGGATCGGCGTGATGGGCAACATGAGGCACGCCGGCCCGCACGTGGCGGCCCTGCGCGCGTTGAACGTGCCCGAGGACGAGATCGCCAGGGTGCACCGCCCGGTCGGCCTGAACATCGGCTCGAAGACGCCGGCGGAGATCGCCCTCGCGACCCTCGCCGGCCTCATCGCCGACCGTAACGGCCGGCCGGGCGGGTTTTTCCAGACGCCCTAGCAGCCCGGCAGCCGCTCGATCAGGTATGTCTCGACCTGGTCGAGCGACACCCGCTCCTGCGTCATGGTGTCGCGGTCGCGGACCGTCACCGCGTTGTCGTTGAGCGTCTCGAAGTCGACGGTCAGGCAGTAGGGCGTGCCGATCTCGTCCTGGCGGCGATACCGGCGACCGATGCCCTGCGCGTCGTCGAAGTCGACCGTCCAGCGCTTGCGCAGCTGCTTGGCGAGGTCACGGGCCTTCGGTGACAGGTCGGCGTTGCGGGACAGCGGCAGCACGGCCGCCTTGACCGGCGCCAGCCGCTTGTCGAAGCGCATGACCGTGCGCTGCTCGACGCTGCCCTTGGTGTTCGGCGCCTCGTCCTCGTCGTAGGCCTCGAGCAGGAACGCGAGCACCGCGCGGGTGAGACCGGCGGCCGGCTCGATGACATACGGCACCCAGCGTTCCTTCTTCTCCTGGTCGAAGTACGACAGGTCGACGCCGGAGTGCTTGGAGTGCGTGGTGAGGTCGAAGTCGGTGCGGTTGGCGATGCCTTCGAGCTCGGAGAACTCCTGGCCACCGAAGCGGAAGCGGTACTCGATGTCGACGGTGCGCTTCGAGTAGTGCGACAGCTTCTCCTTCGGGTGCTCGTAGAAGCGGAGGTTGTCGGCGGACAGGCCGAGGTCGAGGTACCAGTTCCAGCGCTCCTGGAGCCAGTACTCGTGGGCCTCCTCGTCCTTGCCCGGCTCGACGAAGTACTCCATCTCCATCTGCTCGAACTCGCGCGTGCGGAAGATGAAGTTGCCGGGGGTGATCTCGTTGCGGAAGCTCTTGCCGACCTGCGCGATGCCGAACGGCGGCTTCTTGCGCGCGGCGCCCTCGATGTTCTTGTAGTTGATGAAGATGCCCTGCGCGGTCTCGGGCCGCAGGTAGTGCAGGCCCTCGTCGTTCTCGACGGCGCCGAGATACGTCTTCATCAGGCCGTTGAACATGCGCGGCTCGCTGAACGTGCCCTTGTTGCCGCAGTTGGGGCAGTTGATCTCACCGAGGACGAAGGGCTTGTCCGCGCCGTGCTTCTCGACGAACGCCTCTTCGAGGTGGTCGGCACGGAAGCGCTTGTGGCACGACGCGCACTCGGTCAGCGGGTCGACGAACGCGTCGACGTGGCCGGAGGCGACCCACACGTCCCGGGAGAGGATGACGGCGGAGTCCAGGCCGACGATGTCGTCGCGCTGCTGGACCATGGTGCGCCACCACTGCCGCCGGACGTTGTCCTTGAGCTCGACGCCGAGGGGGCCGTAGTCCCAGGCGGAGCGGGTGCCCCCGTAGATCTCACTGGACGGGAAGACAAAGCCGCGGCGCTTCGCGAGGCTGACGACGGAATCGATGCGATCGGCGGCCATGGTTCCTCCTCGGCCTCACGGCGACTGGCTGTCGGCAAGGCGGGTGTCGGGTGCTGAAAGGTCGGTCAAGACGGGCAAACCGTCAACGTCCACATCGACGGTACGGTTACGCCCGGGCGAGCCGCACCAGATTATCCGCAGTGCCACCGGGGCCGATCAGTCGACCCCTCCGCAGATCACCCACCGGGTCGTCTGCTGCAGCATGGTGAACGTCATCAGCGACTCACCCTGGCCGCGGCGTTTCACGGTCGCCGGGACCTGGACGAGGTTCACGTCGACGTCGTTCTTGTCGACGATGAAGTCGGTGACCTCGGAGCCGCGGTAGTGCTGCTCGTACCAGGCGACGGTGTGCGTGCGCTGCTGCTCCGGGCACAGCTGCCCGCGGGCCGCCTCGTAGTCGGCCGCCCGCATCGCGGTCAGGTAGGTGTCGACCACGCTGACCAGCTGGGAGCGGGCGACCCCTTCGAGGCCGGTGAGCAGGAAGCCGCCGCCGAGGACACCGCCGACGCAGCACAGCACGAGCACCAGCCCGCCGACGCCGAGACCGATCCACAGGCCGCGCAGGTCGCGGTCGCGGGGCGGCGCCGCGAACGGTGTCACCACGCCGGGGCCCGGTGGCGGCGCCGGCACCTCGGTCGGCGAGGGCATCATGCCCCAACAGTATCCAACTACGCCCGGTCGCTCGCGGTGACCGTGAGCGCGCCGCCGGGGGCGACCTCGGCGAGCTCCTCGAACGCGGACGGTTCGTCGAGGGACTGGGCGAGCAGGGGCGTGGCGTACATCTTCACGTCGAAGGCCGACAGCGCCCGCCGGTACGCCCCCACCGACTGCCATTCGGTGACGATGCTCCAGTGCGTCGGGTCGTCGAACGCGCGGGCCAGGCGGCCGCGGAGATACCCTGGGCAGGCCGCGAGGGCGCCGAGCGCGGTGTGCGCGCGCTCCACGAACCCTTCGTCGGTGTCGTCCAGCACGAACCGTGTCACCACCAGCATGCCGCCGAGCATACGGACCCGAGGAGCACACCCGAGATGACCCAGCGTGTTCTGACCCGGTTGGGACGGGTCAAGCCGACGACGGCGTTCCTCGGCGTCGGTGTGCTCGTGTTCGTGGCGCTGGTCCTGCCCGGCGCGGTCGGCGCCCTGCTGCTGCTCGCCCTCGCCGCCGGCGCCGGGTGGCTGCTCGCCCAGACCTGGTCGCTGCACCAGCCGCGGGCACGGGTGATGCGGCTGGCCATCCTGGGGCTCGTCGTGCTCCTCGCCGTCGCGAAGCTCACCTGACCACCGCCGTACCCCATCGCAACCGTCGCGAAGCTCACCTGAAGTTGACAACGATTCCCATTATCAGGCACGCTCGGGAGCGTGGTACTTGAGGTGGACCGGGCCGTTGTCGCCTACGACGGGCGACCTGTGCTCGACGGCGTGTCGCTGCGGGTCGACCCCGCTGAGGTCGTGGCGATCCTCGGCGCCAACGGTTCGGGCAAGTCCACCCTGGTGAAGTCGGCGTTGGGTCTGGTACCCCTCGCGAACGGCGAGGTCCGCCTCTTCGGCACCCCGCTCAAGCGGTTCCGCTCGTGGCACCGGCTCGGCTACGTCCCGCAGCGCGTCGGCGCCGGCAGCGGCGTCCCGGCCACGGTCGGTGAGGTCGTCGCCGAGGGCCGCCTCGCGCGGCGGGGTTTCCTGCGCTTCCCGTCCGGCGCCGACAAGCGCGCGGTCGAGGAGGCCCTGACCGCCGTCGGCCTCGCCGACCGCGCCCGCGAGCCCGTGTCCGTGCTCTCCGGCGGGCAGCAGCAGCGGGTCCTCATCGCCCGCGCCCTCGCCGGCGCACCCGAGCTGCTGGTCCTGGACGAGCCGACGGCCGGCGTCGACGCCGCCAGCCAGGAGGCGTTCGCCGCCTGCCTGCACCACTTCGTCGACCAGGGCGGCACCGTGGTCTTCGTGGCCCACGAGCTCGGCCCCCTGCGCCCCCTGATCACCCGCGCGGTCGTCGTGCACCACGGCGAGATCATCCACGACGGCGCGCCCCCGGAGCCGGCCGGCCACCACGCCGAACCCGGCCACGACCACGTCCACCCCCACGCCGCCGTCGAGGCGCCAGGACTGCTGGGCAGCGCATGAGCGGTCCGGAGCGCAGCGGAGGAGCCGCTCATCATGAGCGCAGGTTCAGCTCAGGCCGGCACCGGAGCGCGGCGGAGGTGACGGCATGAGCATCTTCCAGTACGACTTCATGATCAGAGCCCTCGTCGGCGCGCTGATCACCGGCGCCTCGGCCCCCGCGATCGGCATCTACCTCGTCCAGCGGCGGCTGTCGCTCATCGGCGACGGCCTCGGCCACGTGGCGCTCACCGGTGTCGGGTTCGGCCTGCTCCTGCACCAGTCGCCGGTGCTGATGGCGGTCGTCGCGGCCGCGCTCGGCGCCGTCGTCATCGAGCTCGTCCGCGAACGCGGCAAGACCTCCGGCGACGTCGCCCTCGCCATGCTGTTCTACGGCGGCATCTCCGGCGGCGTGATCCTCGTGAACCTGTCGGATGAGCAGAGCAACCGCAGTCTCGTCACGTACCTCTTCGGCTCACCGCTGACGACGAGCCGCCAGGACCTGGCGGTGATGCTCATCCTCGGCTGCGCGGTGCTCGCCGTCGCCGTCCTGCTCCGCCCGTGGCTCTTCGCCGTCTGCCACGACGAGGAGTACGCCCGGGTGTCCGGCCTGCCCGTCCGCGCCCTCAACCTCATCCTCGCCGTCACGACCGCGGTCACCGTCACCGTCGCCATGCGGGCCGTCGGCCTGCTGCTGGTCAGCGCCCTCATGGTGGTGCCGGTCGCCACCGCGCAGCAGCTCACGCGCGGCTTCAGGATGACGATGCTCGTCGCGGTCCTGATCGGCCTGACCGTCTCCGGCGGCGGCATCTGGATCTCGACGGTCGCCGACACCGGCCCCGGCGCGACCGTGGTCCTCCTCGCGATCGCCGGATTCTTCACCGCCACCGTCGGTGTTTCCACGTGGCGCGCGGTCCGCCGCCGTACCAGACCTCGCTCGTCCGCACCGGAACGCACGACACCTGAGGTGGTGCTCGACCGTGTGGACCATGGTTACTGACAACGGTTACCGTTGCGCACATGTCGAGCATTGAGGGTTACGAAGCGGCCGGCGAGCTGTTGCGTGCCCTCGCCGCCCCGCTCCGCATCCGCATCGTGACCGAACTCGCCGGCGGCCCCCGCTGTGTCCACGAGCTCGTCGACACCCTCGGCGCCCCGCAGCCGCTCGTCTCCCAGCACCTGCGCGTCCTGCGCGGCGCGGGGGTCGTGCGGGGTTCGCGCCGGGGGCGGGAGATCGCGTACGCGCTGACAGACGACCACATCGCCCACATCGTCGCCGACGCTGTGACCCACGCCCGCGAGAACACCGGCCACTAGCCGTTTCGGCCGCTTCGGCCTTCTCGGCGGCGTGCGTTGCGGGCGCCACCTCGATCCGCGCCCCCGCCCCGGCCCGGTGGATCGCGCCTCGCCACAGTGCGGTCACAGCTCCGGTACGTCAGGCTTGAACGGTGAAGCTCTATGCCGACCGTGCCCCCACCGCCCTGCGGCAGTTCCTCACCGACGTGTTCGTGGTCGTGTGGGTCTATGTCTGGGTCAAGCTGGGAATGATGCTGTTCGACCTCGTTCAGAAGCTGGCGGTGCCAGGGCAGAAGCTCGAGGGCGCCGGGAACGGCCTCGCCGACAACCTCAAGGGCGCCGGCGACAAGATCAATGGCGTGCCGGGCGTGCCGGACTCGGTCGCCGCCCCGTTCAACAGCGCCGCCGACGCGGCCAGGTCGCTCGCCGACGCGGGCCGCCAGCAGCAGGAGGTCGTCAACGATCTGGCCTGGATCCTGTCGGTGGTGGTGATCGTGGTGCCGGTCGCGGTGATCGTGCTCATCTGGCTGCCGCTGCGGATCCGGTGGATGCGGCGGGCCGGGTCGGCGACGAGACTGCGCAACGCCACGGCGGGCCGGGACCTCCTCGCCCTGCGCGCGCTGGCGACCCAGCCGCTGGGCAAGCTGGTGAAGATCGACCCGGACATCGCGGCCCTGTGGCGCAAGGGCGACAAACAGGCGGTCGAGGCGCTCGCCAGCCTGGAGCTGCGCAGCCTCGGCCTACGATCTGCAACCGCGCAGACCAGGTCAGCGCTGAGCCCACAATGAGCGCACGATCCGGCGGTGCCACACCGCCGGATCGGCACCCCAGGTCCAGCTGGGTAAACTACAGTGGGTAATGGAGCCGAAGATCGATTAGACCTCGCAGGGTAGTGTCAAAAGCAGCCAGCGACACACCATCGATCACCTCAAAAGCGGCGGCGGACGTCCTCGGCGGTCGATTCGCCGGGCTCCCACGAAGCCAGCCAGGGCCCAGCGGCCGCGGGCGGGATGATCCCCTCCTCCAGGGACAGGTACCGCCCGGCGATGACCCGCTTCGCGGCGGCGGACTCGATCGCGTCGGCGTTGTCCCACAGGTCGCGGAAGAGCGCCTCGGCGCGCAGCGTCGCCTGCCGGCAGAACAGGTCGGCGAGCTCGACGCCCTCAGGTCGGTCGTCCTGCTCGCTGTGGGCCTTGACGCAGGCGGCCGACATCGCGAAGAGCTCCGCGCCGATGTCGACGACCCGGCCGAGGAAGCCCTGCTTGTGTTCGAGTTTGCCCTGCCAGCGGGCCATGCCGTAGAAGGTCTCGCGGGCCAGGCGCCGGGAGGCGCGCTCGACGTAGCGCAGGTGCTGGGCGAGCGGGCCGAAGGCGCTGAAGCCGGCCGGGAGCTGGCCCTTGCCGGTGACCAGGGTCGGCAGCCACTTGGCGTAGAAGCCGCCGGCCTTGCCGGCCGCCTTGGCCTTCGCGCCCAGGCCGGCCTCGGGGTCGATGATGTCGCCGGCGACGGAGAGGTGGGCGTCGACGGCCTCGCGGGCGATCGCGAGGTGCATGATCTCCGTCGAGCCCTCGAAGATGCGGTTGATGCGCAGGTCGCGGAGGATCTGCTCGGCGGGGATCGGGCGTTCGCCGCGGGCGGCGAGGGACTCGGCGGTCTCGTAGCCGCGGCCGCCGCGGATCTGGATCAGCTCGTCGGCGACCTTCCAGGCCAGCTCGCTCGCGTACAGCTTGACCAGCGCCGCCTCGATGCGGATGTCGTTGCGGTCGTCGTCGGCAAGGCGGCAGGACAGCTCCAGCATCGCCTCCATGCCGTACGTGGAGCCGGCGATGAACGCGATCTTCTTCGCGATCGCCTCGTACGTGCCGATCGGGCGGCCCATCTGGACGCGTTCGGCGGCCCATTCGCGGGCGACGTTGAGGCACCACTTGCCGGCGCCGACGCACATCGCGGGCAGCGACAGCCGGCCGGTGTTCAGGGTGCTGAGCGCGATCCGCAGGCCCTGGCCCTCGCCGCCGATGACGTTGGCGGCGGGCACCCGTACATCATGGAACCGGGTCACGCTGTTCTCCAGGCCGCGCAGGCCCATGAACGCGTTGCGCCGCTCGATCGTCACGCCTGGCGCGTCGCCTTCGACCACGAACGCGGTGATGCCGCCGCGGTGGCCCTCGCTGCGGGGCACCAGCGCCATCACGACGAACAGGGTGGCGAGGGTGCCGTTCGTGGCCCAGAGCTTGACCCCGTTGAGCAGGTAGTCGCCGTCGTCGGTGGGCACAGCGGAGGTGCGCAGGTTGGCCGGGTACGAACCGACCTCGGGCTCGGTGAGCAGGAACGCCGACACCTCACCCCCGGCGAGCCGGGGCAGGAAGCGGGACTTCTGCTCGTCGGTGCCGACGAGCTTCAGCGGCTGCGGCACGCCGATCGACTGGTGCGCCGACAGCAGCGCGCCGATCGACGGGTTGACCGAGCCGACGAGCGCCAGGGCCCGGCAGTAGTCGAGGTTGGACAGGCCGAGGCCGCCGTACTTCGGGTCGATCTTCATGCCGAACGCGCCGAGCGAACCGAGCGAACGGAGCACTTCGTCGGGAATGTGCGCGTCGCGCTCGATCTGCTGGCCGTCGACGCCGGCGAGGTACTCGCGCAGCTTCTCCCGGAACTCCTGCCCGGCCTCGGCGCGCGTGTCGGCCGGCGGCGGGTCGATCAGGTCGAGGCGGAAGCGACCGAGGAACAATTCCTTGCCGAAACTGGGCTTCCGCCATTCCGTCTCGCGGCTGTCCTCGATGACCTTCCGCGCCTGCTTTTCCGTGTGACCGCCGGCAGCGGCCGGCGCCTGCCCGCCGGCGGCGGCCGTCGTGTGACCGTCGGTAACGGCCGTCGTGTGACCGTCGGTAACGGCCGTCGTGGGCCCGCCGGTAGCGGCCGGCTGAGCGCTGGTGGCGGAATTCGATGAAGAAGCGACCTGCGTCATTGCGGCACCCCCAGGTGTCAAGTCCTGTACCAGCCAGGCTATTACCCGCGAGTAGCAAAGGCCATGCCTCCCCGGGAAGGATCAAGTGCCGTGATTTTGGCGACCTGCCCATGGGCGTGAACATCCTTCACTGTTACCGTCGGGAAACAACTGCACATCCGACAGGGGAGCGCACAGCGCTGAGAGTGCGGCGGCCGCGGCAGCGGGCGACGCAGACCCTCGAACCTGATCTGGGTAATGCCAGCGCAGGGAGCTCGGTCACCTCACGCAAGACGCCATGTCCACCGGCCGGTATCAACCGGCCAACGGGCGTGGCGTCGCGTCTCCTTCTGGCTCACCCCCGAACCAGGAGGCACTGCAATGGAAACCCGTTGGCGGACCGTCGACATCATCGTCGCCTCGGTCATCGCGGTGGCGTTCGCCGCCGTGTTCTACGCGTGGAACAACCTGTGGAACGCGATGGAGAGCGTCGCGCTGCCGTGGCGCGCCTTCATCTACGGCGTGTGGCTGATCCCGGGCGTGCTCGGCCCCCTGGTGATCCGCAAGCCGGGCGCCGGGCTCTACACCGAGTTCGTCGCGGCGCTGGTCTCGGCGCTGTTCGGCTCCACCTGGGGTCTCGGTGTGCTCCTTTCCGGGTTGGTGCAGGGTGTCGGCGGCGAGTTCGGCTTCGCCCTCACCGGGTACCGCAGCTTCAAGCTCGGCAACGCGATCATCGCCGGCGGCCTCGCGGGCGGCGGCGCGGCGCTGCTCGACCTCAACGTGTACTACGGCGCGTTCAGCAACACCGACAAGGCCCTGTACGCGGCGATCGTCGTGGCCAGCGGCGCCGTCCTCGCCGGTGCCGGCTCGTGGGCGCTGCAGCGTTCCCTGGCCACGACCGGTGTCCTGGACCGGTTCCCGTCCGGCCGCGAACGGGCGGCCGTTTAACCCAACGTGAGCACCGTCGAGTTCAAGGGTTTCGGGTGGCGGCACGCCGGGCGCAAGGCCTGGGCGGTCCGCCACTTCGACCTGCGGATCGAGCACGGTGAGCGGGTGCTGCTCGCGGGTGCCTCCGGCGCCGGCAAGAGCACCCTGCTCGCCGCGCTCGCCGGCCTGCTCGCCGAGGACTCCGGCGAGCAGGAGGGCGCGGTCCTCGTCGACGGCGTGCCGGCCCGCGCGGCCCGAGCCGACACCGGGATCGTGTTCCAGGACCCGCAGACGCAGTTGGTCATGAGCCGCTGCGGCGACGACGTCGCGTTCGGCCTGGAGAACCGAGGGGTGCCGCGGGCCGAGATCTGGCCGCGGGTCGACGCCGCGCTCGCCGCCGTCGGTTTCCCGTACGGCCGGGACCGCGACACGGCCGCCCTCTCCGGTGGTGAGCAGCAGCGGCTCGCGATCGCCGGCGTGATCGCGTTGCGGCCGAGGCTGCTCCTGCTCGACGAGCCGACCGCGAACCTGGATCCGGACGGTGCGCAGCTGGTGCGGGCAGCGCTCGGCAAAGCACTCCACGACGTGGACGCGACGATGGTGCTGGTCGAGCACCGGCTCGCCGACGCGCTGACCCTGGTCGACCGGGTGGTGACCCTGGGTCCGGAGCAGCCGCCGCTGGTCGTGCCGGACCGGCGGGCGCGCACCGGGCCGGGTGCGACGCTGCTCACCGCCGGACGGTTGGCGCTGCGGGACACCGGCAACGTGGTCGACGAGCAGATCCGCGCCGGCGAGGTCCTCGCCGTCGAAGGTCCCAACGGCGCCGGCAAGTCCACCCTCGCGCTGCTGCTCGGCGGCCTGACCAGGCCGGCGAAGCCCGGGACGGTGACGGCCGCGGGCGAGCGGCGCCCGCCGCACCGCTGGCGGGCCGCGAAGCTCGCCGCGCGGATCGGGTCGGTGTTCCAGAACCCGGAGCACCAGTTCGTCACCGCGACCGTCCGGGACGAGCTGCTGCTCGGTGGCAGCGGCCCCGGGGTCGTCGACGAGCTGTTGAGCCGGCTGCGCCTGGACCGACTGGCCCTGGCGAACCCGT
Source organism: Dactylosporangium cerinum (assembly GCF_042653625.1). Classification (NCBI taxonomy): domain Bacteria; kingdom Bacillati; phylum Actinomycetota; class Actinomycetes; order Micromonosporales; family Micromonosporaceae; genus Dactylosporangium; species Dactylosporangium cerinum. Next base: position 132,284 of record NZ_JBHSIU010000037.1, on the reverse strand, counting down.
ACACCTTGAGCGGCGGCGAACAACGCAGGCTGAGCGTCGCCACGGCCCTGGCGGCGGCGCCGGAGCTGCTGATCCTGGACGAGCCGACGTTCGGGCAGGACCCGCAGACGTGGCGGGAGCTGGTCGATCTGCTCGCGGACCTGCGGGACGAGGGGCGGGGTCTCGTCATCGTCACGCACGACCGGCAACTGGTCGAGGCGCTGGGCGACCGCCGGTTGCGGCTGGAGCGCCGGTGACCGCCTGGATCCGGCAGCGGGACGCGACCGCGAAACTGCTCGCGGCGGCGCTGCTCACGGCGGCCGTGCTCAGCACCGTCGACCCGTTCGTCACCGCGGTCGCGATCGGCGTGGAGCTGGCGCTGCTGCCGCTGACCGGGCTGACCGCGCGGGAGCTGTGGCGGCGCGGCTGGCCGCTGCTGCTGTCGGCGGCCGTGGTGCTGGTGTTCACGGTGCTGCTCGGTGCGAAGGAGGGGCCGGTCGTCGGCACCGTCGCCGGGTTCGAGGTGCACGAGCCGGCGCTCGGGTACGCGCTGCGGCTGATCGCGATCGGGCTGCCCGGGTTCGTGGTGTTCGCGACGATCGACCCGACGGACCTCGCCGACTCGCTGATCGCCCACCTGAAGGTGCCGCCGCGGTTCGCGATCGGGGCCCTGGCCGCGTTCCGGCTGGTGCCGCTGCTCACCGACGAGTACCGGCTGATCCTGCTCGCCCGCCGGGCCCGTGGCATCGACGGCGGCTGGAATCCGCTGCGTCACCTGCGGCTGTTCGCGTCGGCGACGTTCGGCCTGCTGGTCGGTGCGATCCGGCGCGGGATCCGCCTGGCGACCGCGATGGAGGCCCGCGGGTTCGACCGCGGGCGGCCGCGCACCAGCGCCCGGGAGGCCCGTTTCGGCTGGTCCGACGGATCGGTCGTGGTCGTCGGAGCGGCCCTCGCGACAGCATTGATCTTGCTGAAGTTCGTGCATACATAGCCACGTCGCTACCTGATGTTCGTTCAGGCGGTCGAGATTCCGGGGTGAGGACCTTCGACCTGAACGGAGCCCCACACATGGGCCACGGCCACCATCACCACCACGAGGACATGCCGCAAGCCGCCGGCGACGTTCCCGCGGTGCTCGACGCCTCGATCCCCGACAGTGAGCTCTCCCCCGGCGACGTCTCCCGCCGTGGTTTCCTCCGCCGCGCCGGGCTGCTCGGTGCGGCCGCCGCCGCGGGTGGCGCGCTCGCCAACGCCGGCATCGCGCACGCGCACGGCGACGACGACGACCACGCCGGATTCGACGGGTACGACCGGCACGGACACGGCCGCCCGCTGGGCAACGGCTACAAGTGGCTCGCCGGCGACCACCACATCCACACCCAGTTCTCCAGCGACGGCATGTACCGGGTCGGCGACCACGTGAAGCACGCCTCCGCGTACGGCCTGGACTGGATGGTCATCACCGACCACGGCAGCGTCCAGCACGCCAAGATCGGCGTGGAGAAGGTCAACCCGGGTATCCGTGACGCCCGCGACGACTACAAGGACATGCTGGTCTTCCAGGGCCTGGAGTGGAACATCCCGGCGGCCGAGCACGGCACCGTCTTCGTGCACCCCGGCGCCAACGAGGTCGCGGTGCTGAAGGAGTTCGAGAACACGTTCGACGGTTCCGCCGTCGGCGCGGTCGACCCGTCGCTGGTCACCGAGGCGCTGGCGATCGCCGGCATCAAGTTCCTCGGCGAGCAGGTCACGAAGCGCCGGGTCCAGGACGCGCTGTTCCTGGCGAACCACCCGGCCCGCAACGGCATCGACTCGCCGCACGAGATCCGGGCGTGGCGGGACGCGAACCCGCGCATCGCGATCGGCTTCGAGGGCGCCCCCGGCCACCAGGCCGCCGGCATCGCCAAGCCGAACGGCGGCGGCTCGGCCCGCGGCTTCTACGGCAACGCGCCCGGCGCCGCGTCGTTCCCCGGGTACCCCCTGGAGAGCTACCGCACGTGGGGCGGCTACGACTGGATGACCTCCACCGTCGGCGGCCTCTGGGACAGCCTCCTCGCCGAGGGCAAGGCGTGGTGGATCAGCGCGAACTCGGACTCCCACGTCGTCTACGAGGAGACCGCGAAGCGCCCCGACAACACCGACTTCAACACCAACGGGTTCCACTCGGATCCGGTGTACGGCCAGCCGACGAGCCTCACCCCGGGCGACTTCTGGCCCGGCTACTACAGCCGCACCCACGTCGGGTCGCGCAACTTCGGGTACGCCGCGGTGATGGAGGGCCTGCGCGCCGGCCGCGTCTGGGTCGACCACGGCGGCCTGATCAGCGGCCTGGACGTGCAGGTGCGGGTCAAGGGCAGCTACGGCGGCGGCGTCACGCTCGGCGACTCGCTCGTCGTGCGCCGCGGCCAGCGCGCCGAGCTCGTCATCAAGATCAACCTGGCGAACACGCCGAACTGGGCGAACTTCGTGCCGACCCTCGCCCGCGTCGACGTGATCAAGGGCGACGTGACGGGCCCCGTGGCCGACAAGGACACGTTCAAGGCCCCGAACACGAAGGTCGTCAAGTCCTTCGAGGTCAACAAGTCGACCGGCACCGTGTCGTTCACCTACGACCTCGGCCCCACCGACCAGCCGTTCTACGTGCGCCTGCGCGGCACCGACGGCAACCGCACCGCGCCCGGCTACCACGGCGCGGCGGTCGACCCGGTGGGCCCTGCGATCGACGTGGTCGGCGACGCCGACCCGTGGAAGGACCTCTGGTTCTACGCGAACCCGATCTGGGTCCTGCCCCGGTAATGGGCTTCCCCGACGTCACGGCGGCCGACCACCACATCCTGGTGGGCGGCCGCCCCGCGTTCACGTACTTCACCGGCGGCGAGGTCCACGTCGGCTACGACGGCCCGCCCCCGGAGGGCGCCCGCGCGGTCCTCTTCCCCGGCTGGGAACAGCTCACCGGGGTGGTGCCGGTGTCGGCGGTGCTGGCGGACTCCGCGATCGAGCAGGTGGTCATCCTCGGCGGCCTGACCGCGGTGCCGGAGATGCTGATCGACACCGGCGGCTTCGTCCGCCCGATCTGGCGCGCCGGCGTGCTGACCCTCGTCACCCAGTTCGGCCGCGGCGGCGTCCTGACCCCGTTCGAGGCCCAGACCCAGATCCCCTGCTGCCACGACCACTGACGCGTGGACGAGCCCAGATCCCCTGCTGCTACGACCCACTAGCGCCACGACCCACTAGCGCGTGGACGCCTGGGCCGGCGACTCCAACCACGCCGCGCCCGACCCCGCCCGCGCCGCGCCCGACCCCGCCCGCGCCGCGCCCGACCCCGCCCGACTCCGACCGCGCCGGATTCATCGGAGCGCCAGGCTCGCCCGGAGCACCGGGTTCAACGGCCCGCGGTCCCGGTCGGACTCCGCATTCAGACCGTACCCCAACCCGCCTAATTGATCTCCGCCCGCGTCACCGACCGAACACCCACCGTGGCCGGCCACCAGCCGACCAGGACTTCCAGCCGACCAGGACCCCTAACCGCCGACCAGGACCCCTAACCAGAGCCACCAGCCGACCAGAGCCGCGTCAGGGCGTCAGGGTCGGCACCACGGGGTTCGGAATGGCGCCGCCGAAGCGGCGGTCGCGTTTCGCGTAGACCTCGCAGGCATACCACAGGTGCCGGCGGTCGAAGTCCGGCCAGAGCGTGTCGACGGAGACGAACTCCGCATACGCCGCCTGCCAGATCATGAAGTTGCTGGTGCGCATCTCGCCGGAGCTGCGCACCAGCAGGTCCACGTCCGGCAGGTCCGGCTCGTCGAGATACCGGGCGAACGTCTTCTCCGTGATCCGGTCCGGCTTGAGCCGGCCGGCCTGCACGTCGGCGGCGATCCGGGCGGCGGCGTCGGCGACCTCGGCCCGGCCGCCGTAGTTGACGCACATCGTGAACGTGAGCAGGTCGTTGCGCTTGGTGAGCTCCTCGGCGTACTCGAGCTCGTTGATGACGCTGCGCCACAGGCGGGGGCGGCGGCCCGCCCAGCGCACCCGGATGCCCATCTCGTGGAACTCGTCACGGCGGCGGTGGATCGTGTCGCGGTTGAAGTTCATGAGGAAGCGGACCTCGTCCGGGGACCGTTTCCAGTTCTCGGTGGAGAACGCGTAGGCGCTCACGTACTTCACGCCGAGTTCCAGCGCGCCCTCGATCACGTCGAACAGGGCCGCCTCACCGGCGGTGTGCCCGGCGGTGCGGGGCAGCCCTCGTTGCTTCGCCCAGCGTCCGTTGCCGTCCATGATGATCGCCACGTGCTGCGGCACGGTCTCTTTCGGCAGCGCCGGCGGGCGGGCCCCGGTCGGGTGCTGCGACGGCGGGCGGAATTTGCTCACGAGCTTTCCTTTCGGACCCGGGCGGTGTCGTCCCGGTCTACCAGCGGAAGCGAGCGTAACGCCCGCTCCAGGTGCCACTGCAGATGCGCCGCGACAAGCCCGCTGGCCTCGCGCCGGTGGTTGGGTTCGCTGGCGTCGGCGACCAGCCAGTCCGACGTTGCGAGCGCCGCCATGAGCTCGATCGTCGCAGGCGCCGGGTGCGACGCGCCGGGCGGGCGGCAGTCCGGGCACACGGCGCCGCCGGCGGGGACGGAGAAGCCGCGGTGCGGGCCGGGGTTGCCGCACACGGCGCATTCCCGCAGCGCCGGCGCCCAGCCGGCGACGCCCATCGCGCGCAGCAGGTACGCGTCCAGCACGAGGCTGCTGCCGTGCTCGCCGAGGGCGAGGGCCCGGATGGCGCCGAGGGTCAGCAGGAACAGCCGCAGCGACGGCTCCTCCTCGACGGGGGTGAGCCGCTCCGCGGTCTCGGCGATCGCGGAGGCGACCGTGTACCGCGGGTAGTCGTCCATGATCCGGCGGCCGTACAGCTCGACGCCCTCCACCTGGCTGATCACGTCGAGGCTGCGGCCTTCGAGCAGCTGCACGTCGACGTGGCCGAAGGGTTCGAGGCGGCCGCCGAACTTCGACATGGTCTTCCGCACGCCCTTGGCGACCGCGCGGACCCGGCCGTGCCGGCGCGTGAACAGGGTGATGATCCGGTCGGACTCGCCCAGCTTCTGCACCCTCAGGACGAGCGCGTCATCGCGGTACAGCTTCCCTTTGAACCCGGTGCCGGACATGTCAGAACCTCAGAAGCCCAGGCGTCGCAGCTGCTTCGGGTCCCGCTGCCAGTCCTTCGCGACCCGGACGTGCAGGTCGAGGTAGACCCGGCCGCCGACCAGGTCCTCGATGGCGTGCCGGGCGCGGGTGCCGACGTCCTTGAGGCGGCCCGCCTGGTGGCCGAGGATGATCGCCTTCTGGCTGGGGCGCTCCACGTAGATGTCGGCGAAGATCCTGGTCAGGCCGCTGTCCTCGACGAAGACCTCCTCGACGAGGACGGCGATCGAGTGCGGCAGCTCGTCGCGGACGCCTTCGAGGGCCGCCTCGCGGATGAGCTCGGCCATCAGCACGTGCTCGGGTTCGTCGGTGAGCATGCCGTCGGGGTACAGCTGCGGCGACTGCGGCAGGTGCTTGACCATGACGTCGACGAGCGTCTGGATCTGCTCCCCCGATACCGCGCTGACGGGCACGATGTCGGCGAACTCGCCGAGCTCCTGCACGGCCATGAGCCGCTGGGCGAGCTTGCCGCGGTCGACGAGGTCGGTCTTGGTGACCACCGCGACGACGGTCGCCTTCAACGCGGCGATCTCGCCGGTGATGAACCGGTCACCGCGGCCGATCTCCTCGTCGGCGGGCAGGCAGAGGCCGATCACGTCGACCTCGCTCCAGGTCGCCCGGACGAGGTCGTTGAGCCGCTCCCCCAGCAGGGTCCGCGGGCGGTGCAGCCCCGGTGTGTCCACCAGCACGAGCTGGGAGTCCGGCCGGTGCACGACACCACGCACGGTGTGCCGGGTCGTCTGCGGCTTCGACGACGTGATCGCGATCTTCTGCCCGACGATCGCGTTGGTGAGCGTCGACTTGCCCGCGTTGGGCCGGCCGACGAAACACGCGAAGCCTGCGTGGTAGTTGTGCTGCACGGTGGTTCAGCGTACTCAGACCTCGAGCTGCAACTGGCGGGGGCGCTGTGCAGGTGTTGTGTGCGCCGTCACGGAGAGTGCCACCTGCAGCTCGATCGTGCCCTCCACGAGGCCCCGGCCGGCGGACCGCAGCACGATCCGGCCCGGCATGAGCCGCGACAGCGACGTCGGCACGGCGCTGCGCTGCTCGGTCGCCAGGACCAGGTGCACGCCGACGGCCTTGCCGCCGGTGGCGAGGCGGATGAGGGCGTCGTTGAGCCGCACGTCGTGCCCGTCGACGAGGACCACGACCCGGGCGCCGGCGTACTCAGCGAGCGCGGCCCGCTCCACGACGATCTTCTCGATCGTGGCGAGCAGCGCCTCCGCGGACTCCACGGCGGTGCCGTCGACCCGGTACACGCGCAGCCGGGTGCCGTCGAACCGGGTGGCGAACGACGCCGCGACCGTGTCCAGCAGGGTGCTCTTCCCGGCGCCGGTGGGGCCGAAGACGAGCAGGTGGCCGAGCTCGTCGAGGTCGAGCTGCCAGACCTGGCGGGCCTGCGAGTTGGGCAGGTCGACCATGCCGATCGCCGCGGCGAACGCACCCGTGTCCGGTTGCGCAAGCTCGTCCAGGGTGTACGAGACGGCGAGCGCCGGCTGCCACGGCCGGGGCTGGTCGGGCACCCGGGCCTCGCGGTGCGCGGCGCTGATCGCCTCCACGAGGCGTTGCAGGTCCGTCGGGGCGGAGTCGTCGCCGCCGACGGGTGCGTCGAGGGCCTCCCGGTCGACGAGCCCGGACTCGAAGCGCACCTCGGTGACCGTGGTCGGCGTCGCGCGCCGGTTGGCCGGGGACCGGAACCCGCCGTAGGCGACCTGGACGGCCTGGAAGCCGCCCTCGACGGTGCGCACGAACGCCCGGCCGGCCAGCAGTGGCGACAGGTGCGCCGCGTCGGGGCGTTCGAGGACCTCGAGGCTGTCGGCCTCTTCCTCGACCCGCAGCGCGATGCGCAGGTCGGTCTCGGCGCGCAGGTCGTCGTCGACGGCGCCGTGCGGTTTCGCGGTGGCCAGGAGCAGGTGCACCCCGGCGTGCCGGCCGCGGCGGGCGAGCTCCCGCAGCCCAGGCACGAAGTCGGTGGGCGCGTCGACGAACTCGGCGACGACGATGAGCAGGTTCGCCGGCGCCGCCGCCGGGAACTTGCGTTCCATCTCCACGATGTCCTTGACGGAGTGCCGGCGCAGGACCGCCTCGCGGCGGCGCAGCTCGGCGTTGAGCGACACGAGGACCCGGCGGGTCTGGTGCGGGTCGGTGTCGGTGAACACCCCGACGGTGTGCGGCAGCTCCACACATTCCGCAAACGAGGGCCCCGAGAAGTCGACGAGGACGAACGTGAGGCGGTTCGCCGGGTACGTCGCGGCGAGGGCCGCCAGGTACGACCGCAGCAGCCACGACCGGCCGGAGCCGTCGACGCCGGCGACGAGCCCGTGCGGGCCGTCGCGGCGCAGGTCGACGGTGACGGGGCCGATCCCGCCGGCGGCCTTGCCGCCGAGGCCGATCGGCGCGGCGAGGCCCCGGTCGCGGGTCGAGGGCACCCAGCGTTTCACGATCGCGCTCGGGCTCAGGTCGGTCAGGTTCAGCACCTCGGCGAGCGGTGCCACCCGCGGCGCGGCGCCACCGGCGGCGTCCGGGGTCGCGGCGAGCGCGTGGGCGACCTGGGCGGCGACGTCGGCGGGCAGCGGCTCGCCGTCCTGCACCGACACGCCCGGTGGCAGTTCGCCCGGGGTGTCCGCGCCGACGAGCAGGCTGATCCCGCAGCGCGGGCCCTCCTCGACGAGCCGGTTCAGCGACGCCGGCGGCACCAGCGACGGGTCCGGCAGCACGACGACGACGTGCGGGACGAACGACTCGGCGATGGCGTGCCGCCCGCGGCGCCGCTGCCGCAGGAGCGCCTCGACGAGGGCGAGGACCTGCGCGCGGTCCTCCTCGCCGGCGGCGATGGTCCGCGCGCCGGGGGCGATCGCGGCGGTCAGCGTCCGGGTGTGCGGCAGCCAGCCGGTCCACGTCCACTCGGGCGCGTCGCTGAGCACGACGACGGCGAGGTCGGTCGGGTTGGCGAGGGTCGCCAGCTGGGTCAGCCAGGACCGCAGGACCCCGTCGGTGACCTCGACCGGCCCGGCCGTCCCGAGGGCGCCGAGGACCCGCAGGTCGGCCTCGACGGGCACGTCCCGGTCGACGGCGTGCCGTTCGCGCAGGGCGTCGGTGCGTTCGACGTGCGCGGGGTCGGCGTCGGGTCCGGTCGGCGGCTGCTCGAACCGCAGCCGGCCCGGCAGGTCCGCGGTCCGCAGTCGCAGCGTGAGGAAGTTCCGGTCGTCGGGCCGGCGGGTCCACAGTCCGATGCCGCCGGATTCGCTGGTGCTTCCCTGGTACGGCTCGGCGCGGGCGCCGTGGAGGTCTGTGCGGGCGCCATGGAGGTCTGCGCGGGTGCCGTGGTGATCGCCGTCCATGACGGCGGCGTACCGTTCGGCGGCCCGCGCGAGGTGCGCCAGGCTCGGGGTCGCCGACCGGCGGGTCCGCAGGACGGCGCGGTGCTTGAGCGCGGCGTCGGCCTCGGCGCGTTCGACGGCGGCGGCGAACTCGATCACCGGGTCGACCACCGCGCGCCGGAACGCCAGGCGCCGCTTCCGGGCCGGCTGCGGCACCGCCGGCAGCCAGACCGCCGGTGGCGGGCCGGCCGGCCCGGGCAGGTCCGCGGGGACCTCCTCGACGGTGACGAGGGTCGCGCCGAGGCGCAGCAGCTGCCCGGCGGTGAGGGTCACCGTGCCGTGCAGCGGCTCGCCGTCGAGGGCGGTGCCGGCCGGCGAGCGCAGGTCGGTCGCGGCGACCTCGTGGCTGCCGATGCCCAGGTGCAGGTGGCGCCGGCCGGCGGTCTGGTCGGCAAGGACCAGGTCGCACGCCGGGTCGGTGCCGATGACGAACTCGCCGGCCGGCAGCGGCAGCCACCGCCCGGCGTCCGGGCCGGCGACGACCAGCAGCTCGAAGCGGTGCTCGGGAAACTCGGGCGGCGCGTCCGGGGCCTGCTCGGGAGGCCCGAGCACGATCGTGTCGCCGCAGCGCAGCCCCTGCGTGCCGAGCGGGCGGCCTGGGTCGAGCCGGCGGCCGGTGCGCAGATTCCAGGCCCAGGTCGCCTGCTGCGGCCGGTCGGCCGGGTCGAGGCCGCCGAGGAGCGCGGCGATGAGGTCGGCGACGGTGCCGGTGTGGTCGGCCCGGAGGCGGACCGTCCGGTCCTGTGCCGACCCGGCCGTCTCGGCGGACGTCGTGGAATCCCGTCGCGCCACTCGCACGTCGATCAGCAGGTCCATGGACCGGCCCCTTCCTTCCCGCGCAGTGCATCCGTGGGCTACCTGTCGGCGTTGTTCAGTAGGCCTGGTGGCGGGGCGGGCGCACTGCAGGGCTCCGCATCCGACAGTAGGCGCCGGAAGCCCGAGTGGATCGCATCGACGCGCACCAGGATTCCATCACATACAGGAGTAAAACTGGCTGAATGCCACGTCGGTTACCCTCGTTGCCCATGACGGTACGAGTGGCGATGTGGTCCGGCCCCCGCAACATCTCCACGGCGATGATGCGCAGCTTCGGCGCCAGAGCCGACACGGTCGTCGTCGACGAGCCGCTCTATGCGCACTATCTGGCCGCGACCGGCCTCGAACACCCCGGCCGGGAGGAGATCCTCGCGTCCCAGCCGGTCGACTGGCGGGCGGCGGCGGGGGCGCTGCTCGCGCCGGTGCCGGCGGGGGTGTTCTACCAGAAGCACATGACGCACCACCTGCTGCCGGACGTCGGCCGGGAGTGGCTGGGCTCGGTGCACAACGCGTTCCTCATCCGGGATCCCGCGTCCGTGGTCGCGTCGTACGCGAAGGTCCGCGGCGAGCCGACCCTCGCCGACCTCGGCTACGAACAGCAGGTCGAGATCTTCCGCGCGCACGGCGGCCCGGTCGTCGACGCCGCCGACGTCCTGCGCGACCCCGCCGGCACCCTGGAACGGCTCTGCGGTGCGCTCGGCATCCCCTGGGATCCGGCGATGCTGGCCTGGCCCGCCGGGCGGCGCGACACCGACGGGGTGTGGGCGCCGCACTGGTACGCGGCGGTCGAGGCGTCGACGGGTTTCGCGGCGCCCGACCCGCGCCCCGCCGACGTCCCGCCGCGCCTGTCCTGGCTGGTCGAGGCCGCCACCCCGCTCTACACGGAGCTGTCGGCCCACAGTCTCTGAGCGTGCTCCCGGGCGTGCTGCCGGTACACCCGGGCGAGGCGGGCCGTGACCGGGCCGACCGTGCCGTCGCCGATGGGCCGGCCGTCGATCGTCACCACGCCGGCGATCTCGCCCATGGTGCCCGTGCAGAAGACCTCGTCGGCGGTGTACATCTCGACCTGCGACACGTCGCGGACCTGCACCGGGAGCCCTTCGGCGGGCGCGAGCCGCAGCACCGTGTCCCGGGTGATGCCCTCCGGGCAGGCGACCGCGCGGGGCGTCACGAGACCGCCGTCGACGACCGCGAACAGGTGCGTCGCGTTGGTCTCGGCGACGAACCCGCGGCCGTCGAGCATCATCGCGTCGTCGGCGCCGGCGAGGTTCGCCTCCATCTTCGCCAGGATCGAGTTGATCAGGTTGTTGTGGTGGATCTTCGGGTCGAGCACGTCCGGCCCGGGCCGCCGCACGCTGGAGGTGGCGAGGGAGAGCCCGCCCGTGTCGTACACCGGCGGCTTGTGCTCGGCGAGCACGATCAGCGTGCAGCCGGCCTGGTTGAGCCGCGGGTCCATGCCGCTGGTGACCTTGACGCCGCGGGTCAGCGTGAGCCGCACGTGCACCCCGTCGCGCATGTCGTTGGCCTCGAGCGTCGCGCGGACCGCGGCCACGATGTCCGGGTCGGCCGGGATCCGTTCGAAGCCGAGCGCCCGGGCCGAGCGCCGCAGCCTGGCGAGGTGCTCGTCGAGCCCGTACACGCCGCCGTCGTAGACCCGCAGCCCCTCCCAGACGGCGTCGCCGCCCTGCACGACCGAGTCGAACGGCGAGATGCCGGGCTCGTCGCGGTGCCGCAGCACGCCGTCGACCCAGTAGCGGATGTCGGCGTTGCGAGGGTCGTACCGCTGCAGCACCTCAGGCTCCTTCCGGGGCGGCTTCGTCGCCCAGCTCGACCAGCAGTTCCCGCAGGTGCCTGACGGTGTCGTGCTGCAACTGCTCCGGCACCGGGGCGAACAGCCGCGCCTGCGCCCTCGTCACGGCCCGCACGACCCGCTCCGCGACGGTGACCCCTTTCGGGGTCAGCCGGACCCAGGCGACCCGCGCGTCGGCGCTGTCGGCCTCCCGCTCGATCACGCCGTCCTGCTGGAGCCGCCGCAGCACGTTGCTGATCCCGCCGGACGTGAGCAGCAGGCCGCTGGCGAGGTCGGAGGGTTTCAGCGCGTACGGCACACCCACCCGCCGCAGCGCCGACAGCACGTCGAACTCGGCCGGCGTCAGGCCGACCGCGGCCGTCTCGGCGCGCACGACCTCCTGCAGCCGCCCCGCGAGGCGGTGGATGCGCTTGCCGAGCTCCATCGCGGGCCCGACGGTGTCAGGCAGCTGCACCCGCCACTCGTCGACGACCTCGTCGACCCGGTCCCTGCGCATCCCGGAAGCCTACTGTCACGGCCCCACGGTCGTGGCCGTGGTCGTTGATCGACGTCGCGTACCGGGACGGCTGGCAGACGGCTTCGATCACGACGGGCAGGGTCCACTCCGCGCGGGGCGGGCACCCTGGGCGCGAGGCGAACACGAACCCGGTGACCGTGTCACGACCGCAGGTCGTGTCGCGGCCGTCCACGGCCGCGGGCCTGTCACGACCGCAGGTCGTGTCCGCGTAACTGGAAGCGGACCTGGCAGGGAGGCCGTTCACGGCCGACCGGTCGCTGACGGGAGCGACGGCCGCGCCCACGACGGACCGGAGCAATGAAGGTGGGCTACCGGACACCCGGCCCGGTGCCCGCCGGATCCGCCGGTCCGTGGCCGCGGTCAGTCGGTGACGGTGGCGAAGACGGTGGCGTCGGGGGCGGCCAGGTGGATCGGGGCGGACGGGGAGACGTCGCGGACGGCGGCGCGGCCCAGGGTGTCCAGGGAGGAGGCCTCGGTGACGACCGCGGCCGCCTCGATCTTGCCGGCGCCGGACGCGACCGCGGTCGCCACCGCCAGCTGCAGCGCGGTGATCGACAGGGAGGGCAGGGCGACGGAGGCGGCGTTGTACGTCCGGCCGTCGCCGTCGCGGACCGCGGCGCCCTCGACGGCGCCGATGCGGGCGCGGGCGGCCCGGGCGAGGGTGACCAGTTTCAGGTCCTCGGCGGAGAGGGCCTCAGGCATCGGCGTGCTGCCTTTCGCTGTCGTGGTTGGCCTGCTCCTCGTCGTCGGGGTCGGCCCGCCGGACGAGGAGGGTGTCGATCCGGTTCCGGCGGCCGGTGGTGCCCTCGGCGACGAGGACCAGGCCGGCGACGACGGCGGTCGCGCCGGGGATCGGGACCCGGCCGAGGGCCTGGGCGAGGAGGCCGGCGACGGTCTCGACCTCGTCGGCGGGCAGCTCCACGTCGAACAGCTCGCCGAGGTCCTCGACCGGCAGGCGGCTGGTGACCCGGTAGGCGCCGTCGGGCAGTTCCTCGATCGGGGGGCGCTCGGCCACGTCGTACTCGTCGGTGATCTCGCCGACGATCTCCTCGAGGATGTCCTCGATGGTGACGAGGCCGGCGGTGCCGCCGTACTCGTCGATGATGATCGCCATGTGGGTGCGGGCCGCCTGCATCTCGCGGAGCAGGTCGTCGACGGGTTTCGACTCGGGCACGAAGGTGGCGTCGCGCATGACCTGGGCGACGGGGATGTCGCCGGCCGCGGCGTCGCCGCCGGAGGTGCGCCGCACGAGGTCCTTGAGGTAGGCGACGCCCAGGACGTCGTCGACGTTCTCGCCGACGACGGGGATGCGGGAGAAGCCGCTGCGCATCGCGAGCATGAGGGCCTGGCGGACGGTCTTGTGCGTCTCGATCCAGACCATCTCGGTGCGCGGGACCATCACCTCGCGGGCGATCGTCGTGCCGAGGGCGAAGACCGAGTGGATCATGTCGCGCTCACCGTGCTCGACGACCCCGCGCTGCTCGGCGAGGTCGACGAGCTCGCGCAGCTCGATGGTGGTGGCGAAGGGGCCTTCGCGGTAGCCCTTGCCGGGGGTCACCGCGTTGCCGATGAGGATCAGCAGGCGGGCGAGCGGGCCGAGCACCGTGCCGAGCCAGCGGACCGGGGGCGCGGCGACCCGGGCCACCGCGTAGGCGTGCTGGCGGCCGATGGTGCGTGGGCCGACCCCGACGACGACGAAGCTCACCACCGTCATCGAGCCGGCCGTGATGAGCGCGGCCAGCCAGTCCCGGTCGCCGCCGACGGCCGCGGCGGTGACCAGGGCGACCAGGGTGGTCGCGGTCAGCTCGCACAGCAGTCGCAGCAGCAGGAGCAGGTTGATGTAGCGGGCCGGGTCGGCCGCGATGACCTGCAGGGCGTTGGCGCCGGGCTTGCCCTCGCGGACGAGCTCGTGGGCGCGGGCCGGCGACACCACGTTGAGCGCGGCGTCGGACATCGCGAACAACCCTGCCAGCACGACCAGCCCGGCGGCGGTCGTCAGCAAGGTCATGTCACTCACTTGCGCCAGCTCTCCAGGAGACGTGCCTGCAGGCCGAACATCTCGGCCTCCTCCTCCGGCTCGGCGTGGTCGTAGCCGAGCAGGTGCAGGGTGCCGTGCACGGTGAGCAGTGCCAGCTCGTCGATCGTGGCGTGCCCGGCGGTCGCGGCCTGTTTCGCCGCCACCTCCGGGCACAGCACGATGTCGCCGAGCAGCGCGGGCTCGCCGCCGCCCTCACCGGGGCCGTGGTCGACGCTGCCCTCGTCCATCGGGAAGGCGAGCACGTCGGTCGGGCCGTCGCCGTCCATCCAGCGGTGGTTGAGCTCGGTCATGTACTCGACGTCGACGAGCAGGATCGACAGCTCGGCGAGCGGGTTGACCCCCATCTCGTCGAGTGCGTGCCGGGCCACCGCGAGAATGGTGTCGGAGTTGACGTCGACGCCGGACTCGTTGGCGATCTCGATGGACAACAACTGCTCCTGTTGGAAGGGGGCTTACCTGCGTCGCCCGCGGTCCGGGACGGCGCGCACCGGCGGCTGTTGCTGCGCCTCCTGCGCCTCGTCCCACTTGGCATAGGCGTCGACGATGTCACTCACCAGCCTGTGCCGCACCACGTCGGCGCTGCCGAGCTGGGCGAAGTGCACGTCTTCGACGTCACCGAGGATCTCACGGACCACCCTGAGGCCGCTGCGGGTGCCCCCGGGAAGGTCGATCTGCGTCACGTCGCCGGTGACGACGATCCGCGAGCCGAAGCCGAGCCGGGTCAGGAACATCTTCATCTGCTCGGGCGTGGTGTTCTGCGCCTCGTCCAGGATGATGAAGGCGTCGTTGAGCGTGCGGCCTCGCATGTAGGCGAGCGGCGCGACCTCGATCGTCCCGGCGGCCATGAGTTTCGGGATGGACTCCGGGTCGAGCATGTCGTGCAGCGCGTCGTAGAGCGGGCGCAGGTACGGGTCGATCTTGTCGTAGAGCGTGCCGGGCAGGAAGCCCAGCCGCTCGCCGGCCTCGACCGCCGGCCGGGTCAGGATGATCCGGTTGACCTGCTTGGCCTGCAGCGCCTGGACCGCCTTCGCCATGGCGAGATAGGTCTTGCCGGTGCCGGCCGGGCCGATGCCGAACACGATCGTGTGCTGGTCGATCGAGTCGACATACCGCTTCTGGCCGAGGGTCTTGGGCCGGATGGTGCGGCCGCGCCGGGAGAGGATGTTGAGGGTCAGCACGTCGGCGGGGCGCTCGGCGGTGTTCTGCTGGAGCATGCCGACGGTGCGCCGGACGTTGTCCGGGGTGAGGGTCTCTCCCTTGCGCACCAGCTCGATGAGCTCGCCGAAGATGCGCTCGGCCAGGGCGTTGTCCGAGGCCGTGCCGGTGATGGTGATCTCGTTGCCCCGCACGTGCACGTCGCTGTTGACGGCCCGCTCGACGAGCTTGAGGATCTCGTCTCCCGCGCCGAGCAACCTGACCATCGTGTGCGGGTCGGGGACCGTGATCTTGCTGATGGCCCGCACGGGCGGCTCCGACGTCACTGCCGGTGCGGGGGTCGGGGTCTCGGTCATACGTCGGCCACGTGGGGCCTCAAGCACCTGCTTCCGGGCTCGCTCCTGCTGGCTTCATGTCCAGGCTCTTCATGGTATCGGCTGACCGCCCCTCAAGCCGTTCCCATTTCTTGCCGATGTCCGGTTCATCACTGATACGGGCAATATCCGCAGCACCCGGTTCGGGGTCGCCCGATCATGCCGTTCGCGCCGAAAGTCCGGACACGCCCGCTCGCACGGTGGTACTGAGGCAGGTGAACACATCGACGGGAGGCCCACACGAATGGTCGAGCGCAGCGGATACGTGGACGGTGAGCCCTGCTGGGCCGACCTGGTGGCACCCGACCTCGCCGCCGCGCAGCGGTTCTACTCGACGCTGTTCGGCTGGACGTTCTCAGACCCAGCCACAGACACCGGCGCCGACTTCGGGCACTACGTCATGTGCCTCAAGGACGGCAAGGTCGTCGCCGGGATGAGCCCGCCGATGCCCGGCGCCGAGCAGACCCCGGCCGCCTGGAGCCTGTACCTGATGTCACACGACCTGGAGGACACCGCCAGGCGCGTCGACACCGGCGGCGGCAAGATCATCGTCGCGCCGATGGACATCCCCGGCAACGGCCGGATGCTCTTCGCCCTCGACCCGTCCGGCGCCGCGTTCGGCGCGTGGGAGCCCGGCCAGCACACCGGCTCGCAGCTGTTCGACGAGGACGGCGCGCTGTGCTGGGCCGAGGTCAACACCCGCGAACCGGACGCCGTCGACACGTTCTACCAGGGCCTGTTCGGCTACCGGCAGACCAGGGTCGAGGCCGACGAGCAGTTCGACTACACGGCGTGGAGCCTCGGCAACGCCGACCCCGTCGCCGGGCGGCTCACCATGACCGAGGCGTGGGAGGGCATCCCGCCGCACTGGATGGTCTACTTCGCCGCCGCGGACACCGACCGCGCCGCCGACCGGGTCCAGTCGGCGGGCGGCCAGGTCCAGCACGGGCCGTTCGACTCCCCGCACGGCCGCATCGCGGTCGTGGTGGACCCCAACGGCGCCGTCTTCACCGTCATATCCCGTTAGAACTGATACCGGTCGAACGTCTCCTGCCCCCTGGTGAACCGGTACGTCGCCCAGTGCAGCCGCTCGACCGTGCCGTCCTCGGCGCGGGTCAGCCGCAACAGCTCGCCCGCCTCCCGGCCGGACACGGTGCGGAACACGTCCGGCTGGCCGTCGACCGGCGCGAACACCGCCGGTGGGCGGCCGGCCGGCTGATCCACCGACCGGGCCTGCAGCGCGCCGCCGTGCCAGCTGAAGACGTACTCGAAGCCCTCACCCCACCAGCGGCCGAGCACCGAGCGGTAGGGCTGCGGCGGTGGCGGGGCGGGCGACCA
This sequence comes from Dactylosporangium cerinum, assembly GCF_042653625.1. NCBI lineage: Bacteria > Bacillati > Actinomycetota > Actinomycetes > Micromonosporales > Micromonosporaceae > Dactylosporangium > Dactylosporangium cerinum. The sequence goes on along the minus strand of NZ_JBHSIU010000037.1, from coordinate 115,693 downwards.
CGGCGCGATGTCGGCCGGGTCGGCCTCGACCGCCGCCGCGAGCAGCTGGTGTGCCAGGTCGATGACTTCGCCGGCGGTGCCCGACGAGCCCAGCGCCGCCGCGCCGAACGCGCCCGGGGTGCTGGCGCCGCCGACCCGCCCGTACGCGCCGGCCAGGAAGCCCGGCATCGCGCCGTCGTGGCCGACGTGCACGATCCGCTCGGCACCCGGCTGCGGTTGCAGGATCAGCCCGAGCCCGAGACCCCGGGCCCACAGCACGTCCTCCGTCACCGCCTGCGGCGCCCGCATCTCCTCGACCGTCGCGGCCGCGAGGACCGTTTCGGCGGCGTCGACCGACTTCGGGTCGGCCAGGAACGCGGCCCATTTCGCCAGGTCCGCGGCGGTGCTCCACAGCTGGGCGGCCGGCCCGACCGCGCCGAAGTCGTCGGGCGGCTCCGGGTGCGCGTAGTCGGACCAGGCGTCGACCTGATACCCGACCACGGGCCGGCTCGGCGTGACGACCGTGTCGTCCAGTCCGAGCGGGTCGAGGATCCGCTCGCGCAGCACCTCCTCCCAGGTCCCGCCGCGCAGCGTCCCGGCGAGGTGGCCGAGCAGCGCGATCGCCAGGTTGGAGTAGTGGAACCGCCGCCCCGCCGGCAGCACCCGCTCGGCCCGGTCGAGCTGGTCGAGCAGCGTGTCGACGTCCGGCGCCTGCATCGTGTCCCAGACGTCGCCGAACGGCTCCCGCTGCAGGCCCGACAGGTGCGACAGCATCCGGCCGACGGTGAGGTCGCCGTGCGCCTTCACCGGCAGGTGCCGCGAGATCGGGTCGTCGAGCTCCAGGAGACCCTCGTCGCGGCACTGCATCACCAGGACCGCGGTGAACGTCTTGGTGACCGACCCGATCCGCAGCTGGCTGCGCGCGTCGACGTCGGCGCCGACGGTGAACGTCCACAACGGCCGGTCGGCGCGGTGGATGGCCACGCTCAGCGCCGGGACGCGCGCGTCGGCCTGGACCTGGCGGGCGAGCCGCTCGTAACGCTCCAGGGCCGTCATATCGACAGCATCGGGCCGAGCGGGCGGCCACCGACGACGTGCCCGTGGACGTGGAAGACCTCCTGGCCGCCGAACCGGCCCGTGTTGAAGATGACCCGGTATCCGTCCCCGGTCAGGCCCTCCTGCCCGGCGACCGCGCCGCACGCGGCGAGCAGCTTCCCCGCGAGGGCCGGATCGGCGGCGGCGAGCGCGGCCACGTCGGTGTGATGGGCCTTCGGGATCACCAGCACGTGCACCGGTGCCTTCGGCCCGATGTCGCGGAACGCCAGGGTGTCGTCGGTCTCGTGGACCACCGTCGCCGGGATCTCCCCCGCGACGATGCGGCAGAACAGGCAGTCATCAGTCACAGTCGCATCGTATTCGGCTTGTAGGGTGCTGCCATGTCTGGACGCAAGGTGTTGGTGACAGGGGCATCCCGCGGAATCGGCGAGGCGGTCGCGCGGGCGTTCGCCGAGCGGGGTGACGTCGTGGCGGTGCACCACCGTGACTCCGCGGAGCTGGCGGAGAAGGTGCGGGCGGGCCTGCCCGGCGAGGGGCACGTGATCGTCTCCGGCGACCTGACGGACCCCGCCGCGGTGCGGGCGTTCGTCGACGGCGCCGCGCTCTCCCTCGGCGGCCTCGACGTCGTCGTCAACAACGCGGCGGTCGCGGTCGAGCACCCGATCCTCTCCGACGACTACGCGGCCTGGCAGGCGGCCTGGCAGCACACCCTGTCGGCCAACCTGACCGGCCCGGCCAACGTCTGCTGGTGCGCGGCCCGGCACCTCGGCGAGGGTGGCCGGATCGTCAACGTGTCCTCCCGCGGCGCGTACCGCGGCGAACCGCTCTACCCGGCCTACGGCGCGGCGAAGGCGGGGCTGAACTCGCTGACCCAGTCCCTCGCCCTCGCGCTCGCGCCGAGCGGGATCGCCGTCAACGCGGTCGCCCCGGGGTTCGTCGCCACCGACATGGGCAACGCGATCATGGATGCCGGGGACGGCGCCGCGATCCGGGCGCAGAGCCCGTTCAACCGGGTCGCGCGGCCCGAGGAGGTCGCGGAGGCGGTGCTGTTCCTGGCGGGTTCGGAGTGGTCGTCGGGCGCCGTGCTCGACCTGAACGGTGCGTCGTATTTCCGGTGACGCCTCCGGTCGTCGGTGGTCCCACACCGCCGCCGGTCCGGACGACCCGAAGGGGTCACCGGACGCCGCGCATCACCAGCGGCCGAGGCGGACCGACAGAGCGGCCAGCGCGGCAGCACCGGCGGTCGACGTGCGCAGGATCTCACGGCCCAGCCGGACCGGCACCGCGTCCGGGAACGCGGCCAGCTCCTCCGGGGCGATCCCACCCTCCGGCCCGACGACGAGCGTGATGTCGCCGGCGAGCGGGACGGTCGACAGCGGCACCGACGCCTCCTCGTGCAGCAGCAGCACCGTGCCGGTCAGGGCGAGCTGCTTCGTGGTCCGCGCGTCGGTGACCTCGGGCAGCCAGGCCCGGCGGGACTGCTTGACCGCCTCGCGGACCGTGGCGCGCCACTTCTCGACCGGCTTGGCGTCCTTCCACCGGGCGATGCTGCGGGCCGCCTGCCACGGCACGATCCGGTCGACGCCGAGCTCGGTCATGAGCTGCACGGCCAGCTCCGCCCGGTCCCCCTTGGCGATCCCCTGCACGACGGTGATCTGCGGGTCGTGCGCCGGCACGAAACTCGGAGCGGACAGGTCGAGATCCAGCGCGCCCTTGTGCGCGGCCGCAACAACAGCGAGCAGCAGGCCGCCGCGCCCGTCGGACAACAGCAGCGACTCCCCCACGGCGAGCCGCTGCACGTTGGCCGCGTGATGACCTTCGGGCCCGTCCAGCCGCCACCGGGAATCCGGAGACGGTAAGGAGGGAACCAGGAAGAGCGGAAGGCTCACGCGGTCACGCCGGGCCAGAACACGCGTGAGTGCTCAGGACCCTCACGCGGTCACACCAAACCCGAACACACACGCGTGAGTGCCCTCCTCTGCGCTCCGGACCCTCACGCGTGACCATTGAAGGCGTCGCGCACGCGGGAGAAGAAGCCGCCCTGCTTGGACAGCTCCGCGACCTCCTCGCCGCGGGTGCGGGCGAAGTCGCGCAGCAGCTTCTCCTGCTCCGGCTCCAGCCGGGTCGGGGTCCGCACGTCGAGGTGGACGTGCAGGTCGCCGCGGCCGGCGCCGCGCAGGTGCGGGACGCCCTTGCCGCGGATGCGCAGGGTCTGGTTGGGCTGGGTGCCGGCCTTGACGTCGACCGTCTCCTCGCCGTCGAGGGTCTTGATCGTGAGCCGGGTGCCGAGCGCCGCCGCGGTCATCGGGACGGTGACCCGGCAATGCAGGTCGTCGTCCTTGCGCGAGTAGACGTCGTGCGGGCGCTCGTGGATCTCGACATACAGGTCGCCGGGAGGGCCGCCGCCGGGGCCGACCTCGCCCTGCTGGGCGAGGCGGATGCGCATGCCGTCCTCGACCCCGGACGGGATCTTCACGGTCAGCGTGCGGCGGGTGCGGACCCGGCCGTCGCCGCCGCAGGTCGCGCACGGGTGCGGGATGACGGTGCCGAAGCCCTGGCAGGCAGAGCAGGGCCGGGCCGAGACGACCTGGCCGAGGAACGTGCGCTGCACCGACTGGACCTCGCCACGGCCGCCGCAGATCTCGCAGGTCGTCGGGTGGGTGTTGGGCGCGGTGCCGGCGCCGGTGCAGGTGGCGCACACGACCGCGGTGTCGACCGTGATCGGCGCCTCGACGCCGAACGCGGTCTCGTGCAGGTCGAGGTCGAGACGGAGGATCGCGTCGGCACCGGGCCGGATCCGCGGGCGCGGCCCACGGCTGGCGGTCGTGCCGAAGAACGCGTCCATGATGTCCTGGAAACCGACGAACGCGCCGCCCTGCGGGCCGCCCCCGCCGCCACCGGGCGCCAGAGGATCGCCGCCGAGGTCGACCATCTCCCGCTTGCGCGGGTCGGACAGCACCTCGTAGGCCGCGTTGATCTCCTTGAACTTCTCCTGTGCCACGGGATCGGGATTGACGTCCGGGTGGAACTCGCGCGCCAACCGCCGGTAGGCGCGCTTGATCTCATCGGCCGTGGAGTCCCGCTTGACACCGAGAATCCCGTAGTAGTCCTTCGCCACTGAGTCTTATGCCCCTGACTCGTCCATGAGGTTCAACTTTGTCCCAGCAGATCGCCGACGTAGCGTGCCACGGCACGCACCGTGGCGATGTTGCCGGGGTAGTCCATCCGGGTCGGCCCCAGCACACCCATGCCGCCCACGACGATCGAGCCCGGCCCATAGCCGGTCGCCACGATCGAGGCGCTGCGGAGGTCTTCGATCTCGTTCTCGTCGCCGATGCGGACCCGGGTCATGCTCGGCTCGACCTCACCGAAGAGCTTGAGCAGGATGACCTCCTCCTCGAGCGCCTCGAGGATCGGACGCAGCGAACCCTGGAAGTCCAGCAGGCCGCCGCGGGCCAGGTTGGCGGTGCCGGCGAGCGCGATCCGCTCCTCGGTGCGCTCCACCAGGGTCTCCAGCAGCACCGTCGACAGGGCGGTCATCGGCGGGCGCAGGCTCGGCGCGGCCTCCTCGACGAGCGCCTCGACCAGGGGCGGGGTGTCGACGAGGCGCTTGCCGACCAGCTTCTCGTTGATCCTGCGGCGCAGCTCGGTGACGTCGTCGGCGAGGATCGGGCCGGGCAGGTCGACGAGCCGCTGCTCGACCCGGCCGGTCTCGGCGATCATGACCACCATCAGCCGGGTGGTGGAGATCGGCACCAGCTCGAAATGCCGGACGCTGGCGCGGGACAGGCTCGGATACTGCACGACGGCGACCTGCCGGGTGAGCTGCGCGAGCAGCCGGACGGTGCGGTGCACGACGTCGTCGAGGTCGACCGCGCCGATCAGGAACCGCTCGATGGCCCGGCGCTCCGCGGGGCTCAGCGGCTTGACCCGGGACAGTTTGTCGACGAAGAGGCGGTAGCCGGCGTCGGTGGGCACCCGGCCGGCACTGGTGTGCGGCTGCCGGATGTAGCCCTCCTCCTCGAGGACGGCCATGTCGTTGCGGACGGTCGCCGGTGAGACCCGCAGGTTGTGCCGCTCGACGAGGGCCTTGCTGCCGACGGGCTCCTGGGTGGCGACATAGTCCTCGACGATGGCGCGCAGGACCTCGAGCTTGCGCTCGTCGAGAGCCATACGCACCCCCTCAAAAGAACTGGCACTCCCACTTCGCGAGTGCCAGTCTACGTCGCCCCCGCCGCCCACGGAATGATCGTCATGTGTGCGAACCGCCGCTATTGCGCTGGTCTGCGTAAAGTTTGTCCAAAAGAAGTCATGCCGCGTCGCTGGCCATAGTTGATCGGTACCCCTACCGTGGCCCCCATGAGTGAACCACCTCGCCCCGGGGAGTACGGCGTTCCGCACGACCCCAACAACCCCTATTCGACGCCGGGCGGGGCACAGTATCCGCCGACCAGTGGCGGCGGCTACCCACCGCCCACCAGCGGTGGCGGCTACCAGGACCCGAACGCCTACCAGCAGGGTTACCAGCAGCCCGGCGGCTACCAGCAGCCGGGACAGTACGGCTACCAGCAGCCGGGTGGCTACCCGGGCGCCGGTCCGGTCGGCTACGCCAACAGCGACGAGAAGACCTGGGCCCTGATCGCCCACTTCGGTGGCATCTTCATCGGCTTCATCGCCCCGCTCATCGCGCTGCTCGTCAAGGGCAACGAGTCGCCCACGGTCAAGGCCCACGCCAATGAGGCGCTGAACTTCCACATCACGTGGGGCATCATCCTGTTCGTGGGTGCCCTGCTCTCGGTGTGCACGTTCGGCCTCACGCTCATCGTGCCGTGGATCATCATCATCGTGTTCGCGATCATCGCGGGCATGAAGGCCAACGGCGGCGAGCTGTACCGCTACCCGATGACCTACCGCTTCATCAAGTAACAACCCCCCGCTGAAGGGACGGACCATCACGGTCCGTCCCTTTCTCATGGGGTCAGGTCCCGGGCGACCGCGTCGGCGAGGAGCCGCCCGCGCAGGGTCAGCACGGCCCGGCCGGCGTCGAACGCGGCGGCGTCGAGCAGGCCGTCCGCCAGGCAGCGGCGCGCGCCGTCCAGCCCCGCCGGGTCGAGCACGGACATCGGCAGCCCGTCGGACAGCCGGATCCGCAGCAGCACGTCCTCGAACAGCCGCTCGGCCGCCGTGAGCACCTCACGGGCGTGGCCCGGCGAGGCACCCTCGGCCAGGCGGGCCGCGTAGGTGTGCGGGTGCTTCACGTTCCACCAGCGCACGCCCCGCACGTGGCTGTGCGCGCCGGGGCCGAGGCCCCACCAGTCGCCGCCGCGCCAGTACAGCTCGTTGTGCCGGCAGGGCGAGTCACGGGACCAGTTCGACACCTCGTACCAGGTCATGCCGGCGTCGGTGAGGGCCTGCTCGGCGGCCAGATAGCGGTCGGCGGCGACGTCGTCGTCGGGGAACGGCAGCTCACCACGGCGCATGCGGGCCGCGAGCCGGGTGCCGTCCTCGACGATCAACGCGTAGGCGCTGACGTGATCGACCCCGGAGTCGATCACCGTGCGCAACGACTCGGCGAAGTCGGCGGGCCGTTCGCCGGGCGTACCGTAGATCAAATCGAGATTCACGCGCTCGAAGCCGGCGGCGTGCGCCTCGGCGACCGCGGCCGCGGGGCGGCCCGGTGTGTGGCGGCGGTCGAGCACCGCCAGAACCCCGGGCGCGACGGACTGCATGCCGAGCGAGATCCGGTTGAACCCGGCCGCGCGCAGCTCGCGCAGGCCGGCCGCGTCGACCGACTCCGGGTTGGCCTCGGTGGTCACCTCGGCGTCGCCGGCCAGGCCCCAGGTGCGGTCGATGCCGTCCAGGATGCGGCCCAGCTCCGACGGCGGCAGCAGCGTCGGCGTGCCACCCCCGAAGAAGACCGTGTCGACCCGGGGCGGCGCGACCACCTTCGCCGCGAGGGCCAGCTCGTCGAGGACCTGCTCCGCGTAGCCGGCGCTGAGCACGCCTTCGTCGGCGGTGTACGTGTTGAAGTCGCAGTATCCGCACCGGGTGGCGCAGAACGGGACGTGGACGTAGACCCCGAACCCGGCCTCCCCCGCCGCGTCGGCGACCCCGTCGGGCAGCGCGCCGTCGCGCGGGATCGGCTCGCCTTCTGGCAGTGTTCCGGGCATTTCACTAGTGTGCCCGCATGCCACTCGTTCGGTCACAGACGGCGCACGGCGTGGCGACGGTCACGCTCGACAGCCCCTCGAACCGCAATGCGCTGTCGACGGCCCTGATCGAGGAGCTCCTTGCGGCCCTGGCCGCCGCCGCCGAGGACGACGCGGTGCGGGTCGTCGTGCTCACCCACACCGGCCCCGTCTTCTGCTCCGGGGCCGACCTGAAGGAGACCGCGGCCGCGTTCGGGTCGGGCCGGCCGCCGATCAACCGGCTCGGCGAGGTCCTCACCGCGATCTGGGAGGGGCCGAAACCCGTCGTCGCGCGGCTGACCGGGCCGGCGCGGGCGGGCGGTCTGGGTCTCATCGCCGCCGCGGACCTCGCGGTGTGCTCGCTCGACGCGACCTTCGCATTCTCCGAGGTGCGCATCGGCGTGATCCCGGCAGTGATCTCCACCACGGTGCTGCCGCGGCTCTCCCCGCGCGCCGCCGGCGAGCTGTTCCTGACCGGCGCCACCTTCGACGGCGCCCGGGCCCGCGACATCGGCCTGGTCACGGCGGCTGTCCCGGCCGACGAGGTCGACGAGGCGGTCGCTTCGTTCGTCGCGGCGTTGGTGCGGGGTGCGCCGGGCGCGCTGCGCGGCACGAAGGCGCTGTTGCGGCGGCAGAAAGCCGACACGTTCCGTGACGAGGTTGCGGCCATGACGACGCTCTCGGTGGAGTATTTCGGTTCAGCGGAGGGAATCGAGGGAATCACGGCATTCCGGGACAAAAGAGACCCAAACTGGATCCCTGACGGCCTCAACTGAACGGTCCAACTCGCCTGGACCCCGCGTGCAACCCGGGAATCCTGTGGCGGGCGGGACGTACGCTGGTCGAGTTCTCAGGACGAGGAGGTGACGATGCGTACACGACATGTGCTGGCGGGGTTGGCGGTGTTCGCCGTCGTCGCGTCCGTTGCCGTCTACGTGCTCGTGCAGCGGATCAGCGAACATCTGCCGCAGCTGCTGCCGCCGGGCCACGCCTGCATCATCAACGCCGGCAACGCCTCGGTCACCGCGGGCACCTCCTCGGGCACGGACACCTCGGTCCCCCTCGACGCGGAGCAGGTCGCCAACGCCGCGACCATCACCGCCGTCGGCCTGCGCCGCGGGGTGCCGCAGCGGGGGCTGGTCGTCGCCCTCGCCACCGCCTGGCAGGAGTCGAAGCTGGAGAACCTCAGCGGCGGCGACCGCGACTCGATCGGCCTGTTCCAGCAGCGGCCCAGTCAGGGCTGGGGCAAGCCCGAGCAGATCGCCGACCCGCGCTACGCCGCGAACGCCTTCTACACCGCCCTGCTGAAGGTCAAGGGCTGGGAGAAGATGCGGGTCACCGACGCCGCGCAGGAGGTCCAGCGCAGCGCCCACCCCGAGGCCTACGAGAAGTGGGTCGACGAGTCGGAGATCATGGCCCGCGCGCTGAGCGGCGACGCCACCAGCGCGGTCGCCTGCACCGTCACCGAGTCCACCAGCCACGGCGTCGAGGCCGCGAAGACCCTCACCGCGGGCGTCAAACTCGACTGGGGCAACAACGTCAGCACCGCCGACGTCGCCGACCTCGTCGGCGTCGCGCTCAAGGTCCGCGAGCAGAAGACCGGCTGGCAGTACGCGCACTGGCTGGTCGCACACGCCCAGGACCACGGCGTCAAGCGGGTCGCCTTCAACGACATGGAGTGGACCGCCAAGAGCGGTGGATGGACCCAGGTCACGCAGCGTGGCGGCACCGCAGCCGGACAGGTCGTCGCCGAGGTCTACTGACAGACCTTGACGTCGCGCACGACCCGCAGGTTGTCGGCCGTTCGGGCGGCTTTTGCGCACTGTCCGGAGGCCAACTCCGGAGTCGGACCCATGTACACCTCGCGTTACCATCGGTCGTTCCCTGGTTGACGAAAGTAAGGGGAGGACATGACGTCCGCTGCACCCGACTACGGCGGTCTGACCGGCTATGAGCCGATCAGCGAGGCTGACCGCAAGGAATTCCTGGATCAGGGCTTCCTGCTGGTCCGCAACGTTCTGAAGGAAGACCACCGCGCGCAGCTCGAAGCGGCCATGGACCGGGTCTACGCCGAGGAGCAGGCGGCCGGCTCCAGCAGCCTGAAGAAGGACGGGACGCTGCACCTGCTGGGCTTCCTGAACCGCGACGAGCTCTTCGGGCACCTGCTGACCCAGCCGACGCTCTTCCCGTACATGTGGGGCCTGGCCGGCTGGAACATCTACACGCACCACAACCACCTCGACATCACCCCGCCCGCGGCGATGACCGAGGCCCCCTCGTGGGGTTGGCACCAGGACGGTTACCGGCAGAACTCCGACCCGGAGACCATGGACCCCAACCTGCCGCGGCCGATGTTCTCGCTGAAGATCGGCTATGTCATCTCCGACCTCTCGGAGACCGGCCGGGGCGCCACCAAGGTCATCCCGGGCAGCCACCTGTGGAACTCGCTGCCCCGCCCCGCGGACACCACGATCGAGAACCCCGACCCCGAGGGCACCGTGGAGATCACGGCCAACCCGGGCGACTGCTTCATCTTCGACCGCCGCCTCTGGCACTCCCGGTCGCCGAACTACTCCGACGTCACCCGCAAGATGCTCTTCGTCGGGTACACGTACCGGTGGATCCGCAACCTCGACGACATGCCGATCGACTACGACGGCGAGTGGTGGGCCAACCGCACCCCCGTCCAGCGCCAGCTGCTGGGCGAGGCCACGCACACGGCCAACTACTGGGGCATCAACTGGAACGGCTACATCGACGAGGAGATCCCGCTGCGCAAGGAGCTCAAGACGCGCGGCCTGCTCGACCGTTCCGTCCCCTGGCTCCGCTAGCCCCGCACCGTTTTCCGCCGAAGAGGTCGTGTGCCCACGTGGGGTGCACGACCTCTTCGGCATGTGTCTGCTGCTCATGCGGATGGCTCCGGTCCGTCGTGGGCACGACCGTCGCTCCCGTCAGCGACCGGTCGGCCGTGAACGGCCTCCCTGCCAGGTCCGCTTCCAGTCGCGCGGACACGACCTGCGGTCGTGACAGGCCCGCGGCCGCGGACGGCCGCGACACGACCTGCGGTCGTGAACAAGCCCGCGACGGACCCGCACCGGCACAGCGAACGGCCCCCAGTCCGGGGAGGCTGGGGGCCGTTTCCGCGGTGCGGGAAGTTACAGGCTGCTGCGGCGACCGCGACCCGCCACACCGACCACCAGGGCCACACCGACGGCGGCGACCAGCACCTGGATCAGCAGCTCACCCCAGTCGACGCCGGGGGTGTCGGTGGAGACGCCGATGGCGTTCGCGATGACGGTGCCGAGCAGGGCGGCGACCACGCCGATCACCATGGTCAGCCAGATCGGGATGTTCTGACGGCCGGGGACGACCAGCCGGCCGAGCGCGCCGACGATCAGGCCGACGATCAATGCCGTGATGATTCCGGTGACAGTCACGGTGTCCTCCTTCAGAGCCTCAACCAGGGGGTTCTTGCAGTTGCGGTTGCGCTCTTATTGCCCGTGCCATCAGGGGATCAAACGCCCGGACGATTGACGAACCTCACGTATCGCCGATTCCATGGTGGAGAACGCGAGCGGCGGCGGATCGGACAACGGCACCCAGGCGTGTTCGGTGCCCTCGGCCGGGTCGAGGGTGATGGCGGTGCTGCCGGGGGCCAGCCGGGCCAGCCAGAAGCAATCCAGGACTGGCAGCGGCTCGTCCTGGAACTCGTAGGTGCCGATCCACGAGCCGACGAAGGCGCCGAGGCGGATCTCGACGCCGAGCTCCTCGCGGGCCTCGCGGACGGCGGCGTCGGACGGGTGCTCCCAGCCGTCGCAGAAGCCGCCCGGCAGGTCCCACCAGCCCTGCTGGGGCGGCCGGGCGCGGCGGATCACCAGGAAGCGCCCGGTGTCGTCGAAGATGATGGCGGTGCCGGTCGGGCGGGGGTTGACGAAGACGGCGTAGCCGCAGGCGGCACACGCCACCGGCGGAGCGTCCGTGGACGCCCCGCAGCGGGGGCAGTGCCTCACTTCTTCGACTTGTCCCCGGCGGGGGCGTCCGACGTCGACAGCGCGGCGATGAACGCCTCCTGGGGCACCTCGACGCGGCCGACCATCTTCATCCGCTTCTTGCCTTCCTTCTGCTTCTCCAGCAGCTTGCGCTTCCGGCTGATGTCACCGCCGTAGCACTTGGCGAGGACGTCCTTGCGGATGGCGCGGATCGTCTCGCGGGCGATGATCCGGCTGCCGATGGCGGCCTGGATCGGCACCTCGAACTGCTGGCGCGGGATGAGCTTCTGCAGCTTGCCGGCGATCGTGACGCCGTAGTTGTACGCCTTGTCCTTGTGCACGATCGAGCTGAAGGCGTCCACCGGCTCACCGTGCAGGAGGATGTCGACCTTCACCAGGTCGGAGGCCTGCTCACCGCTGGGCTCGTAGTCGAGGCTGGCGTAGCCCTTGGTGCGGCTCTTCAGCTGGTCGAAGAAGTCGTAGATGATCTCGCCGAGCGGCAGCGTGTAGCGCAGCTCGACCCGGTCGGCGGACAGGTAGTCCATGCCGAGCAGGACGCCGCGGCGGCCCTGGCACAGCTCCATGACCGCACCGACGAAGTCGTTGGGGGTCAGCACCGTCGCCCGCACGGTCGGCTCGAAGATCTCCCCGGTCTTGCCGTCCGGGAACTCGCTCGGGTTGGTGACCGCGACCTCGGTGCCGTCGGTGGTGATCACCCGGTAGACCACGTTGGGCGCGGTGGAGATCAGGTCGAGGTTGAACTCGCGCTCGAGCCGCTCCTGGATGATCTCCAGGTGGAGCAGGCCGAGGAAGCCGCAGCGGAAGCCGAAGCCCAGCGCCAGGCTCGTCTCCGGCTCGTACACCAGGGCGGCGTCGTTGAGCTTGAGCTTGTCCAGGGCGTCGCGGAGCAGCGGGTAGTCCGAGCCGTCGATCGGGTAGAGGCCCGAATAGACCATCGGCTTCGGGTCCTTGTAGCCGCCGAGCGGCTCGGTGGCCGGCTTGGCGTTGATGGTGACCGTGTCACCGACCCTGGACTGGCGCACGTCCTTCACGCCGGTGATGAGGTAGCCCACCTCGCCGGCGCCCAGGCCGTCGCTCTTGATCGGCTCGGGCGAGATGACGCCGATCTCGAGCAGCTCGTGGACGGCGCCGGTCGACATCATCTTGATCCGGTCGCGGGCGCCGAGCCGGCCGTCGACGACGCGGACGTAGGTGACCACGCCGCGGTACACGTCGTAGACCGAGTCGAAGATCATCGCGCGGGCGGCGCCGTCGTTGCCCGGCTGGGGCGTGGGCAGCTGCCGCACGATCTCGTCGAGCAGGTGCGCCACGCCGACGCCGGTCTTGCCGGACACCCGCAGGCAGTCGTCGGGGTCGCAGCCGATGAGGTGGGCGAGCTCCTCGGCATACTTCTCGGGCTGCGCGGCCGGCAGGTCGATCTTGTTGAGCACCGGGATGATCGTCATGTCGTTCTCGAGCGCGAGATACAGGTTCGCGAGCGTCTGCGCCTCGATGCCCTGGGCCGCGTCGACCAGCAGCACCGCGCCCTCACAGGCGGCCAGGCTGCGGGAGACCTCATAGGTGAAGTCCACGTGGCCCGGGGTGTCGATCATGTTGAGCACGAACTGCTCACCGGTCAGGTCGCCCTCGCGGACCACCCACGGCATGCGCACGGCCTGGCTCTTGATGGTGATGCCGCGCTCGCGCTCGATGTCCATGCGGTCGAGATACTGGGCCCGCATCTGCCGAGCGTCGACCACCTCGGTCAGCTGCAGCATCCTGTCGGCCAGCGTCGACTTGCCGTGGTCGATGTGCGCGATGATGCAGAAGTTGCGGATCCGGTCCGGCACGGTCGCACCGGGACGGTTCACGCCGGGGTCGTTCGTCGGTGGCACAGGCGTCCGTTCTCCATGATGGTGGGGATCAGACCCCTATCGTCCCATGCCCGGAGATCTGTTCGAAGCGCCGCCGGTTCGGTGCCCCGCCGTTACCCGACTTGTCCGGATTAGGCGGGGCAATCAGCACCATCAGAGCAGGGCACCCTCGTCGTGCAACCAGTCGACGAAACCCATCGCGACGACGGCCGCGCAGTCGACGAGCTCAGCGATGAGCTCGGGGTGGGCACCGGAGAGCAGCGGCACCTGCATCTCGGCGTAGATCGGGAGCTGGCCGCGGTCGGTGGGGTCGCCGACATAGGCCTTGTAGAAACGGCGTGTGTGGTTCCACTCGTTGACCACCCGGTAGGACCGGTCGGCCCAGTCCGGTGGGACCGTGGCGTGCGGCCGGGCGCGGACGACGAGGATCTCGTCCGACGGCCCCTCGAGGGCGAACAGCACCGCGTGGCGCTCCCAGAGCGCGAGAAGGCTGCCATCCCCATCGGTCAGGTATCGAATCTCAAGCTGCTCGAGGGCCTCCGCGACCCGCAGCAACGTCACCGGTGCGATCACGCCCGCACCCACGTCCGGGGGCCCGTCGCACACCGCGTCGGTCACCGGAGTCGGCTCCTCCCGTGCCAGTTGCGCGACGGTCGTGTCGGTCTGCGACCCGTCCGTCTGCTCGGCACGCCATGGCCACTTTGGCATCGTCCCGCGCTCCCTAGCTCCCCCGTGGCCTCCACCCGCAATTGCAGTCCGTCGCCGACTGATTTCGCTCGGCGGTGGACCCGAAAGAGGACGGTACCCGTTCGGACGAGTTTCAGCAGCCCCCAATTTCACCCTCGCCCCACCCGTTCGGGTGAGGGTCTTACCACCGTCTATCCGATGAGGAGAGTCTTGGCAGCACGATGCCAGGCAGAGCCATATGCGCAGGCCAGGGCCGTCCATGGACCCGATTTCCGAACATCGACAAAGTCTCGTGCAGCTGCACGGTCGCTCACCGTGAACCCCATTCGCACGACCGCCTGCACGAGCCGCTGCGGTATCTCGACCCGTTCTCCGGTGGCGGTCGTCACGACGATCGGCACGTGATCCAGAAGCGCGTCCCGGAGCACCCTCGAACCGACCGCCCGGCCCCCCACCCCCTCCGCCGCGGCGGTCCGCAACGTGTCCGCGGCGGCCTCCCCGACGCGCCGGATGTCGGCTCCCGGGATCCGCTCCACGACGACGCCCGGGTCCCCCGGGATGGACCAGCGCCACTCGCTGTCCCGAAAAGTGGGAAGATCTCCATCGAGGGCGGTCAGGAGCTCACGGGCCAGGACGGTGTGATCGCCGTCGACGCGTCCGGGCACGGCCCGGCTCACCAGGACGCCCCACGGCAGGTGCGACCAGAGGGTGACGCGATCGTCACCCGCCGATCGCAGCCGGACCACCGCGCCGGCGTCCAGCCGGACCGCCCGGGCCAGGAACGCCCGGGCGTCCGCGGCCCCGAGGCCGTTCAGCCAAGCCACGGGGACAGGAACTCGCGCTCGATGTCCTTGACCCGGCGGGGCCGGCCGGCGGCCAGATCGAAGGGCACGCAGACGGTCCGCGCGCGGGAGGCGACCGCGTCACCGTCGAAGAGCTCGTAGGCGACGGTCAATCGACTCGCCTTGATCTCCTCCAGCCACAGCTCGATGCGCACCGGATCGCCGTAGTCGATGGGACGCAGGTAGTCGATCTCATGACGTGAGATGACGATGCCGTCCTCGAACGTCTGCAGCCCGGCGGCCTTCGCCGCGGTGAACATCAATGCGACCCGCGCCTCTTCGTACAGGGTGAGGAAGCGCGCATTGTTGACGTGCCCGTACGCGTCCAGGTCGGACCAGCGCAGGGCGCAGTGATAGACGAAGCGGGCCACCTCAGTCGCGGGTGAGCTTGCGGTAGGTGACGCTGTGCGGGCGCGCCGCCTCCTGGCCCAGCCGGTCGATCTTGTTCTTCTCGTAGGCCTCGAAGTTGCCCTCGAACCAGAACCACTTGGCCGAGTCCTTCTCGTCGCCCTCCCAGGCGAGGATGTGGGTCGCGACCCGGTCCAGGAACATCCGGTCGTGGGAGATGACCACGGCGCAGCCGGGGAACTCCAGCAGCGCGTGCTCCAGCGACGACAGGGTCTCGACGTCCAGGTCGTTGGTCGGCTCGTCGAGCAGCAGCACGTTGCCGCCGATCTTCAGCGTCAGCGCCAGGTTGAGCCGGTTGCGCTCGCCGCCGGACAGGACCTTCGTCGGCTTCTGCTGGTCGGGGCCCTTGAAGCCGAACGCCGCGACATACGCCCGGGACGGCATCTCGACCTTGCCCACCATGAGGTGGTCCAGGCCGTCGGAGACGACCTCCCAGACCGTCTTGTCGCCGTCCAGGCCGGAGCGGCTCTGGTCGACGTAGGACAGCTTGACCGTCTCGCCGACGCGGACCTGGCCGGCGTCGGGCTGTTCCAGCCCGACGATGGTCTTGAACAGCGTGGTCTTGCCCACGCCGTTGGGGCCGATGATGCCGACGATGCCGTTGCGCGGCAGGGAGAACGACAGGTTCTCGATCAGCACGCCGCGCTCGTCGAAGCCCTTCAGCAGGTCCTTCGCCTCGATCACCAGGTTGCCCAGGCGCGGGCCCGGCGGGATCTGGATCTCCTCGAAGTCGAGCTTGCGGGTCTTCTCGGCCTCGTTGGCCATCTCCTCGTAGCGCTCGAGGCGGGCCTTGGACTTGGTCTGCCGGGCCTTGGCGTTGGAGCGGACCCACTCCAGCTCCTCGGTGAGGCGCTTCTGCAGCTTCTGGTCCTTGCGGCCGGCGACCGCGAGCCGCTGCGCCTTCTTCTCCAGGTAGGTGGAGTAGTTGCCCTGATAGCCGTGGACCTGGCCGCGGTCGACCTCGGCGATCCACTCGGCGACGTGGTCCAGGAAGTAGCGGTCGTGGGTGACGGCGAGCACGGCGCCGGCGTATTTCTGCAGGTGCTGCTCGAGCCAGTTGACGCTCTCCGCGTCCAGGTGGTTGGTGGGCTCGTCCAGCAGCAGCAGGTCGGGCGCCTCGAGCAGCAGCTTGCACAGCGCGACGCGGCGGCGCTCACCACCGGAGAGGGTGGTGACGTCGGCGTCCGGCGGCGGGCAGCGCAGCGCGTCCATGGCGAGGGCGAGGGCGGAGTCGATGTCCCACGCGTCGGCGTGGTCGAGCTCCTCCTGGAGCTTGCCCATCTCCTCCATCAGCGCGTCGGAGTAGTCGGTCGCCATGAGCTCGGCGATCTCGTTGAACCGGGCGAGCTTCGCCTTGACCCCCGCGACGGCCTCCTCGATGTTGCCGAGGACGGTCTTGGTCTCGTTGAGCGGCGGCTCCTGCAGCAGCATGCCGACGGTGTAGCCGGGCATGAGCCGGGCCTCGCCGTTGCTCGGCTTGTCCAGCCCGGCCATGATCTTGAGCAGGCTCGACTTGCCGGCGCCGTTCGGGCCGACCACACCGATCTTCGCGCCGGGCAGGAACGACAGCGTGACGTTGTCGAGCACGACCTTGTCGCCGTGCGCCTTGCGCGCCTTCTCGAGCACGTAGATGTACTGAGCCACGGTGCGCCCCTACCTCCGGTAAGTCTGTGTTCGCGTCGGGTCAATCTTTCCAGGCCCGGTGCCGGTCCCCAAATCGGGCGTCACTTCTTGGGCAGGGACTCCCGCACGTCCTCGTTGATGCTCTGGTTGCCGGTGACCACGAGCTTGTCCCGGGTCAGCGTGTACTGGGTGCCGCCGTTGCTGGCGACGTACTTGTCGTTCGTGGCGGACCCGGCGAACGTGACGGTGTTCAGCAGCAGCCCGTTGTCGCCCTGCTTCGGGATCTCCCCGTTGCCGTTGTTGTAGAAGTCCTTCTGCTTGTCGTGGCCCTGGTACCAGAGGTTCCCGTCGGCCTCCCGGCAGACCCACGCCTCCCGCTTGTCGGTGCGGACGTAGAAGGCCAGGGTGAGCGGCAGCGCGGCCTTGGGGTCACGATCCTTGACGGCGTCCCCGATGAACTGCGGGCACGGCAGCGCAACGGCCGTCGGGACACCCTGCGTTGTGACGGCCGTCGATGGTCCTGGAGACTGTCTGTTACCGGCGCCCGACGTTGTGTCGCCGTTGCCTCGGCGACCCAGCACAAACCCGAACAAAGCCCCGATAACGGTCAGGATCAGCAACGCGAGCAGGACGACCGTGAAGGTCCTGCCCCGTTCGGGTTCGTCGTAGGCATCGTGCGAGGACATGCCCAGCAGGATCGCACCTGTGAGCCAGCACGCTGCATGCTGCCGGGCACCTTCGGGGATCAGTAGGCTGAAAGTACGAGGGTGGATCACCCAGGGGGAGGACACGACACGTGGCTGGAAACAGTGCATTCGTGGTGGTCGCCAATCGGCTACCGGTCGACAAGGTCGTCGGGCCGGACGGTGAGGTCAGCTTCCGCAGGAGCCCGGGAGGCCTGGTCACCGCGCTCGAGCCGGTGCTCCAGCAGCGCAACGGGACGTGGGTGGGCTGGTCGGGCGGCACCGGGGACTCGCAGCTTCCGGAGGAGACGTTCGAGGCCGGCGGGGTGAAGCTGCACCCGGTGGCGCTCAGTGCGGGTGAGGTCGAGCGGTATTACGAGGGCTTCTCCAACTCCAGCCTGTGGCCGCTCTATCACGACGCGGTCGAGACACCGATCTTCAAACGACGATGGTGGGAGTCATACCGGCTGGTCAACGAGCGGTTCACCAAGGCCGTCGCCGACGACGCGGCACCCGGCGCCACCGTGTGGATCCAGGACTACCAGCTGCAGCTCGTGCCGGCCCTGTTGCGCGAGACCCGACCCGATCTCAAGATCGGGTTTTTTCTGCACATCCCATTCCCCCCGGTCGAACTGTTCATGCAGCTACCCCGCCGGGCGGAACTTCTCAAGGGCCTGCTCGGTGCCGATCTGGTTGGTTTCCAACGGCCACTCGGCGCACAGAACTTCGTCCAACTGTCCCGACATCTGCTGGGCACCCGCGTGCGGCGCGGCGTCGTGGAGTGGGAGGGCCGCACGGTGCGGGCCGAGGCGTTCCCGATCTCCATCGACGTCGAGGAGATGGAGCGGCTCGCCGGCTCGCCGGAAGTGCAGGCCAGGGCCAAGGCGATCCGGACCGAGCTGGGTGAGCCGAAGACCATCATCCTCGGGGTGGACCGGCTGGACTACACCAAGGGGATCGAGCGGCGGCTGAAGGCTTTTCGTGAATTGTTGTCGGATGGACGACTCACGGCACCGGAGACGGTGATGGTACAAGTGGCTACGCCGAGTCGGGAGCGGGTGGAGCACTACCAGACACTGCGGGTGAACGTTGAACGTGAGGTCGGGCGGATCAATGGGGAGTACGGACGAGTTGGCCAACCGGCCGTGCACTATCTCCATCAGTCGTACAGTCGGGCTGAGTTGGCCGCGCTGTACGTCGCGGCCGACGTCATGATGGTGACTCCGCTGAGGGACGGCATGAATCTGGTGGCCAAGGAATACGTCGGTGCTCGCGCCGACGGCGGCGGCGCCCTCGTGCTGTCGGAATTCGCCGGCGCGGCGGCCGAGCTGCGTCAGGCGTTCCTGTGCAACCCGCACGACCTCGACGGGGTGAAAGACGCCCTCATGCGTGCCATCCACGTAGACCCGGTCGAAGGGCGCAAACGGATGCATGCTATGCATTCCCACCTGCGCTCACACGATGTCCGCGCCTGGGCGGACGCGTTCCTGGACGCTCTCGGCGCAGCATCTTGACCTCCACACGCCCGCCCTTGCACCGCCGTGTGCACGTCAATCGCTTCATCGACCTCCATCGCTCCCACGAACAGGCCGGACATGAACCAACACTCGGCGACAGGCACCGCCCTCTCGCTCGACCCGGACCTCCGCGCGGCGGTGCTGCGCGTCGCCCGCGTGCCGAACCTCCTGGTGGCATGTGACTACGACGGCACCCTCGCGCCGATCGTCGCCGACCCGACGAAGGCGACACCCAGCCCAGAATCCGTAGCGGCCGTCCGCGCGTTGTCTTCGTTGCCGCAGACGACCGTCGGCGTGATCTCAGGTCGCGCGCTGCGCGACCTGGCCGCCCTGTCCCGCCTCCCCGCCGAGGTGCGACTGGTCGGCAGCCACGGCTCCGAGTTCGACGTCGGCTATGTCGACGAACTGCCACCGGAGCGCCAGCAGCGCCGTGCGGAGCTGCACGCGGCGCTCAACGCGATCTGCCGCGACCAGCCGGGGGTCCGCCTCGAGGCGAAGCCGGCCAGCGTCGCGGTGCACACCCGCGCCGCCCCCCGCGACGTCGCCGGGCGGGTCTTCGACGCGGTCCGCAGCGGTGCGGCCCTGTGGCCCGACATCGAGGTGACCACCGGCAAGGAGGTCATCGAGCTGTCGGTGGTGCCGACCGACAAGGGCCTCGCCGTCGACGCGCTGCGGATGCAGGTCTCGGCGAGCGCCATCGTCTACCTCGGCGACGACGCGACCGACGAGAAGGCCTTCGCCCACCTGCACGGGCCCGACCTCGGCATCAAGGTCGGTGCCGGCGAGACCCAGGCCCGCTTCAGCATCACCGACGCCGAGGTTGCCGTCGGCGTCCTGGAGCTGCTGCTGCACACCCGGCGGCGCTGGCTGTTCGGCGAGCAGGCGGTGCCGATCGAGCGGCACTCGATGCTGTCCAACACGCACACCGTCGCCCTGCTGACGCCGGCCGCCAGGGTCACCTGGCTGTGCCACCCGAAGCCGGACTCCGGCGCGGTCTTCGCCGACCTGCTCGGCGACACCGCGGCGGGCCACTTCACGGTCCAGCCGGAGCGCGGTGGCATCCCGCTCGGCCAGCGGTACCGGCCGGGCACGATGACCGTGGAGACCCGCTGGTCGGGGCTGACGGTCACCGACTGGCTGGACCACCACCCGACGGGCAACTCGCTCATCCGGGTGCTGTCGGGCAGCTCCCGGGCCCGGATCGACTTCGTGCCGCGCCCGGACTTCGGCCAGGTGCACATCCGGCTGCAGCCGATCGGCGACGAGGGCCTGCTGGTGCTCGGCTCCAACGAGCCGATGGTGCTCTACTCCCCCGGCATCAGCTGGGACATCAGCTCCGACGGGCACAGCGACCTGGCCCGGGCGACGGTCGACCTCGGTGCCACCGGCGGCAGCGCCATGCTGGAGCTGCGCCTGGGCACCGACTCGATCGACCCGCCGCAGGAGCGCTTCGACGAGCGGCAGGTCACCGCGGAGGCCGCGTGGCGGGACTGGTCCGACGCGCTGAAGCTGCCGTCGGTCGCCCGTGACCTGGTCAAGCGCAGCGCACTCACGCTGCGCGGGCTGTGGCACAAGCCGACCGGGGCGATCCTGGCCGCGGCGACGTCCTCGCTGCCGGAGGAGGTCGGCGGGTCCCGCAACTGGGACTACCGGTACTGCTGGCTGCGCGACGCGTCGCTGACCGCCAAGGCCCTCGTCGACCTCGGCTCCACCGAGGAGGCCGAGTCGCTGCTGCGGTGGACGCTGAAGGTCGCCGACAACACCGACGGGCACCCGGAGCGGCTCCACCCGCTGTACAACCTCGACGGCACCGAACTCGGCCCGGAGGCGGTCATCGAGGCGCTGCCGGGCTACGCGGGCTCCCGCCCGGTGCGGGTCGGCAACGCCGCCAACGGCCAGGTGCAGCTCGACGTGTTCGGCCCGGTCGCCGACCTGGTGACCACCCTCGCCGAGCTCCGCCCGCCGGAGGCCGGCGACTTCGCGCTCATGGAGGCGATGGTCGAGGCGGTCGAGCGGCGCTGGCACGAGCCCGACCACGGCATCTGGGAGGCGCGCCGGCGGCCCCGGCACTACGTCTACTCGAAGGTCATGTGCTGGATGACCGTCGACCGGGGCATCCAGCTCTTCGAGCGGGCCGGCCGGGCGGTGCCGGAGGCGTGGCGGGCGCTGCGCACCACCATTGCCGAGAACGTGCTCGACAAGGGCTGGGACGAGAAGCTCGGCGCCTACACCGTCGCCTACGGCTACGACGAGATGGACGCGTCGGTGCTGTGGATCGGGCTGTCCGGTCTGCTCGCCGACGACGACCCGCGCTTCCTGGCCACGGTGCTGGCGGTCGAGGCCGACCTGCGCGAAGGTCCCACGGTGTACCGGTACCGCTGGGACGACGGCCTGCCCGGCGTCGAGGGCGGCTTCCACCTCTGCACCACGTGGATGATCGAGGCGTACCTGCGCACCGGCCGCCGGGCCGACGCGGAGGAGCTCTTCGCCCAGTTCATCGAGTGCGCCGGCCCGACGGGCCTGCTGCCGGAGGAGTATGACCCGCTGACCGAGCGCGCCCTGGGCAACCACCCGCAGGCGTACTCGCACCTGGGTCTGATCCGCTGCGCGCTGGAGCTGGACCGCTCGTAACTTCCCGTGATCCGGAAGACCTTGTGTACCCCTGGGTGCACAAGGTCTTCGGATCATGAGCAAACGGCTACGTCAGGGCGTCGACGACCGGGCCGACGACGATGACGGCCGGCGGTCGCAGCGCCGCCTCCTTCACCGCGTCCGCGACCGTGGACAGCTGCGCGCGCACCACCCGCTGGCCGCGGGTCGTGCCCTCCTGGATCACCGCGACCGGGGTGTCCGGCGCCCGGCCGTGCTCCTGCAGGACCGCGGCGATCGCCGGGAGGTTCTTCAGGCCCATCAGGATGCTCAGGGTGCCCCGCAGCCGGGCGAGGGCGGCCCAGTCGACCAGCGACTCGGGGTGCGTCGGCGCGAGGTGCCCGGAGACGACGGTGAACTCGTGCGCCAGGCCCCGGTGGGTGATCGGGATGCCGGCCGCGGCAGGCACCGCGATCGAGCTGCTGATGCCGGGCACGACGCTCACCGGTACCCCGGCCGCCACACAGGCCAGCAGCTCCTCGCCGCCACGTCCGAAGACATACGGGTCGCCGCCCTTGAGCCGGACCACGAACTTCCCCTGCCGGGCCCGGTCGACGAGCACCCGGTTGATCTCCTCCTGCGCGGCCGACGGGCCGTAGGGGATCTTCGAGGCGTCGAACAGCTCGACCTCGGGCCGCAGCTCGTCCAGCAGCAGCCCGGCGGCGAGCCGGTCGATGACGACCACGTCGGCGGCGGCCAGGAGCCGGCGCCCCCGGACCGTCAGCAGCTCCGGGTCGCCGGGGCCGGAGCCGACCAGCGCGACCCGGCCGGGGGCGGCCTCGGGCGGGGTGGCGGCCACGATCGCGCCGGCGGCGAGCTGCTCGCCGATCGCGTCGCGCACGGCCACCGAGCGGGCCGGGTCGCCGCCACCGAGCACCGCCACGGTCACCGGCCCGTGCCGGGTCACCGCCGGGGTCCAGGCGGTGGCGGCGTGACGGTCGTCGGCCCGGACGCAGAAGACCCGGCGGGCCGCGGCCAGCTCGCTGATCGTGGCCGCCGCGGCGGGGTCGCTGACCGCCACGTGGACC
This sequence comes from Dactylosporangium cerinum, assembly GCF_042653625.1. Lineage (NCBI taxonomy): Bacteria > Bacillati > Actinomycetota > Actinomycetes > Micromonosporales > Micromonosporaceae > Dactylosporangium > Dactylosporangium cerinum. Next base: position 93,170 of record NZ_JBHSIU010000037.1, on the reverse strand, counting down.
AGCCACGCGTCGTCGATGTCGGACGGCTCGAAGCGCCGGGCGCGCCAGGTGACCCGGCCGGCGTCGACGTGCGCCTGCAGTGCGGGGGTGATGTGGGGTGACACCAGCACGACGTCCGCGGCGGCGTCGAGCAGCGCGGGAACGCGCCTGGTGGCCACGGCACCGCCGCCGACCACCAGGACACGCAAACCGTTGAGCACCAGACCGAGGGGGTATGGGTTCACTTGTGGGCAACTCCAGCTGAGTCGAAAGTGGCTACCTCGTGCAACACGCGGACAGCACTGGCCACGATCGGCAGCGCCAGGACGGCGCCGGTGCCCTCGCCCAGGCGCAGGCCCAGGTCGACGAGCGGTTCCAGCTCAAGATAGCTGAGCGCCACGCTGGCGCCGGGTTCGGCCGACCGGTGCCCGGCGATCATGGCCGCGGTGCTGGCGGGGGCGAGCGCGGCGGCAGCGAGGGCCGCCGAGGCGGCGATGACCCCGTCGATGATCACGGGGACGCGCAGCGCCGCGCCCCGCAGGATGAAGCCGACGAGGGCGGCGTGCTCCAGGCCACCGACCGCGGCGAGGACGTCGACCGGGTCCTCGGCGTGCAGCGCGACGACCGCGGATGTGACGACCGCCACCTTCCGGGCGTGGGTCTCGCTGTCGATGCCGGTGCCGAGGCCGGTCACCGCGGCCGGGTCGGCGTGCGTGAACGCGGCGATCAGCGCCGCCGACGGGGTGGTGTTGGCGATGCCCATGTCGCCGGTCAGCAGCACCTTCGCGCCCTCGTCGACGAGCTTCTGGGCGATCTCGATGCCGACCTCGACGGCCTGCAGCGCCTCCTCGCGGGTCATCGCCGGCTCGACGCTGAGGTCACGGGTGCCGGCCCGGACCTTGCGCAGCTCCAGCCCCGCGGCCGGGTCGAGGGTGGTCTTCACGCCGACGTCGACGACGGTGACGGTCGCGCCGCACTGCCGGGCGAACGCGTTGACGACCGCGCCGCCGGCCAGGAAGTTGGCGACCATCTGCCCCGTGACCTCCTGCGGCCACGGCGTCACCCCTTGCGCGTGCACCCCGTGGTCGCCGGCGAAGATCGCCAGCGCGGCGGGCTCCGGGATGGGCGGCGGGCACACGCCGGCCAGCCCCGCAAGGCGCACCGCGAGCATCTCCAGCGCACCGAGCGAGCCCGGTGGCTTCGTCAGCCTGGCCTGCAGCGCCCTGGCCGCCGCGATCGCCTCGTCGTCGAGCGGCCGGATCGCCGCGAGTGTCTCCGTAAGCATGCTCACCCTCCCATTACCTTCGACAACACCGCGACGAACGCGTCACTCGTGGCAGTGTCCCGCACCGCAATACGTAACCAGTCCTGACCCAGTCCCGGGAACGTTTCGCCACGTCGCACCGCGAAGCCGTGGGCCCGCAGCGCCTCCCGGACCCGCGTGCCATCGGCGACCCTGATCAGCACGAACGAGCTGCGGGGCGTGCCGGCGACCGCCACGCCTTCCCGGCGCAGCGCGGCGACGAGGTGGTCCCGGTCGGCGGTGAGCCGCTCCGCGATGGCCCGCTCGGTCTCCACGGCGCGCGGCGACGCGCACGCGACGGCGGCGGCGAGGGCGGGCGTCGAGACGCTCCACAGGGGTGCGTGGCGGGCCAGTTCGGCGATCAGGTCGCGCGGGCCCAGGACGTAGCCGATGCGCAGCCCGGCGAGGCCCCAGGTCTTGGTCAGGCTCCGGATGACGACGACGTCGCGGTTGCCGGTGAGCGTTTCGGGCTCCCCGGGGACGGTGTCAGCGAACGCTTCGTCGACGACGACCGTCCGCCCCGGCGTGACCCAGCTCGCGATCTGCGCCGATGTATGCAGACATGACGTTGGATTGGTGGGATTTCCGACGACGACGAGATCCGCCGATTCCGGCGGATTTTTCAGTGTAAATCCGTCCTCGGCGTCGAGGATCAGCCGGTCCACCGCGTGGCCAGCGGTCAGCAGCGCGCTCTCCGGCTCGGTGAACTGCGGATGCACCACCACCGCGTGCGCGGGCCGCAGCGCCTGCGCCAGCAGCGTGAACGCCTGCGCGGCCCCCGCGGTCAGCAGCACCTCGTCCGCCGGCCGCCCGTGCCGCGCCGCGATCGCCGCCGTCGCCTCCACCGGATCCGGGTACCGCGCGAGGTGCGCCAGCGACGCCGCGATCGGGCCCGTGAGCCACGACGGCGGCGTCTCCTGTCGCACGTTGACCGCCAGGTCGACCAGACCCGGCGCGACCTCGGCATCACCATGGAACCGCAGCATCAGGCGATCGTCGCGTACGGCGAGGCGATTTGTCCTAGCTTGGAGATGTGATCGCGCGCACGCTCCGGGTGGCCGGCGGATTCGTGGCCCTCGTCCGGACCGGGCTCATCGTCGGGCTCGCGATCGCCGCGCTGATCTATCCGATGGTCGCCCTCACCGGCGCGGGCGTGAAGCGCGGCACCGACGCCCTCGCCACCCCCGTCGGCGCGCTGCGCTCGTCGCCGCCCGCGCAGACCAGCCACGTCTACGCCGCCGACGGCACGACGTTGCTCGCGCAGTTCTACGAGGAGTACCGCACGTACACCACCCTCGAGACGATCTCGCCCAACATCCAGAAGGCCATCGTCGCCGCCGAGGACGCCCGCTTCTGGGAGCACCACGGCGTCGACTTCAAGGGCGTCGCCCGCGCGTTCGTCGCCAACCAGAAGGCCGGCGCCGTCTCGCAGGGCGCCTCGACGCTCACCATGCAGTACGTGCGCAACGTCCTGCGCGACAGCGCCGACACCCCGGCCGAGGTCTCCGAGGCGACGGAGCAGACCGGCGCCCGCAAACTGCGCGAGATGAAGCTCGCCATCGAGCTCGAGAAGCACATGAGCAAGACCGAGATCCTGGAGCGGTATCTCAACGTCGCCTACTTCGGGCACCGCGCCTACGGCGTCCTCGCCGCCGCCGAGGTGTACTTCTCCAAGCGCCCCGCCGACCTCACCGTCCCCGAGGCGGCGCTGCTGGCCGGCCTGGTCCAGGCGCCGTCCTCGTATGACCCGGCCGGCACCTCCGGCACCGCGGGCACCTCCGCCAAGCAGCGGCGCGACTACGTCATCGACCGGATGGCCGAACTCGGCTACCTCGACGCTGCGGCGGCCTCGGCCGCGCGGGCCACCCCGATCGCGCTGAAGCTCAGCGAACCGCCGAACGACTGCCTCGCCACCCAACCCGGCTGGGGCTTCTTCTGCGCGATGTTCCGGTCCTGGTGGAGCGACCAGCCCGGGCTCGGCGCCACCCCCGACGAGCGCCTGGACAAGCTGCGCCGCGGCGGCTACAGCGTGGTCACCTCGCTCGACCCGCGCATCCAGGCCATCGCACAGGCGCAGGTGCTGAAGCGGGAGAAGACCCGCAGCCCGTATGCCCTGGGCCAGGTCGCCGTCGAACCCGGCACCGGCCTCATCCGCGCCATGGCCGTGAACCGCACCTACTCCCTCGACCGCGCCAGCAACGGCCCGCACTCCGACCCCCGCCAGCGCAAACGCCTCCGCGGCAACTACCCCAACACGGTCAACCCGCTGCTCGGCGGCGGCGACATGGCCGGCTACCAGGCCGGCTCCACCTTCAAGATGTTCACGCTGCTCGCCGCCCTCGAACAGGGCATGCCCCTGTCGACCGCGATCAACTCCCCGAAGACCTTCGTGTCGAAGTACAAGACCGGCCGCGACAGCCCGGCCCGCTGCGGCGTCGACAGCTGGTGCCCCTCCAACGCCTCCAGCTCCATGACCGGCCGCCAGACCATGTGGTCCGGCTTCGGCAAGTCCGTCAACACCTTCTTCGTCCAACTCGAACAGCGCGTCGGCGCCGAGTCCGCGGTCCGCATGGCGGAGCGCCTGGGCCTGCACTGGCGCACCGGCATCGACCGGCTGCAGGCCTCCCCGGCGAAGGCGAAGACGTGGGGCGCCTTCACCCTGGGCGTCGCCGACACCACCCCGCTGGAGATGGCGGGCGCCTTCGCGACCGTCGCCGCCGACGGCACCCACTGCGAACCCATCCCCGTCATCTCGATCAGACAGGTCGACGGCACCGAGGCAACAGATGCGGCAGGGGTACCGGTGGCCGCCACGCGCTGTGCCCGCGTCCTCTCCCCCGACGTGGCCCGCGGCGCGGTCGACGCGGCCCGATGCGTCACCGGCTTCAAGGCCGCCACCGGCGACTGCGGTGGCTGGGGCACCGCGTCGAAGGTGTACCCCACCATCCGCCGCCCCGTCGCCGGCAAGTCCGGGACGACCGACGACAACCGGGCCGCCTGGTTCGTCGGCATGACGCCCGGGCTGACGATCGCCGGCTTCATCGCCGACCCCGACAACCCGCTGCACCGGGTCGGCACTGCCAACGCCGGCAAACCCCGCGAGGCGGTCGCCGAGACGCTCCGCGACGCCCTCGCCGGCACCGCCGTGCGCCAGTTCACCCCGCCGAGCACGATGGTCGCCTACGGCGTGAACGCCAAACCTCGCGCCTTCAAACCCCGCCGCTGACTTCCCCTCACCCCGCCGCCGGGTGCCGTCCGGACGGCCGGTCCGCGACTTCGATCAACGCCGCGACGGCACGGATGGTGGAACAATACCGACAAACAGGATGGAACGACCCTCACGTCGACGGCCATGCCCCGATGCGGCCCGTGACCTCGACCCGCGGGGCACCGGCGCGGTCAGCGGATGTCGGCGGGGACCAGCGACCAGCTCTCCAGGTCGACCCGGCCGCTGTGCAGGGAACCGGCGTTGCGCATCAGGCCCTCGTAGGTGAACCCTGCCTTCTCCGCCACCCGCCGCGACGCCACGTTGCCGGGTGCGACCCGCAGCTCGATCCGCTGGAACCGGTGCTCCAGCAGCAGCGACAGCGCCAGGACGTCGACCGCCTCGGGGGCGACACCGTAGCCGCGGGCGTCGGCGGCCACCGCGTAGGCGATCTCCGTCGACCGGTTCAGCCAGTCGGTGTTCTTCGTCCAGAGGCAGCCGACGAGCCGCTCGTCCTCGCGCCGCACGACACCGTAGTGGTCGCCGGCACCGCTGTCGCGCCGCTCCACGGCCAGCTCCGTGCACCACGAATAGCCGTCGAACTCGCTGTTGTCGTCCTGCGCGATCGGCAGCCACCGACGCACGAGACGGTCCGCGAAGATCTCACCGACCCGCTTGTCGTCGTCGGCGCACAACGGCCGCACCGACAACCTGGGCGTCTGGACCGACAGCGAGGGGAAGCGGCGCAACGCCACCGACCAGGTCGACACTAGGCGGCCTCCGTCGCCCCGCCGGCGGGCGGCCCCGACGTGGGCGGCCCGTCCGCGGCATCCCCGCCACGCCCTGCCTCGCCGGTCGTGCCCTCCCCGGGCCTCGAATGCCCGGACCTCGGCTCCCCGGAGGCGGCGCCCCGCACCGGCTCGCCGGTCATGGCGCCACGCGCCGCGGTGCCGGAGTCCGGCGGCGCCGAGACGGGGCTGTGGTCGGCGGCGCCGAGCGGGTCGTGGCCCTGGGCCGGAAGCTGCAGGTACGCGGTCGGCGCCTCGTCGGACGCGACCAGGTCGGACCCGGCGGCGGGGATCACCGTCATCCCGGCCGGCGCCGCCGAGACGGGCGCCGCGACGGTCGGCATCGGGGCCGACGAGACCGGGACCGCGGACGACGTCGCCGGCGCACTCGACCACTGGTGCCCGCTCTGCCCGCTCAACGGCGGCGTCGACACCGGCACAGCGGACGACGTCGCCGCCGGCGCCCCGGACCCTTCCGCGGGCCGATACCCGGAGGCACCGGTCCCTGATCCGGGATCGGACCCACCGGTGGTCTCGGCACCGGTCACGGCGGCTCCGGACACGGGAGCGACAGCGCCGCCGGAGCTCGCCGCACCCCCCGGTGGCCTGGTGGTGGGCGGCGAGGTCGGGGACTGGGTGGACACAGGCGGAGCGGAGACGGTCGTCGGCACAACCCCAGACGATGGCAGTCCGGAGGCCGGCGTGGGCGGGTTCGGGGTGGAAGGCACCCTAACGCTCGCCTCAACAGTCGCGGTGGACGGCCCAACCCCGGGCGCCACCGCAGTGCCCGACCCCGTCGGCTGGGTGCCGGAACTCGCTGCGTGGCTGGCGGACGCCAGTGCGACACCGGCCCGGCTGGTGGGACCGAACGGGCTCGACGCGATCCCGTCGAGGTCGTCGTCGCCGCTGGTGCCGGCCGTCGGGCCCGCCGAAGCGCTGGACGAGATGCCCGACGAGGCGCCGGGCGAGATGCCCGACGACGTTGCGGGTGAGATGCCGGACGAGGTTGCGGGTGATGGTGCGCCTGAGGTCGCCGCCGTCTGGATGACGGCGGTCGGCGCCTCCTCGCTCCCCGACCCGGTTGCCGCCGGGCGGTCCGCCCGGGCGCCCGTGGCGGCGTCTGCCGACGCGCCGGCGAGCGACCGTGTCGGAGCCAGCGGGCGACCGCTGGGCGCCGTTGCGGCAGGCGGGCGGGGGCCGGCGGGTGCGTGCGCCGGGGCGCCCGCGGCCGGGCCCGGCGCGGCGTACGCCGACGGAGCCGGCACCGGGCCGGCCGGACCGGTCGAGCTGGCGGAGACACCGGACGACGAGTAGCCGGACGACGAGTAGGTGGACGACACCGGCGCCGACGGCGGGTAGGGAGACGGCGCCGACGACTGGTACGTGGACGGCGCGGGCGACTGGTACGTGGACGGCGCGGGCGACGGGTAGCCGGACGGTGCCGACACCGGCGCGGGGGACGAATAGGTGGACGGGGCCGACACCGGCGTCACGGCGCCCGGGCCCACGACCGGGGCGGGCGGCGAATAGGTCGTCGGCGCCGAGGCGACGAACCCGCCCGGAGCCGAGACCGGGCCGGGGACCGACACCGGGCTGGCAGCCGGGACGCCGCCGGGCGCGGCGAAAGCGGCCGGGGCAGCCGGCGCGGACGCCAGACCCGCGAAAGCGGCCGGGGCCGAGCCCGGAGCAGCCGGAGCCGATGCCAGACCCGCACCGGAAGCAGCCGACGCCGACACCGAGGCCGAACCGGGAGCAGCCGGAGCCGATGCCAGACCCGCAGCGGAAGCAGCCGGGACCGACACCGGGGCCGAACCGGGAGCAGCCGGAGCGGACGCCAGACCCGCAGCGGAAGCAGCCGGAGCCGACACCGGGGCCGAACCGGGAGCGGCCGGAGCCGACACCGGGGCCGCGCCGGAAGCGGCCGGGTCGATCGGCCCGCGCGCCGGGTCGGGCACGGTCGGGCCGGGCGCGCCGGCCTTCGACAGGTTGGCGGCGGCGGGAGCGCCAGCCGCGGTGGCCGCGGCCGGGAACTGCAGCGTCGAGCCGCTGCCCGACGGGGCCTGGGTGGCCGGGACCACGGACGGGCGACCGTAGGGGTGGGCGCTGGGCGTCGTCCACTGGCCCTGGGCCGGAGCTGCAGCGGCGCCGGTGGCGGCCACGAACCGGGAGGCGATGGACGGCGTGCCGGCCCAGTGCAGGCCGAGGTAGGAGGCGTGGACGCCGCGGTGCACGAAGCCCTCCGCCGGGCCGCCGGCCCAGGTCCAGGCGGCCTGCAGGCCGGCCCGGGGGCTGATCGTGGTGCGGTGCATCTTGTGCCCGACGACCTGGGCGCCGACGGGCAGCAGGACGGAGGAGCTGCGGGCGGTGGCCTCGCGGTAGCCGAGGACGACGAGGTCGGTCTCGCGGGCGGAGGCGTCCACGACGCCACACATGGGGCGGCCGTTGAAGTCGCGGCAGAGCCAGACCAGGCCGGTGCCCTCGGCGGCGATGGGCTTGCCGGCGGCGGCGTGCGCGGCGACGGCGGCGCGGAGGCGGCTGTTGAAGCCCAGCTCCTCCGCGTAGGACTCGGGCAGGGCGCCGCCGACGACCAGGGCGTCGGCGCCGTCGGGGAGGAACTCGTCGCGCAGCGGGTCGAACGGGACGACCTCGGCGCCGGCGGCGGTGAGCAGCTCGGCGGTCTCCGGATAGGAGAAGGCGACGCCGATGATGGGGCGGCGGCCGATGCGGGCGACGGCCGGCTCGGCGGTGCGCGCGGCGGCGACCTCCTCGGCGGCGCTCCACGGGTCGGAGGTGAGCCTGGGCGCGGAGCGGGCCAGGGCCATGGTCCGGTCGATGTCGACGGCGCCGGCGATGACCTCGCCGAGGCGCCGGACGGCGCGGACCGCGTCGAGGTTGTGGTGCACGACGGGGGCGACACCGTGGTGCCGGGACGGCAGTGGCGCGCCGGCGTCGCCGATGTCGGTGAGGGCGTGGCGGCGCAGGGCGCCGAGCACGGGCACGCCGATGTCGTCGAGGGCCTCGCGGAGCAGCTGCTCGTGCCGGGAGGAGGCGACCCGGTTGAGGATGACGCCGCCGAGCCAGAGCAGCTCGTCATAGGCGCGGAAGCCGTGCACGAGCGCGGCGACGGACTGCCCCATGGCGCCGACGTCCACGACGAGGACCACCGGCGCGCGCAGCAGCCCGGAGATCTGGGCGGTCGACTCGCTGTCGGTGCGGCCCGCGAGCCCGTCGAACAGGCCCATCGTGCCCTCGACCACGGCGATGTCCAGCGAGCCGGCGCCGTGGGCGAACAGCGGGCCGATCCGCTTGGCGCCGATCATGCGCGGGTCGAGGTTGCGCCCCGGGCGGCCGGCGGCCAGGCCCAGGTAGGCGGCGTCGACGTGGTCGGGGCCGATCTTGAACCCGGCGGCCCGGTAACCCCGGGCCGACAGCGCGGACAACAGACCTACGGAGACGGCAGTCTTGCCGTGACCGGAGGATGGCGCGCTGATCACCAGCCTCGGGATCGTGCTCATGATGCTCCTCTGGCGCTGGGGCAAACGTGTGTCCCGGACGATACCGGGTGGGCGCCACAGCAACTGTCCGGAACGCACCGGATACCGTGCTTGGTTGTGTACCGGTTTCTCGCGTCGCCCCGGTGGCTCGGTTACGCCGCGCTGACCGTCGCCGCGGCGACCGTGATGGTGCTTCTGGGCTTCTGGCAGCTGGATCGCTATCACCAACGGGCGTCGATCAACGCCCGGATCACGGCGGGGACGTCGGCCACGCCGGTGCCGCTGACCGGCGTGGTGCCGCACCCCGGCGGCGCGCCCGGCACGGTCGGCGCGGCGCCCGGCGGTCACACGGAGTGGCTGCGGGTGCAGGTCGTCGGCCGCTTCGACGCCTCCCGCGAGATTCTCGTGCGGGGGCGGACGGTGGAGGGCCGGGTCGGCTTCGAGGTGCTGACCCCGCTGGTCCTCGCCGACGGCACCGCGGTGCTGGTCGACCGGGGCTGGGTGGCGCCGGCCGAGGGCGGTGCGCTCGCGATGCCCACCGTGCCGGTCGCGCCCGACGGTGAACAGACCGTGCTCGGGCGGCTGCGGCCGGCGGAGAGCCGCGGCGGCCCGCCGAAGGAGGTCAACGGCCGCCTGGAGATCCGCCGGATCACGCCGTCGGCGATCGCGCCGGCCATGCCCTATGCCATCTACGACGCCTACGTCAGCATCGACCAGCCGGCGCCGGGCCTGACGGCGGTCGCGCCGGAGAAGCAGAACGCGCTGCAGAACGCGGGCTACGTGCTGCAGTGGTGGCTGCTGGCCGCGCTGACCCTCTACGGCTTCGGCTACCTGGCCCGCCGCGAGGCCCGCGGCCCGGAACCGGAAGACCTCCTGGACGAATTCCACGACACCCCCGCCTGAGCCGACGACCCTCCCCCCGGCGACCCAGCAGAACGCGCCACGGAACGCCGGTGGCTGCTCGCCACGCCGACCCGCTACGGCTTCGCCTACCCGGCCCGCCGCGAGGCCCGCGGCCCCGAGCCGGAAGACCCCCTGGACGAATTCCACGACACCCCCGCCTGAGCCGATCGAGCCGGACCCGTCACGCACCGGCCGCGGGCGGCGTGTGGATGGCCCGCACGGCGTCGATCGTGTCGGCCTCGTCGGCGCGCTTGTCCTCCCGGTAGCGCAGGACGCGGGCGAAGCGCAGCGCGACGCCGCCGGGATAGCGCGGTGAGGTCTGCACCCCGTCGAACGCGATCTCGACGACCAGCTCGGGCCGGACCTTGACGACCCACTCGGACTCCTCGACGGCGAGACCCCGCAGCCGCTCGGTCTGCCAGCGCAGCATCTCGTCGGTCATGCCCTTGAACGTCTTGCCGAGCATCACGAAGTCGCCGGTCCGCGGGTCGCGGGCGCCGAGGTGCAGGTTGGACAGCAGGCCCTTGCGCCGGCCGTGCCCCCACTCGACGGCGAGGACGATGAGGTCGAGCGTGTGCCGGGGCTTGACCTTGACCCAGGCGGCGCCGCGGCGGCCGACGTCATAGGGCGCTGCGGCGGACTTGACCACGAGGCCCTCGTGCCCGGCGGCGACCGCGGCCGCGAACACCCGCTCGGCGTCCTCCGCCGTGTCGAGCATGACGCGCTCGACCCGCAGCGCGGCCGGCACGGCCCGTTCGAGGGCCGCCCACCGCACCGACGCCGGCTCGTCGAGCAGGTCGACGCCGTCGAGGTGCAGGATGTCGAAGAAGAACGGCTGGAGCACGGCGGTGCCGTCGCGGCGCGCCGCCCGGCTCGACGTCTCCTGGAACGGCACGGCCCGGCCGGTGTCGTCGACGCCGACAGCCTCGCCGTCGAGCACCACGGAGGACACGGCGAGGCCGCGGACCGCCTCCACGACCACGGGCACGCGGGCGGTGAGGTCGTCGAGGCTGCGGCTGAACACGGCGATCTGCTCGCCGGCCCGGTGCACCTGGATCCGCACCCCGTCGATCTTGGTGTCGGCGGCCGCCGGGGCGCCGGTGTCGGCCAGGGCGTCGGTCGCGGTCGCGGCGCTCTGCGCGAGCATCGGGGCGAGCGGGCGGCCGACGGTGAGCCGGTAGGCGTCCAGGGCTTCGGCGCCGGCGGTCAGCGCGTCGACGGCGACGATCTTCAGGTCGCCGGCGAGCAGCAGCGCCCGGCGGATGGCCGCGATGGGGACGCCGGAGGCGCGGGCGACGGCGTCGACCAGCAGGCCGGCCTGGGCGCCCTGCCGCAGCTCGCCGCTGAGCAGGCCGACGAGGAAGTGGCGCTCGGCCTCGGTGGCGGCGCCGAAGAGGGCGGCGACCCGCTCCCGGCGGGCGGCCTGCGAGCCCTTGCCGGCCAGCTGGGCCATCGCCGCGAAGGCCTCGTCGACGTCGGTCACCGACAGCGAGGCGGTCCCGGCGGGCGGTGGCAGCTCCCGCAGCGACGCATAGCCGACACCGGTCTGGCGCTGGCGCAGCTCACCGGACAGGTAGGAGGCCCCGGGCGAAACCTCAGCGGGCTCCAGCTTCCGCAGTGCCTCGGCGAGTAGGTCGATCTTGGCGTTGCGCCCCGAGGTCCGCGCGACAGCGGCGGAGACGGAGGCCAGCTCGACGAATCTCATACCCCGGATTCTCACCCAGGGGTACGACAGAAACCCTCAGGCGGCGTACGCCAGCCGCACGACCCCCAGCACCCAACCCATCCGGTTGACCGCGGTGTCGGGGTGCTCACCGAACTCGTGGGCCACCAGCGCGGCGCATCCCCGCGGCCCGTGCCGGCGGACGCTGCGCATCACGGCCGTGCGGATGTGCTCGGGGCTCATGGGATCGGAGGACTGCACGTCGGAGACGAACAGCGCTTCGGCCCGGACGTGTTCCAGGAGTTGCGGCGTCATCTTGTACCCCCTTCGGCGTCCTCCAATCACACGCTCCCGCGGGTGTACCGCTGTGTCCGCCAGGTTGCGGACAGGGTGACAGCACACAGACAAATCAACTGAACAGCGCGCCCGCGGGGACCGGCCGGGAGTACAGGTAGCCCTGCGCGTACTGGCACCCGAGCGTTCGAAGGGCGGTCGCCTGCGCGGCCGTCTCGACCCCCTCGGCCACCGTGTGCAGCGCCAGCCCTTCCGCCAGCTGCAGGATGACGCGCATCAGGGTGGAGTCGACGCCGGACGCGGTGAACGTCCGGTCGATCTTGAGGATGTCGACCGGGAGGTGTACGAGGTACGCCAGCGACGAGTAGCCGGTGCCGAAGTCGTCCACGGCGATGCGCACCCCCCGGTCCCGCAGCCGGCCGAGGCGTGCGGTGCGTTCGGCGTCGTCGACCAGGACGGACTCGGTGAGCTCGAGGACCAGCGCGGCGGGCGGCAGGCCGGTCTCCTCGAGGACGGCGAGGACCCGCTCGACGAAGTCCTGCTCGCGCAGCTGGTGCCCGGAGACGTTGACGGTGACGGCGACGCCGTCGCGCTCGTGCCAGGCGCGCGCGTCGGTGCAGGCCTGCCGCAGCACCCACCAGCCGAGCGGCACGATCAGCCCGGTGGCCTCGGCGACCGGGATGAACGCCAGCGGCGGCACCCCGGCGGCCGGCCAGCGCAGCAGCGCCTCGACCGCGGTGATCCGGCCGTCGGCGAGGCGCACGACCGGCTGGTAGTGCAGCTCGAACTCGTCCTCGTCGAGGGCCCGGCGCAGGCCGGCGGCCAGCTCGCGGTGGCGGGCCGCGGCGGCGCGCAGGTCCGGGTCGAACCGGACGATCCTGTCCTTGCCGGCGTGTTTCGCCGCATCGAGGGCGAGGTCCGCGTCGCGCAGCACATCGGTGGAGCTGCGCTGGTCGCCGACCGCGACGAGACCGGCGCTGCCGGTGAGGTGCACCTGCCGACCGGCCACGGGGTACGAGGGCCGCAACTGCGCGAGGGCGTCCTCAACCGCATGGTCGGCGCCGCGCCAGACGACCGCGAACTCGTCGTCGCCGAGCCGGGCCAGGACGTCGGCGTCCGGCAGCGCCGCCCGCAGCCGCCGCGACACCTGCACCAGCAGTTCGTCGCCGGCCGCGTGGCCGAGCGTGTCGTTGACGTCCTTGAAGCCGTCGAGGTCGAGCAGCGCGACCGTCACGCCGGGGGTGACGCCGGTGAGCACCTGGTCGAGCCGCTCGGTGAGCTGTCGCCGGTTCGCCAGCCCGGTCACCGGGTCCCGGCCGGCGCGCTGCCGCAGCTCCCGCTCGAGCCCCTTGGTGCGCGCCGAGGCGCTGGCGAGGGAGCGCTTGAGCCGGTCGGAGCGGTGCCGCACCAGGAGCACGGCCGCACCGGCCGCACCGAGGGCGACGAGCATCGCGAAGCCGGACAGCGCCCGATCCAGCATCGCCGGCACCGCCGCCGAGAATGCCACCAGAAAGACGCCGGCGACGGCAAGGGCCACGAAAGGCCGGCCCGCCATCGGGACAGGGCGGGGATGGGGACTCGGCTTGCGCTGCACGCTCAGATGCTAGCTATCACATATGCGATTTTTCTGCAGCTAACGGACAACACGCACGCACGCAAAAGGCGGGCCCCCACCGGAGGAGGCCCGCCCAGGTCTGCGAGTGGTCAGCCGCGCCAGTCGAAGCCCGCCTCGACCACGATCTTGTCCGCGGTGGCGGCGATCCGGTCGGCGTACTTGTTGGTGTGGTGGCCACAGAACGACAGGTCACCGGCGGCGCCGAACGTCACTCGAGCCTTGGCGGCGGCACCGCAGCTGTCGCAGCGCTCCCCCGTCAGCTCGGGGACGACGTGAACGGCCGGGCGCGAGATCAGCATCGGGGTCATCTCAGTCTCCTCGAGTCGAAGCGGTCAGCTGCGAAATGAAATGTGGCATTTACTCGGTGTTGCTCCTTACCCACCTAACAATACGTTCGCCTGATTTGAGCGACTAGTTCGGACGCGTTGGCATTTGGTCACTGCCGGGTTGCCGACTCTGGCCGTTCGTCTGATGCATGACTCGTGCGCGTCACATACCCCCACGGCAACTTCTCGACACCATCCGCCCGGCCACCTGCTCATGAGCGCGGTACACGCTCTGTCAGTCCACTGTGGACAGCACGGCCGGAGGGCGGGCACCCGAACGGCAACGCACGGCGAACCAGGGGTGTAACCCGGGTTGCCGAATCTTGTGGAGGTCCGGATGACAACGCCGGACGGCACCACCGCTGCACGGGATTCGCCATCCACGGAAGGGCCCACATAGATGATTCGCCGCCACACCCGCACATTGATGCCGCTCGCCGCCCTCGCCATTGGTGCCGCCGCCGGCACCGTGACCTTCTCCGGCACCGCCGGCGCCGAGACCACCGACATCGTCCGCACCGGTGCGAGTGAGGACGGCTACAGCTCCAGCAGCCGCCCGACGTACACCTTCGGCACGTCGAACACCCTGGTGGCGGGCCGCTCCGGCAGCGACACGATGGTCACCTACCTGAAGTTCACGGTCCCCTCCCCCGGCACCGGGGTGACCGTCAAGAGCGCCCAGGTCGTCCTGACCCGCGAGAGCAGGACCCTGCCGAACGCGCTGACGATCAGCAAGGTCGCCGACATGGCGTGGACCGAGAAGGCCCTCTCCGCGAAGAACGACCCGGCCGTCGGCGCGGCCGTCAGCACCGCCAGGCCGAAGAGCGGCGCGGCCGCGGTCTCCTTCGACGTCAGCCCGGTCGTCAAGGGCGCCGGGACCTACACGTTCGCGGTGACCTCCCGGGTCGCGAACAGCCCGGCCCGCTTCAGGTCGGCCGAGGCCACCACCGGCCAGCCCGCCCTGACCCTCACCGTGACCCGCCCGGCCGCCACCAAGCCGCCGGCGACGAAGCCCCCGACGACGACACCCCCGGCGACGAAGCCCCCGACGACCACGCCCCCCGCGACGAAGCCGGTCGAGGCCACGCCCACCCCGACCAGGCCGGCCGAGTGCAAGGTCGACGCGAAGCTCGTGCCGTCCTGCGGCGTGCTGTGGGGCGCCGCCGCCGGTGGCTTCTCCGACGTGCCCCGCGACGAGGCGCTGAAGACCTTCGAGCAGAAGACCGGCCGGACGTCGACGATCTACCACACGTACCACAAGGGTGACGAGCTCTTCCCGACCAAGGACGAGATCGCCATGAGCAGCGACCCGGCCAGCCCGCGCACCCTGATGCTGAACTGGAAGGTCGGCTACGGCACGAAGTGGGCCAACGTCGCCAAGGGCGACCAGGACGCGCGCATCGACCGCCTCTCCACGTACATCAAGACCAACTACGGCACCAGGAAGTTCTTCATGGTCCTGCACCACGAGCCGGAGAACGACGTCAACGCCACCGCCGGCTCCGGCATGACCGCCAAGGACTACGCCGCGATGTTCCGCCACACCGCGCTGCGCATGAAGGCCAACGGTGTCACCAACGCCGTCTTCGTCGTCGCGTACATGAACTACGAGAAGTGGAACAACACGTCCTGGTGGGGCGACCTGTACCCCGGCGACGACGTGGTGGACTGGGTCGGCGTGGACACGTACAACAACGCACAGCCGGGCGGCTTCCACTACGGCGACTTCAACTACCTGATGAACCGCACCAACGACAAGGCGAAGTTCCCCGGCTGGTACACCTGGGCCACCACCAACCACCCCAGCAAGCCGATCATGGTCGCTGAGTGGGGCGTCTACGACTCGTCGGCGACGGTCGTGGGCAAGAACAAGGCCGACGTGTACGCCACCGTCCTGCCGCAGCTGGCGAAGATGCCGCAGATCAAGGGCCTGGTCTACTTCGAGACCGCGAAGGACCAGAACGGCCACGACATCCGCATGGACGACACCCCGGAGGCCCTCGCCGGCTTCAAGAAGATCGCCGCCGACCCGTGCTTCAACGTGAAGCTCTGACCCCATCGCACGGCAAAGCCCGCCCGGACGACGTCCGGGCGGGCTTTGCGCTGTCCGGGCGCGCAACCGGGCACAGCCCGGTCGGAGCCGAGGTCCGACCGGTCAGCGTCGGCCGGTCGGCGCAGCCCCGTCGGAGGCAAGGTCCGACCGGTCGGTGTCGGCCGGTCGGCGGGGAAGGAAGGGCCGCCGGAGGCGCGGACCGGCCGGCGGGGCGTCGCGGCCGGAAGCTCCGGAACGCGCGCAACTTCCCTGCACCTGCACGGGTCCCGGGGGCGCCACCGGCGGCCCGCAATCTTATTTCTGCAAGGCAATGACGGAGAAAATGAAAGCAAGGGATGTAGACATATGCTGAACCGCCGCGTTCTCACCGTTCTGGCCATGACCGCCGCCGCTGCCGGCTCCTTCACCTTCGCCTCCGCCGCTTCGGCCGCCCCCGCCATGGGCACCGTCCTCGGCGCCGGCGAGGACGGGGCGCTCAAGGACCGCTACATCGTGGTCCTGAAGGACGGCTCGACGACGACCTCCGACGCCCTCGCGGGCAAGGTCGGCGGCTCGGTGAGCACCCGGTTCGACAGCACGGTCAAGGGCTTCTCCGGTTCGATGAGCTCCACCGCCGCGCGCCGCCTCGCCGCCGACCCGGCCGTCAAGTACGTCGAGCAGGACCGCATCGTCCAGGTCGAGGCCACCACGCAGACGAGCGCGACCTGGGGCCTGGACCGCATCGACCAGCAGGCGCTGCCGCTGAACGGGACCTACACATACGGGCCGGCCAGCAACGTCACGGCGTACATCATCGACACCGGCCTGCGGGCGACCCACTCGGAGTTCGGCGGGCGGGCGCGGTCCGGCTACGACTTCGTCGACAAGGACGCGGACTCGACCGATTGCCAGGGCCACGGCACGCACGTCGCCGGCACCGTCGGTGGCGCCACCTACGGCGTGGCCAAGGACGTCAAGCTGGTCGGCGTCCGGGTGCTGGACTGCCAGGGCAGCGGCTCCTACTCGCAGATCATCGCCGGCGTCGACTGGGTGACGAAGAACGCCGTCAAGCCCGCCGTGGCGAACATGAGCCTGGGCGGCTCGGCCGGCTCCACCCTCGACGAGGCGGTCAAGAAGTCGATCGCGTCCGGCGTCACCTACGCGGTCGCCGGCGGCAACGACTCCGCCAACGCCTGCACCAAGTCCCCGGCCCGCCTGCCCGAGGCGATCACGGTCGGCGCGACGGACAGCAAGGACGCCCGCGCCAGCTTCTCCAACTTCGGCTCCTGCCTGGACCTCTTCGCCCCCGGCGTGAACATCCTGTCCAGCGCGAACAGCAGCAACACCGGCACGCAGAAGATGAGCGGCACCTCGATGGCCACCCCGCACGTCGCCGGCGCGGCCGCGCTCTACCTGGCCGGTCACCCGACCGCCACCCCGGCGCAGGTCCGTGACGCGCTGGTCAACAGCGCCATCAGCAACGTCGTGACGGGTGCCGGCAGCGGCTCGCCGAACAAGCTGCTCTACACCGCCGGCCTGATCTCCGCCCCAGCGCCGACCAACCCGACCACCCCGACCACGCCCGCCCCGACCACGCCGGCCGCCTGCGCCGCGGGCACCAACGGTGCCGACATGTTCATCGCCGACCGCGCCACCGTCTCCAGCAAGGTCACCATCGCCAACTGCGCCGGCACGGGTGCCAAGGCCGCGACCGTCAAGGTTGCCGTGAAGCACGCCGACCGCGGCGACCTGCGCATCGACCTGATCGCCCCGGACGGCACCGCGTACAAGCTGAAGAGCTCGATCTCCGGTGACGATGTCGCCAACCTCAACGCCACCTACGTCGTCGACCTGTCCAGCGAGACCCGCAACGGCGTGTGGACCCTGAAGGTCACGGACGTCTTCGCCGGCGACACGGGCACGCTCGACACCTGGACCCTGACCGTCTGAACCCACCTCCCCGGTGACTGATGGCCCCCGCGATCTCGCGGGGGCCATCAGCGTTGCAGAAACCGCGAATCGGTCTCAACTAGGGCGTACCCGTCGGTACCGTGTTGGGCATCCGAGAGCAAGGGGGACCACCATGAGCACCGCACGAGAGTCCATCGAGGTGGCCGTCCCGGCCGGGGTCGCGTACGAGCAGCTCACCCACTTCGAGAACTACCCCCAGTTCATGTCCGGCGTGATGAGCATGGCGCCGATCGACGCCTCGACCGCGCACATGGTGCTGGACATCGGCGGCAACCGGGCCGAGTTCGACGCCAGGATCACCGAGACCCGCCCCGGCGAGTTCCTGTGCTGGGAGGCCCTCGACGGCCCGCAGGTCAGCGAGGCGCTGCGGCTGGAGCCGATGGCGGACGGGATGACCAGGGTCATCGCGGAACTGCAGATCGACGCCCGGGAGCTGATGCCGACCGAGCAGCACGCCGTCGAGGTGCTCAACCGGCGGCTCAAGGCCGACCTGAAGGGCTTCAAGCGGTTCTGCGAGGAGGCCGCGACGAAGACGGCCGTCAACCGGCCGGTGACCGCGACGCCGGCGACGATCGCGCGGGGCATCGCCTCGGCCTCCGGCCTCACCCACGCCACCAACGAGCGGCCGCCGCAGGGCCCGCCGGCAACCGGCAACCTCGGGCCGATGCAGCACGCGCTGAACCGCGACGCGGCCCGCACCAAGCAGACGCGGTTCTGAGTCTCACGCCTTCGGGGCGCCGGCCATCGGCCGGCGCCCTTCTGGATCACCGACATTCCGGCTAAATGCCACATATCATGAAATTCTCAACGCCGAGGGGAGCGAGGGCCCATGACCGCGATCCTGGTCGCCGACGACGACATGGACATCAGGGACCTCGTCGCGTTCAAGCTCGAACAGGCCGGCTACGACGTCGTCGCCGTCGACAACGGGCTCGCCGCGCTCACCGAGGCGACCCAGAACCCGCCGGACCTCGTGGTGCTGGACGTCATGATGCCCGGCATGTCCGGCATCGACGTGTGCCGCCAGCTCCGGCAGGACGCCGGGACCAAGGCGCTGCCGATCATCCTGCTCACCGCGCGCGCCCAGGAGGGCGACGTCGAGGTCGGCTTCGGCGCCGGCGCCGACGACTACATCGTCAAGCCCTTCAGCCCCCGGGAGCTGGTGAGCCGCGTCGAGGCCGTGCTGGCGCGGATGCGAACGTGACGCTCGCCGGCGCCGCCATCGTGGCGCTGGCGGTCCTGCTCGTCGCGGCCCTCGTCTTCGGCGGCCTCATCGTCGGCGGCCGGACCGTGCGCCGCGCCCGCGAGGCCCGTCGCGCCAGGCTCGCCAAGCCCGCCCGCCAGCTGCTGCTCGCGATCGCCGCCGGCGACGACGACCCGGAGCAGGTCGAGGCCCTCGTCCGGCTCTCCGACGAGGTCTGGCAGGCGGTGGAGCCCAACGCGATCGCCCTGCTCGGCAAGGTCCGCGGCGAGGCGCACACCACGCTCGTCGACGTGTTCGAGCGCCGCGGCGCCGCCTGGCGCGCCCGCAGCCGGCTGCCGTAGGTGAAGCGGAACCCCTCACTCGCCGCCCGCAGGCCGGCGAAGGACCCGGGGACGTCCTCGAACCAGATGTCGGTGGACACGAAGACCCTGCGGTCGTGCTCGTCCGGCAGGCACAGATGGCCGGCGTTCCAGCCGGTGGCGGCGCAGACCGCCTGGATCACGGGCAGTCCGGCGTCGGCGATGTGGTCGGCCTCGTTCGCGATCCGGGTCGCCTCCTGTAACAGGGAGACGAGGACGAGTTCGCGATCCTTCGACACATCTTCGATCCTAAAGTCGGACCCGCCGTGATCAGCCCGTTTCGGGCGGATCACGGCGGGTTCATGACTTCGGCGGGACGGTTTCAGGCAGTGGCGGGTGAGCGGTGCAGCGCCGCGGCGATCTCACGGACGTAGCGGTAGTAGCCGACCTCGCTCGCGCGGACACCGTCGCTCACCGCGACCAGCCGCACGCCGCCCTCGACGCACGCCTGGACGAACCGCAGCCCGGGCAGCCGGTGCCGCTCGCTGACCTCGACGACGGTGCCGTTGGCCCGGCACGCCTCGACCAGCTCCGCAATCGCCGAGTCCGGCACCGCGGCCTCGTCGATCCCGGCCCGCGCCAGGAAGTCCAGGGGGCGGGCCAGGCGGGTCGGCGCGTAGCGGGAGACCCGCTCCACGGCGAGCCCGGTCACGGTGACGACCTGGTCGATCACGTCCAGGGCGCGCATCGTGCCGTTGTCGATGAGGCCCCGCACGGCGTCGGGGCTGAGCAGCCCGGCGGGCAGCGGCAGACGGTTGAGGCCGACGGAGATGACCTCCAGGCCGTTGAGGTCGGACGGGAACGCCAGCCAGCCGTCGATGCCGATCGCCTCGACCTCGACGCCGCGGCGCAGGACCAGGTCGGTGCGCTGCTGGGCGCGCTGGATGGAGGACAGGTACGGCGACAGCCAGCTCGTGTCGGGTCCCACGCGGTCGGCGAACGTCACCTCGGTCAGTCCGGCCTGCTCGGCGCTGGCCACGAGGACGCTGACGCTGTCCCGGCCGGAGGAGAAGGCGGTGTGGACGTGGCCGTCGACGAGCTGGTCGATCATGTGGGCTCTCTTCCTGGCGGGGCTGGCTGCTCTTTCCATGTATCAGGTTGCCGGGCCCGGGTCCCCCGCCCCGGTCCCGGCCAGTTGCGCTTGGGTTGACGTCACTCGCCGGCCCGGTCCAG
Source organism: Dactylosporangium cerinum (assembly GCF_042653625.1). Lineage (NCBI taxonomy): Bacteria > Bacillati > Actinomycetota > Actinomycetes > Micromonosporales > Micromonosporaceae > Dactylosporangium > Dactylosporangium cerinum. Next base: position 72,861 of record NZ_JBHSIU010000037.1, on the reverse strand, counting down.
CACGGGGCGGCGGTACCGGTACCCGAAGCCGCGCACCGACTCGATCGGCGAGGCGTCCGGGTCGGTCCAGCCGAGCTTGCGCCGCAGCCGCAGCACCGCGAACTTGACCCGCTCCGGGCCGATGCCGGTCGGGTCGTCCCAGGCCTGGGCGAGCAGCTGGTTCGGCGACAGCACCGCACCGGCGTGCCGGACGAGCACGTTGAGCAGCCGGAACTCCGTCGGCGTGAGCCGCACCTCCTCGCCGGCCACGAACGTGCGACGGGCGGCCGGGTCGATGCGCAGGACGCCGTCGTCGTACACCTCGTCGGCCCACGACGCGGGTCCGGCGCTGCGCCGCAGCAGCGCCTCCACCCTGGCCACGAGCTCGGCGTTGGTGAACGGCTTGGTGAGGTAGTCGTCGGCGCCGCCGCGCAACCCGCGCACCTTGTCCGACTCCTGCCCGTGCGCGGTCAGCAGCAGCACCGGGACATCACTGACGTCCCGCAGCCGCTCCAGGACCTGCCAGCCGTCCATGCCGGGCAGGCCGATGTCGAGGATGACGAGCTCCGGACGCTCCGTGTAGGCGTCCCGGAGTCCGGTCCTGCCGTCCTTGGCGTGTGCGACCTGGTGTCCGGCCCGCGTCAGCAAAAGGCGCAGAGCCATGGCGATATCCGGATCGTCCTCGACGACGAGAAGTCGGCTCACGATCATCCCCCATTTCGTGCTGGTCGCGAAGGCAACGACAGCGTGACCGTCGTGCCGACCCCTTCGGTGCTGGCGACGCTGATGCCGCCGCCGTGCAGTTCGACGATGGCCCGGCTCACCACGAGCCCGAGCCCGGTGCCGGGCATGACCTGCCGCCCGACGGCCGCGGCGACGTTGGAGCCGCGGAAAAATGCGCTGAAGAGCCTGGGCAGGTCGGCGGCGGGTATGCCGACCCCGGAATCCGCCACGGCGATCGTCCATCCGTCGTCGGCGGGCCCGGCCCGCACGGTGACCTGGCCGCCGCTGGGCGTGAACTTGACCGCGTTGCTCACCAGGTTGTCCACCACCTGGTGCACCCGGGTGTCGTCGCAGATCAGCTCGGGGCCGTCGGCGCATTCGAGCACCAGGTGGAGGCCCGCGGCGAGGGCCACCGGGGTCCGCTCGGCGACGGCGACCGCGAGCAGCTCGGGCAGGCGGGTCGGCACCGGTTTGAGGTGCAGGGTGCGGGCCTCGAGCCGGGACAGCAGCAGCAGGTCCTCGATCAGGCGCAGCAGCCGGTTGGCGTTGCGGTCGATCACGTCGAGGTAGGTGCGCTGGTCCTCGGACAGGTCTCCGGTGGCGGCGTCGCCGAGCAGGTGCGCGAACGCGACGACCGAGGACAGCGGGCCGCGCAGCTCGTGCGAGACGGTGGCGACGAACTCGTTGTTCAGCGCGGTCGCCTCGATCAGCGCCTGGTTGCGCTCCTCCAGGCCCCGGCTACGCTCCTCGAGACCGCGGCTGCGTTCCTCCAGGCCGTGACGGATCGCCACCCTGGCCGTGACGTCGCGGATGTGCACGAGCGTGCCGGAGTCCGACTCACCGGGGCCGGCCACCGGGACCAGGTCGAGCTCCAGGACCCGGCCGTCGTCGAACGGGATCTCCTCGCCGACGATCGCGCTGCGCAGCCGGAACGCCTCGCGCAACCGCTCGACGCGGGTGGAGTCGGCGCCGAGGCGTTCGATCGCGCGGCCGATGACCGCGGCCCAGTCCAGCGGGTCGTCCTCGGTCACGTGGCTGCGCGAGGTGTCGGATCCGGCCAGGCCCGTGTCCAGGAGCCGGTGCGCCGCCAGGTTGGCCAGGCCGACCCGGCCCCGCTCGTCGAGGAGCAGCAGCCCGTCGCCCATCGTCTCGACGAGCCGGGCGAGGCGTTGCTGCTCGACGAGCACGGTCCGCTCGGTCTCGCGCTGACGGGTCACGTCGATGCCGAAGAAGACGACCGCGCCGACCTGGGCGTCGTCGACGAAGCTGCGGGCGGCGACCTCCACGGTGCGCCACCGCCCGGCCGCGGTGCACAGCCGCAGGTCGACGGTGCCGGTCGGGTGCCGGCCGGTGCAGCAGGTGAGAAACATGGCGACGGCCGCGGGCCGGTCGTCGGGGTGGATCAGGTCGATCAGGCGGTAGTCGGGGGGTCTGTGCCGGTCGTACCCGAGCACGGTGTCGAACGAGTCGGACAACGCGCTCCAGCCGCGGGCCGGATCGACGGTCAGGATCATCGCCCGCGCGCCGGTGGTGATCGCCCACGCGAGCGGCGAGCCGAGCATCGGCGGTGGCGCCACCGCCCGGCAGGGCTGGACCAGGGCCCGGTCGGCCGCGGCAGCGATCTCCGCGGCGGCGGCGCGCAGCTCGGTGCGGGCCGGTGCGGCGCTGAACTCGACGCGCAGTTCCTGCCCCCACTGCGCGGGGCCCACCGGGAGCCGTTCGAGGAGGTCGAGCTCGCCGACGACGGGCGTCAGCGCGGAGACGATCTCGGCGGAGCGGACCCCAGAGAAGCCCCGGAACTGCGCGACGAGGCGCTGCGCGTCCACCACGGTGGTCGCGTTCGCGGCACGAACCACCAGGTCGACCACGGCACCCTCGATCAGGCCCGTGTCAACCAGACGGTCGGTCTCTCCACGCAAAGCTCTCCTCGGCCGGCAGCCATTCGCGACATTTGCCGCTTACTGTTGGTACACACATATCCTACGCAATGTAATGACATGTCCTGTAACGTTTCCGGAGGACCGAGGGGGTGCTCATCACTGACGACACCGCCACCGAAACCACCGCATCAGCCGACGCGGCAGTGACCGCCGCTGGCGGGCGGGGCATGACCGAGCTGCGGACCGAGTTCATCCGGGTGGCCGCGCACGAACTGCGGACCCCGTTGACGTCGATCATCACGTTCGCGAACATGCTCGACGCCCCGGACGACGTCCTCACGCTCGACCCGGGCGACCGGCACGCCGCGCTGACCGCCATCAGACGCAACGCCGAGCGCATGCAGCTCACCGTCGCCGACCTCATGCTGCTGGCCGAGCTGGAGGCCGCCGAGGCCCCGCTCGACGCGGTGCGGGTCGACCTGCGCCCGCTGCTCAACGAGGTCACCGGCGGGCTGGCCGTGGCGCTGCACGTGCCGGACGCCGCGTACCTCTTCGGCGACGAGCCGCTGCTGCGGCAGCTGCTGCGCACCGCCGTCGACGTCGCGGGCATGGTGAACGACGCGGACCGCCCGATCACCGTGACGGCCTCCCGGGATGCCGGGGTCTGGACGGTGCGGGTGGTCGCCACGGTCGCCGGCCCGCTGAGCCCGGAACGCCTGCTGTCACTGCGGATCCCGCACCCGGACCACCCGGGCGAGCACCGCACCGGCGCGCTCGCCCTGATGCTGGGCCGGGAGATCGCCGCCCGGCACGGCGGCGGCATGCTCACGTCGGTGGAGCAGCGCGGCGTCACCGTGAGCATCACGCTGCCGCATTCCTGACGCGAACTGTCAGGATCATGCGGCAGGCTGTGGCGCATGGGAATCAAGGCCGTCGCGCCGTTCAGTATCGAAGGCTGGGAAGAGGACGTGTACGACGAGCGCCCCGGCGCCCGCCTGTCCCGCACCAGGATCACCAAGACCTTCACCGGTGACTTCATCGGCACCAGCGAGGCCGAGACCCTGATGTGCGGCGCCGCGGTCGAGGGGTCCGCGGCGTACGTGGGCTTCGAGCGGTTCCTCGGCAGCCTGCACGGCCGCGCCGGCACCTTCGTGCTGCACCACACCGCGTCCGGCTCCGGCGGGCAGCGCGGCGGCTCCTGGACGATCGTGCCCGACACCGGCACCGACGATCTCACCGGCATCAGCGGCGCCGGCGAGATCGTGATCGCCGAGGACGGCGCACACACCCTGGTGCTGGCGTACGAACTGGGCTGACCAGCAACTTTCGGCGCCTATCGTCGGCACCATGACCAGCACGACGACGCGCGCCTACCCGGTCCCGATCGACGAGCAGGAACGGCTGCGATCCCTCGCGGACTTCGGCATCATCGGGGCTCCCCCACTGCCGGACCTGCCGTCGGTCGTCGAGCTCGCCGCCTACATCTGCGGTGTACCGAACGCGGTCGTCAACATCATCTCCGCGGACCAGCAGCACCAGATGGCCGCGTACGGCTTCGAGGCCGGGGTCTGCGCCCGCGAGGACTCGATGTGCGCGATCAGCATCGTCGAGCCGGAGACCGTCGTCGTGCCCGACGCGACCCTCGACGCCCGCTTCGCCCGCAACCCGTTCGTCACCGGCGAGATCGACGACGTGCGCTTCTACGCCTCCGCGCACCTGCGCGACCGGGACGGCCACGTGCTGGGCTCCCTGTGCGTCTTCGACCAGAAACCGCACGACCTCACCCCGCAGCAGCGCGAAGGCCTCGACAAGCTGGCCCGCATGGTCATGGACGTGATGGACCTGCACCGGCACGGCCAGCTGCTGGAGCGGGCCCTCGACCAGGTCCAGCGCACCACCCGCGAGCTGCAGCGCTCCAACGCCTCGCTGCAGCACTTCGCCGGCCAGGTCAGCCACGACCTGAAGAACCCGCTCACCGGCGTCCTGGGCTTCGTGGCCCTGCTCGCCGACACCGACGCGGTCATGGCCGACCCGACCGCGAAGCGCTGCATCGACCGGGCCCTGTCCTCCGCGACCCGCATGTGGCGCATGATCGAGGACGTTCTGTCGCACGCGTCGCTCGGTGGACGCCCGTCCTTCGCCCCGGTCGACCTCGGCGCCGTCGTCCACCAGGTCGTCGACGACGTCACCGCGGCAATCTCGGCCGCCCAGGCGACAGTGGACATCGGTCCCCTGCCTATGGCGTACGGCGACCCCACCCAACTGCGCGTCCTCGTCCAGAACATGGTCAGCAACTCGCTGAAGTTCCGTGACCGCGGCCGCGACTGCCACATCGCGATCACGGGCACGGAGACCCCCGACGGCTGGACCATCGCCATCGCCGACAACGGCGTCGGCATCCCCGCCGAGGACCGCCCCCGCGTCCTGGAGATGTTCACCCGGCTGCGCACCGACGTCGAGGGCTCCGGCATCGGCCTGGCCACCTGCCAGCGCATCGTGGAGGCCCACGAGGCCACCCTCGTCATCGACGAGACCCCTGGCGGCGGCACCACCATGCGCGTCACCCTGCCCCGCCCCTGACTTTCTCCCTGCGTGTTCCCGCGGCGCTCCTTTGGAAGATCCACCCGAAGAGTGGACGGTGTCCACCAGTGTCCGATTGTCCTGCGGTGCAGCACGGTTGCGGACGAGCGCAGGTCAATTGCAGCCTCTGGCGACCCCGCGGGGCCGGCTGCGACGCTTACCTGGCAATGATCCACACCGTAAACGTGCAGGCCACGGCACATCTTCCTGAGGAGCCCAGATGACGATCCGACTGGTCGCCGTCGATGAACACGTCCTTCTCCGACTCGGCCTCAACCGTGTCGTGGCGACCGTCCCGGACATCACTCTGGTCGGCGAGGCCGGCAGCGCCGCCGAGGCGGAACGCGTCGTCGCCGAGACCCGCGCCAACGTCGTGACCATCGACGCCTCCCTCGCCGACAGCGACGGCATCGGCCTCGCCCGCCGCCTGCGCGCCTCCAGCCCCGACCTCGGCGTCGTCCTGCTCAGCGCGGTCAGCGACGACAACCTCCTCTACCGCGCCCTCGACGCCGGCCTGTCCGCCTACGTCACCAAGGCCGCCCCGATCCCCTCCGTCCTCGCCGCCATCCGCCACGCGGCGGTCGCCCCGCACTCCTTCACCGCGCCGGGCCTGTCCTCCGCCCTGTCCCGCCGCCGCGGCCAGACCGGCCTGCTCAGCCAGCGCGAGCAGGAGGTCCTGTCCCTCATGCGCGACGGCCTGAGCCTGCCGACGATCGCCCAGCGCCTCGCCGTCTCCGAGGCCACGGTCAAGACGTACGTGTCCCGGCTCTACAGCAAACTCCGGGTCAACAACCGCTCCCAGGCCCTCATGGCCGCCGTCAACCAGGGCCTCCTGGTCTCGCTGGACGCCGCCTGACCCTCTTCCCCCTGTTTGACAGAACGCGGACCGGCACCCCCTTGCCGGTCCGCGTTTTCGTCGTCGTTTGCTTCACCACGGTTCTGCCGGGAAGCTTCGGAAGCATCCTGATGCCTCGGGCATACGTGCACCCGTGCCGGCCCGAAGCCATCGGGCTGAACTTGGATCCAGAGAGGTGTGGGACATGTTCGCACTCGTCGTCCGGTTCGACCTGAAGGACGCACGTAGCGCAGAAGAGTTCGACGAACTCGTGGCGGCCACTGGTGAAGGGATCAAGTCAAGCGAGCCCGGAACGCTCGTCTACGCAACGCATGTCGTCCACGACGAGCCGCTGGTGCGGGTGTTCTACGAGCTGTACCGCGATCGCGAGGCGTTCGAGGAGCATGAGCGGCAGCCGCACGTCCAGCACTTCCTGGCTCAGCGCGATCGCTACGTCGCCGCTGCGCGCGTTGAGTTTCTGACGCCTGGCCCCAGCAAGGGAATTGGGTGACGGTAGCTGTTGAGTTCCGCCGAGCGGGCGCCCCTTCTGCCGGCCTGAAGCCGTGGACCGTACCCGCTCGCTGGTCGACCATGCACTCGGAACGCAGCCGGCGGCGGCCACGTCCGGGGTGAACCGGGCATGACCGCCGCCGTTGAGACGCAGCGTGCAGGTGACTACAGGGCCAGGTCGTACTGGTACAGGTTGTACTTGGTCATCAGGTTGACCAGCTTCGTGGTGTACAGCGGGTCGGTGGCGTAGCCGCCCTTGTGGACCTCGGCGATGAACTGGTTCGGGTCGGTCGTGTAGTTGAAGGCGGCCGCGTAGCGGCTCAGGTTCTTCAGCGCCATGCCGTGGTCGGTGAAGGAGGCCGCCGAAGTGGCGTACGTGCGGAAGGTGGCGACCGTGGTGCTGCAGACGCCGGCGGCGTTGCACTCCTGGGTGCTGTACGAGTGGCAGCCGGCCGCGTAGGAGCCCGGCGCGTTGTTGAAGCACTTCATGCCGAAGAAGTTGCGGTCGTTCGCGGACAGGGAGCTGCGGCCCCAGCCGGACTCGAGGATGGCCTGGGCGAGGGTGACCGAGGTCGGCACCCGGGTGTCGCGCTGGCTCTGCTGGGCGGCGGGGATCGACGCGGCCAGGAACTGCTCGTTCGTCATCGTGCCGGTCGGGCCCGCGGGGACCGTGGCGACGGGCGCCGCGACCACGGCCGGAGCCTGCGTGGGCGCCGGGGCCGGCGGGGTGACGACGCAGGTCGGCAGTTTGGGGTTGCCGGACACGTACGCGTGAGAGATGAAGTCACCGATCGCGGTGCGGTCCCACTGGGCGGTGCGGCGGGCGTTGCCGCGCAGGTACTGGCCGGTGACCTTGCAGGTGACCGTGACCTTCTGCTTGTTCTTGATTTTGCGGGTCTGGGTGAACCAGTTGGCGGCACCGTTGCGGGCGGCGAGGGTGCCGTTGACACGGACGGAGATGACGGCGGCGTCGGCCGGGGCGGTGGCCACGACGAGCGTCGTGGCGGTGGCGGCGAGTGCCATGGCAGGGGCGAGGACGAACTGCTTGAGATTTCGCAACATGAACTGATCTCCCATGAGGGGTGGGTGGTCCCCTCAAAGATCGCCAGCTCAGGTAGCGCGACCGGGTACGCGGCGGGTTGCCGGAGCGTTGCCACGGTCCTGGTCAGTTGGTGCCGTACTGCTGCTTCAACGTCAGGTAGTCGCCGAGGCCGAGTCCGCGGTACGCGGTGGAGCAGTCCGGGAGCCCGTCGGTCATCGTCAGCGTGCCGTGCTCGGCGAACGCCACGTGCCCCAGCCCGAACGCGTGCCCGAACTCGTGCGTGACGGTGCCCTCCAGGTCCCACCGCGACGAGCAGTTCGCCGGCGTGGTGGTGAAGAACAGCCCCTCGGTGTCGTCGATGAGGACGTCCGTCTCGACGCTGCGGCCGTTCTCCTTGCCGCCGAACCACCAGATGCAGGTGACGGCGAGCAGGCCCTGCTCCAGCCGGCCGAAGGAGACCGCGTTGTGCCCGTCCCGTTCACCGCATCCACCGGCAGCGGTCACGCCCGCCGTATGGTCGGTGTGGCCGGCGTACGACTCCTGAATGCCGAGGTTCGCCGGCAGCCCGCAGTCGTTGCGCCCGGTGTCCACAGTGGTGGCGGCGCTGCGCAGGGAGGCGACGACGGTTGCGCGGTCGCCGAGGTACGCGGGGATCGTCTGCTCGTTGATCCGCCATCGCAGTTCGTTGCGCCAGCGCATGCCGAGCCATGTCCCCGCGGGGTCCGCGCACCGCCCGCCGGTGTCGGCGGCGCCCGCGGGCTCGCCGACCGGTGGACCCGGTATGACCGGCAACCCGCCACGCGCGACCGCGGAGCGTGACACGCTCACCGACGCCGAAGGGGCCGTCAATGAGCTGGCCACGAGGATCAGCGCGAGCAGCTTTGCCAGACCAGTGTCGATCTTTGGCACAGAATCATTCTGGTCCGCACGCCACCCCGAAGGGGTGACTTTCCGCAAACAAGGTGCCGACATGGCTCGCTGGATGCCCTTCTGCCGCCCGCCGACACCTGCTTGACAACCCCTTGTCAGGTGTTCATCCCACCCTCACCGCACCCTCATCGGACAGCGCCTGATGGTTACTTTCAGTCATGATTTGTGTACCGGAAGCCACCCAGAAGGAGTTGAGGATGACGAACCTGATCACCAAGCTGCACGCCCGTCTCGTGCGCGACGACCGCGGCGCCGCCACCCTGGACGTCGGCCTCGCGGCCGTCCTGATCGGCGTGACCTCCGTCGCCGCCGTCACCCTGCTCGGCGGCGACATCTCCACCTGGTAGCCACTGCGATCATGGAGTGATGGAGGTCCGGCGCCACGGCGGCAAACTGTACGAGTTCGCCTCGATGTACAGCCTTCCTAAGGACGCCTGGCAGCACGAGCTGACCGGCGCTACGAGGTGAACCAGTTCCACTTCGGCGACAACGGCGCATCGTGTTACGAGAGCGCCGCCTGGGCGATCGGCTTCCAGCGGGCGGCGAACGTCTCGGCGAACCGTTCATGATCCGATGTGCGTTGCACGGCGCCGACCTTCCGGGCGCGGTGCTGGAGCACGTGGTGTCCGAGTTCGTGCAGCAGCACGTCGAACCGCATGAAGTCCCGCGACGTCGTAGCCGTCCGTTGCTCGTAGAGGAAGATCTCGCCCGGCGTTCTGGTCCGGCCGTAGACGAGCAGTCCGGGGTGGAAGTCCTCGGTCTGGCGCAGTTCGACGGACCGTAGCCCGTACCATGCCCAAGGCCCGACGACGTAAAGCACCTCGCGAACGTCCCGCCCGCTCGCGGGGTGCGCGAATCCGGGCCGCGGCGCGTGCACGTGGATCCGCACCCGGTCGAGCCCGGGAGCGCGGCGCAGCGCCTGGCGGGGCCGGGGATCGGTACGCAGGCTTCGGCTCACGCCGCCAAGAGTCGGCCGCCGCACCTCGCACGACAATCCATTTTCAGGTGCGGACCGGGACCGGGGCTTCCTGGTGGAGCGGGAGCAGGCAGGTGACGATGGTGCCGGGGCCGAGGGCGGGGCGGGCCCAGATGCGGCCGCCGTGGCGTTCCACGATGGACTTGGTGATGGCGAGGCCCAGGCCGGTGCCCTGGCTCTGGCGCTCGGCGGAGCGGCTCGAGCGGAAGAACCGGTCGAAGATCTGGTCGATCTCGTCCAGGGGGATGCCCATGCCGGTGTCGGCGACGGTGAGGCGGATCTGGGTGCCGTCGAGGTCGGCGGTGAGGCGGGCGCTGCCGCCGGGGGCGGTGAACTTGAGGGCGTTGTCGAGCAGGTTGATGACGACGCGTTCGAGCTGGTCGTGGTCGCCGTGCACGACGAGCGGGGTGTCGGGCAGGTCGATGTCGAGGTGGAGGTCGCGCTGGCCGCGGACGGCCTGGAGGGCTTCGAGGGCGCCGGAGACGACGGCGCGGATGTGGACGGGGCGGGCGTTGATCTTCACCTGGCCGGCCTCGATGCGGGAGAGCATGAGAAGGTCCTCGATGAGGGCGAGGAGCCGGCGGGCGTTGCGTTCGACCGCGGCGAGGAGCCGGGCCTGCGACGTGTGCAGGGTGCCGGCGTCGCCGTCGACGATGACCTCGACGTTGCCGAGGATGCTGGTGAGCGGGGTCCGCAGCTCGTGGGAGACGGTGGCGACGAGGTCGGCGCGGACCTTGTCGAGTTCGCGGAGGCGGTCGGCGGCGGCGCGTTCGCGGTCCAGGGCGTAGCGCATCGCCTCGACGGTGCGGCGTTCCCTGGTGACGTCGCGGGCGACGGAGAGATATCCGGTGACCTCGCCGGACTCGCCGCGGATGACGCTGACGGTGAGGGCGACGGGCAGCGGGGTGCCGTCGTGCCGCACGTAGGTCCATTCGCGGGGTTCGGAGTCTCCGGCCTGGGCCGGGCCGAAGAGGGTGGCCAGGCCGGGCAGTTCGGTGGGCAGGTGGAAGCGGTCGAGGGTGGCGGTGCCGACGACGTCCTGGGCGCGGTGGCCGAGGAGGCGTTCGGCGCCGGCGTTGAAGACGGTGACGGTGCCGCGCCGGTGAGCAGCAGGCCGATGACACCGGCGGTGGAGAGCATCACCACGGCCCGGTCGCGCTCGTCGCCCACCGACCTCGAGGCGGCCCTGGCGACCCGTTCGAGCGCGTCGCTGACGCCGGGCAGCTTCTCCTCCACCTCGGAGAAGGCGGTCTGGAAGGCGACATAGGAGGCGGGGGCGCGGTCGCCGCCGATCGCGGCCGTGACGGTCTGCCCGGCGAGGTCGATGTAGTTCTCGATGGCCGGGGCGACGGCGCGTGTGGCCGCCTGGACGGAGGCGTCCATCGCCGGCGCGGTGAAGGTGGTGACGACACCGCCGAGAATCGCGCTGTGGTCGGCGAGGTCGGCCTTGACCTCGGTGGCCTCGGTGCTGACGTCGCCGCCGCGGGAGACGGCCAGGAGCATGCGGAGCACGTCGCCGCGGATGGCGTCGTGTGCCATGTCGGCCTCGAGGGTCTGGCGGGTCAGCTGGCCGACCTGCTCCAGCTGCCGGGCCCGGTCCTCGCCGTCGTTCAGCGCTCGGGTCCCGACGAAGAGCAGTGCCATGGCGGTGATCAGGGAAACGACGAAGATCGCACCCAGTTTGACGACGATCGGCCGGTTTCGTACCCACCCGCGCAGCGTTGCCATGAACGTGCCCTTCTCGAGGTGTTCCCCATCCGGCCTATCGGCATCGGCGGGGAAGTCCTGAGAAGTCGGGTTAAACCCGCTACTGCTGTTCGACGTCGGCGCGGAGCATGCGGCTCAGGGCCCGCACGGCGACGTCGCTGGGCGACGCGGCCTCACGGTTGACCTTCTGCAGCTCGCGGTAGACCTCTTCGCGATGGACCTGGATGCTGCGCGGCGCCTTGATGCCCAACCGCACCACGTCGCCGCGCACGTCGAGCACGGTGACGACGACGTCGTCACCGACCATCACGCTTTCTCCGGGACGTCGGGTCAGGACGAGCACAAGCTGCTCCTTCGCTGGGCGATACGCGAACAGTACCCGATATGCCGGTTCCGCCGATGGCGAAGACCCGATCAGGCGACGACGAGCTTCTGGCGCACCGACAGGCCGCTGCGGCTCAGAACCAGTTGCACGGCGCGGCGGCTGCGCTGGTCGAGCACGATCGGCGCCATCAGGTTGACGGTGGCGTCCTCGACCCCGTCGCCGGCCGTGACGACCAGCAGGACCAGCAGATCCTCCCCGTCGCTGACGCCGAGGGCGGCGAGCGCGTCGTCGTCGATCTCCGGCGCGTAGTCGGGGAAGAACTGCGCCGGTGGCACCACGAGGAACCGCAGACCGGCTGAGTCGACCGAGGTCAGCGCGTACAGCATGCCGGTGTCCTCGAGGCGGACCAGCACGAACCGGCGGTCGTCCGGGAAGCCCGGCATCGGCGCTACGAAGTCGATCACCGGCAGCGTGGTGGTCTCTGGGTGTCCCACAGTCGCGACGCTCATGGATTCCTCACGTGTGTGCTTGCGGCGCGGCCTACCGCAGGAAGTCGACCAGCGACGGCTGGATCACCTTCGCGGTGGCGGCGAGCGCGGCCTGGTAGGCGGTCTGCTGCAGGGCGAGTTCGGTGATCGTCTTGGGCAGGTCGATGTCTTCGACGTCGGAGAGTTGCGCCCGCAGATCGAGCACTCTGTTCTGGGCAGTTTGCTGCATTTCGGACACTTGATTGTATCTGGAACCTACCCCGGAAAGGCCCGCCTGGACGCGTTTCTGCGCCGTGTCGACCCCGGCCAGGTCCGCCTGCAGCCCGGCCGGGTTCGTGCGCAGGTCGGTGGCGATCTGACCGAGCAGGCTGAACACGTTGCCGGTCTCGGGGCCGAAGACCGACTCGGCGCTGGTGTCGACGCGCACGGTGGCATTGCCGCTGATCGAACGGTTGATCTTCCCGTCGTCGCCCTGGTACACGCCGTTCTTGTCGTACGCGACGGCGCCCGGGGTGCTGCCACCGAAGATCGGCCGGTCCAGGTAGGTGGTGTTCGACAGGTTGATCATGGATTCCCGCAGGTTGTCGACCTCCAGCGCGATCGCCTCACGCGCTTCGGTGCTGCCGGCCGAGCCGCTCGACAGCCCGGAGAGCACCAGCTCACGCGCGCGGTTGAGCTGCGTCGAGGCGCTGTTCAGGGCCGTGTCGGCCATGTTCAGCCAGCCCATGCCGTCGTCGGCGTTGCGGGAGTACTGGTCGAGCGTGGCCATGTCGGCACGGTGCTGCATCGCGATCACCGCGCCGCCGGGCGAGTCCGACGCCTTGGTGATGAGCTTGCCGCTGGAGAGCTGTTCCTGCAGCTGCTGGTTGCGCGAGAGGTTGATCTGCAGGTTCGCCAGCGTGTTGCTGGCCATGGACCGTTCCGTGACGCGGAAGCCGGGCATCCGTTCCCCCTACCGTTTCATGTTGATCAGCGAGTCGAGCGTGGTGTCGACCACCGAGATGACCTTCGCCGCGGCCTCGTACGCCCGCTGGAACTGCAGCATGTTGGTCATCTCCTCATCCAGGCTGACGCCGGACTCGGCCTGCTCCGCCGCGCTCACGTCGTCGGAGATGACCTGCTGTGCGTCGGCGCGCCGGTTGATCGTCTGCGCCGCGATGCCGACGTCCACCACGAAGTTGCGGTACTTGACGTCGGCGCCGACCGGATCCTTCGCGAGGTCCGACATCGCGATCGCGTTGTCGCCCTGGAACGGGTTGACAGCGGTGCTGGACGCGGCGATCTTCGTCGGATCGGTGATCGCCACGCCGATGTTGCGGGCGTCCGTGCCAGAGAAGAAGTCGCCGCCCTGCACCGGCGTGGGCACGGTGGCCGGCGGCGTCGTGGTGATGTCCCAGCCCTTGGCGTGCTGGGTGTTGACGCTGGAGATGAGCAGGCCGGCGACGTCGTCGAGGCCCTGCACCGCGTCCGGGACGGTCTTGTTCAGCGCCTCGAGCCGGGAGGCGATCCGGCCCGTGGTGATGGCGGCGACCGGACCGCCGACGAACTGCACCTGTGGTGGTGCGGCCGCCCGCCCGTCGACGGTGGTCGAGCCGACCGCCTCGAGCTGGCGCACCGTGTCGCCCTGCACGATCACGGCACCGGCGAGCAACACGTCGGTGGTGCCGTCCTCCTTGGCCCGGGCGGTGGCGCCGGTCAGCTCGGACAGCCGCAGCACCAGCTGGTCGCGCTTGTCGGACAGCTCGTTGGTCGGCATGTCCGCGACCTTCGCCAGGGCGATCCGGGCGTTGAGGTCGGCGATGCCGGTGGTCGTCTGGTTGACCACGTTGACGTCGGCGGTGATCTGCTCCCGGGTGGCGGAGTACAGCTCCCCGAGGTTGGCCCGGGTGGTGCGCATCGAGCCGGCGACGGTGTTGGCACGGGAGAGCAGCGCGGTGCGCGACGACGTGTCGCCGGGCCGGTTCGCCACGTCGGACCAGGCGGTCCAGTACTCCGACAGCTGCGCCTGCAGACCGGTGTCGCTGGGTTCGCCGAGCGCCTGCTCGACGTTGGCGTAGACGGTCTTCTGCGCCTGCAGGTACTCGTTGAGCCCGTGCTCGGCCCGGGTGCGGTTGGTCATGAACTCGTTGTGCAGCCGGGTGACGCCGGTGATCCTGACGCCGTCGCCGACGCCGCTGGACAGCGAGTACCGGGCCGGTTCGGTCACGTTCTCGACCGGGGAGAGCTCCACCCGCTGCCGCGAATAGCCCTCGGTGTTGACGTTGGCGACGTTCTGGCCGGTGATGTCCAGCGCCCGGCGCTGCGCGTAGAGGGCGGACAGCGCGCTGTTCAGGCCGGAGAAGGTGCTCATCTACATCGCCTCGTCAATCAGCCGGTTTCGGGGGGTCGAACCGACGGTCTGCCCCCGCCGACCGTAGGTCTCGACGGATCCGGCGACGGCCAGCATCGTCTCGCGGGCGGCCCGCGCGCCGGTGGTGAGGATGTCGCGGTTGGCCTCGGCGAGCGCGCTGACCTCGGCGGTCAGCGTCAGGAACGCCATGCGGTGCTGGTTGAGCAGGTCCGACCACGGCGCCGGGGAGGCCTCGGCGAGCTGGGTGAGGCTCGGGTTGGGGCCGAGCCCGAGGGAGGCGCCGATCGCCTCGACCTCTGCCGCGCGGACGACCTCGGTGCGCCGGATCTCCTCCAGGACGACCTCGACCTCACGGGTGGCGTGCGCGAGCCAGCGGGTGCGCCCGCCCGCGAGGACGAGCTGCTCCTCCTCGAGCTTGAACAGCAGCAGCTCCAGCATCTCCCGCTCGCGCCACAGGATGCTCGCGAGGTCCGCCAGCCCCATGCGTGTGCCGCCCTTCACCACGTCATCGATCGCTTCACCCACATAGGTCGGCAGGTCGATACGAGGGTTGAGTACAACCTTCCCGCAACTTTGCGTCACCGTGACCTGCACCCGTGGCTACCGAGGCTGGTTCTCGACCAACTCCTGCCACGAAGAGGTTGCCGTGACCGTCAGCACCGAAGCCCAGACCTCGTTCAGCGCCGCCGAGCTCGATGCCGCCGTGCGCAGCCACCTGCCCCTGGTGGGGCACCTGGTGCGCGAGATGCTCGGCCGGCTGCCGTCGCACGTGTCCCGCGAGGACCTCGTCTCGGCCGGCATGGCGGCACTCGCACACGCCGCGAAGGGCTTCGACCCCAGCCGCGGCATCCCCTTCGGCAGCTTCGCCACCACCCGCATCCGCGGCGCCCTCCTCGACGAACTGCGCGGCCTCGACTGGGCCAGCCGATCCGTGCGCACCCGCGCCCGCAAGGTCGAAACCACCCAGCAGGAACTCACCGCCACCCTCGGCCGCACCCCGACCCCGGCCGAGCTGGCCGAGGCGCTCGGCGTGGCACCCGAGGAGCTCAAGGCGATCGGCGAGGACGTGCAGCGCGCGGTCGTGCTGTCGCTGCAGGGCTTCACCGCCGGCACCGCCGAGGACCTGGTCCCCGAGCGCACCCCAGGGCCCGAGGACCTGATCCTGCACCGCGAGAAGATCGGCTACCTGCACCACGCGATCGGCGCACTGCCGGAGCGGCTGCGCCAGGTCATCACGGCGTACTTCTTCGACGAACGCCCGATGAACGACATCGCCCGCGAGCTGGGCGTGACGGAGAGCCGGATCAGCCAGCTGCGCTCCGAGGCCCTGGTCCTGCTGCGCGACGGGCTCAACAACCACCTCGACCCGCACCTGGTGGCCGCGCAGGAACGAGCCGGCGGCTGCATCGCCCGCCGGCGCGAGGCGTACTACAACCAGATCGCGGATCAGGGCAACCTGAACACCAGGCTGGCGCACACCACGCCGCTGGGTATCCCGTTCCACGCATGACCAGAGACCCGATTCCCACGGAACCGGGTCTCTTCACGTAGTAGTTGCGTTGCGGAAAATTTCTCCAGCAGATTCCTCATCCCTCGGGCCGGGACGCCGATGTCTTGAGTGACCTGTCGGTGCAGGCGTCCTCGAGCGGTTCGCAGGACACCGACGCGCGGACCGCGGCGCAGACCGAGTTCACCCAGCTGAACGCGGAACTGGACCGCATCGCCACCACGACCAGCTTCGGCGGGCAGAAGCTGCTCGACCCCGCGGGCTCCTACACCGGCACCTTCCAGGTCGGGGCCAACACCGCAACGGCCGACCAGATCGCGGTCAACCTCGGCACCGCCGCCTTCGGCAGCGTCACCGGCGTGACCGGGTTCGACTCGACCGGCCTCGGCGTCAACGCGCTGAGCCTGGTGACCGGTGCGTCCGCGGCCATCACCGCGATCGACACCGCGATCAAGGGGGTCTCGACCGCTCGGGCCACGCTCGGTGCGTACCAGAACCGCTTCGAGCACACCATCAACAACATCAACACCGCGGTGGAGAACCTGTCCGCGTCCGAGTCCCGCATCCGGGATACCGACATGGCCCAGGAGATGGTCTCCTTCACCAGATCGCAGATCCTGACCCAGGCCGGCACGAGCATGCTGGCCCAGGCCAACCAGGCGCCGCAGAACGTCCTGTCCCTGCTGCGTTAGCCCACACCGCACCACCAGGCACCACCCTCCTCAGATGACACCGTGATGACACAGCGGCGGCGCCTCCACCCACGGAGGCGCCGCTGTTGTTTCCCGGAAAAGTTTGAACAGAACCCTTATGCCGCAAGGCGAAGCGCCGATGAGGAATACGTCCAGGCCACGGATGGCCTGGGTTCGGACCCGATTCAAGGAGGAACCTCATGGGTCTTCGCATCAACAACAACATCGCTGCTCAGAACGCCTACCGTAACCTGTCGGTCACGGACGGCCAGATGAGCAAGTCGCTGGAGAAGCTGTCGTCGGGTTTCCGGATCAACCGTGCCGCCGACGACGCGGCAGGCCTCTCGATCAGCGAGGGTCTTCGGTCCCAGATCGGCGGCCTGAAGGTCGCGGTGCGCAACGCGCAGGACGGCATCTCGGTCGTGCAGACCGCTGAAGGTGCTCTCACCGAGACGCACTCCATCCTGCAGCGTATGCGTGACCTCTCCGTTCAGGCCTCCTCGACGGGTTCGCAGGACACCGATGCGCGCACGGCGGCGCAGACCGAGTTCACTCAGCTGAACGCTGAGCTGGACCGGATCGCCACCACCACGGCGTTCGGCGGGCAGAAGTTGCTCGACCCGGCCGCCTCCTACACCGGCACGTTCCAGGTCGGCGCGAACACCGCGTCCGCTGACCAGATCGCGGTCGACCTCGGCACCGCCGCCTTCGGTGGCGTCGCGGTCACCGGCTTCGACTCGACCGGCCTCGGCGTCAACACGCTTGACCTCGTGGGCGGCGCGTCCGCGGCCATCGACGCGATCGACACAGCGATCAAGGGTGTCTCGACTGCTCGGGCCACGCTCGGTGCATACCAGAACCGGTTCGAGCACACCATCAACAACCTGAACACCGCCGTGGAGAACCTGTCCGCCTCGGAGTCGCGCATCCGGGACACGGACATGGCCTCCGAGATGGTGTCGTTCACCCGCTCACAGATCCTGACCCAGGCCGGCACCAGCATGCTGTCCCAGGCCAACCAGGCGCCGCAGAACGTCCTCTCGCTGCTGCGCTAAGGAGCTGGAGTTGATGACCTGACGAGGGCTTGACAGGGCACGGCACCCACCCAGGGCGCCGTGCCCTGCCAGTTGCCGACCGGTTCTTTCTCAACTCCCCGCGGGCTCGGCCGATCTGCTCCGTGAACAGGCCACGGACGGCCGGACCGAGCTCAAGGAGGAACTGACATGGGTCTACGGATCAACAACAACATTGCCGCTCAGAACTCCTACCGGAACCTGTCCGTGACCGACAGCCAGATGAGCAAGTCGCTGGAGAAGCTGTCGTCGGGTTTCCGGATCAACCGGGCCGCCGACGACGCGGCCGGCCTGTCGATCAGTGAGGGCCTGCGCTCGCAGATCGGCGGCCTGAAGGTCGCGGTGCGCAACGCGCAGGACGGCATCTCGGTCGTGCAGACCGCTGAAGGCGCGCTCACCGAGACGCACTCCATCCTGCAGCGCATGCGCGACCTGTCGGTGCAGGCGGCCTCGACGGGTTCGCAGGACTCGGACGCACGGACCGCCGCACAGACCGAGTTCGCACAGCTGAACCAGGAGCTGGACCGCATCGCCACCACGACGGCGTTCGGCGGGCAGCTCCTGCTCGACCCTTCCACGTCCTACACCGGCACGTTCCAGGTCGGCGCGAACACCGCGTCCGCCGACCAGATCACGGTCAGCCTCGGCACCGCGGCCTTCGGCGGCGTGACCGGCGTGACCGGCTTCGACTCGACCGGCCTCGGCGTCGCCGGGCTCGACCTGGTGACCGGCGCGTCCGCCGCGATCACCTCGATCGACACAGCGATCAAGGGTGTCTCGACCGCCCGGGCGACGCTCGGTGCGTATCAGAACCGGTTCGAGCACACCATCAACAACCTCAATGTCGCCGTGGAGAACCTGTCCGCGTCCGAGTCCCGGATCAGGGACACGGACATGGCCCAGGAGATGGTCTCCTTCACCAGATCGCAGATCCTGACCCAGGCCGGCACCAGCATGCTGGCCCAGGCCAACCAGGCGCCGCAGAACGTGTTGTCACTGCTGCGCTGACAACGCTCGTAGGGCGGGGAGGGGACCCAGGTTTCCTCCCCGCGCGCTTTGTCTCACGGAGGTTCCAGCATGGGTAGCGTCGACGGCCTCATCTCAGGGATGAGCACCTCCTCGGTCATCAGCGGGTTGATGCAGGTCGAGGCCGCGCCACAGAACGCCCTCAAGGCCAAGATCACGACGCAGCAGAAGGTCGTCACCGCCTATCAGGGCATCAACACCAAGATGAAGGGGCTGCTGGACGCGGCCAAGGCCCTCACGGACCCGACCGCCTGGAAGGGCGGCGTCGCCACCTCCAGCTCGGACGCCGCCACCGCCACGACCACCGCGTCGAGCTCCACGCAGAGCGGTTCGCTGTCCTTCCGGGTGAACAAGCTGGCGTCGTCGCACGCGGTCGTCTTCGGCACCCCCGTCGACGCGACCACCGACACCATCATGAGCGACCCGTCGTTCGTGATCGACGTCAACGGCGTCTCCAAGACGGTCAACGTCACCGACAAGACGCTCAGCGGCGTCGTCGACGCGATCAACAAGACCCCCGACCTCGGCGTGAAGGCCACCGCCTTCCAGGTCTCCCCCGGCAAGTACACGATGCAGCTCACGTCGACCACGACCGGCACGCAGTCGAAATTCGAGTTCCCGAACGGCAACTCCTCGCCGTTCACCGCCCTCGGCAGCATCTCCCCCGTCTCCGAGGGCGCCGACGCCGAACTCGCCGTCGGTGACTCGGCGACCCCGCTGATCGTGACGTCCTCGACGAACACGTTCAAGGACCTGATGGGCGGCCTGACCGTGACCGCCACGAAGAAGCAGGCGGAGACGGACCCGCCGGTGACGGTCACCGTCGCCCGCGACACCGAGGGCATCGCCGCCAAGGTCCAGGCGATGGTCGACGCGGCGAACACGGCGCTGTCCGAGATCGGCACCCAGACCAAGAACAAGAGCGGCGCGGTCGCCGGCGGCCCGCTCTCCGGCAACAGCATCATGTCGGGCGTCACCAGCAGCGTGCTGAACACCGTCTCCGGCGGCACCGCCGCCGGCACCAGCTTCAAGGACATCGGCATCGAACTGACCCGCAACGGCACGCTGACGTTCGACAAGACGAAGTTCATCGCGGCCCTCGAAGCCGACCCGGAGAAGACCCAGGCGCTCTTCGCCGACACCGCGCAGACCGACGTCACGCTGAAGACCGGCCTCGCCGACAGGATGACGGCCGTGGCGGACAAGGCGACCCAGACCAACACCGGCACGCTGTCCCGCCTGATCACCAGCGGCAACGACGCCATCACCGACCTCAACCACCGCGTCGACGACTGGGACGTCCGGCTGCAGGCCCGCCAGGCGACGCTGCAGAAACAGTTCGGCGCGATGGAGACCGCGCTGGGCAAGCTGAAGAACCAGGGCAGCTGGTTGTCAGGACAACTCGCCTCGCTCGGCTAGGCCGAATCCCCCCTTAGGGCCCTGGAGACCGTATGACCACACAAGCGCTGCGCAACCGCTACGTCAGCGACAGCGTCGCCACCGCGCCCCCCTCCAAACTGCTCGTGATGCTGTACGACCGGCTCGTGCTGGACCTGATGATCGCGGGCCAGTCGCTCGAGCAGGGCGACCGGCAGACGGCATCCGGGCGGATGCAGCACGCCCAGGAGATCATCATGGAGCTCCGGGCGACGCTGGACACCACCGCGTGGAGCGGCGGGCCCGGGCTGGCCTCGCTGTACAGCTTCCTGATCACCGAACTCGTGCAGGCCAACGTGACCGGCGACCGGAGCCGGGTCGAGTCGGTGCAGAGCTTCGCCGAACAGCTGCGCGACGCGTGGCGGGAGGCGGCGGCGCAGGTGATCGGGGCCGGGCCGTGACGTCCCCGCCCGACGGGTGGGACACCGCGTGGGTCGCCGCCCTGGAGGCGATGGAACTGGAGGCGGACGAGGTCGAGCAGCTGCTGCGGCACCGCGACGTGCTGGAGACCGCGCCCGTGACACCGGTGACGTTCACGCCGCCGGACGGTCTCGGGCCGCTGCCGATCGCGCTCGCGGACCGGGCCCGCCGGCTCGTCCAGCGGCAACTGGACCTGTCGCGGGAGCTGACCATCGCGATGGCGGGCAACCGCCAGCAGGCGCGGCTGGTCGGCCGGCTGCACCGCGAGGCGGTCGACTCGGTGCCCGTGTTCTTGGACAACCGCACCTGACAACCGCACCTGAAAAGCACTCCGATTGCGCCCGAAAATGCCGATGGTGTCGGCATGACCCACATCCCGGTGTCCGTGATCGTCGCCGCCGGGGGCACCCCCGATGACTTCCACGCCTGCCTGCAGTCGCTGCGGTCCACCCTCGGCCTGCGCGACGAGGTGGTGTGCGTCCTGCCCCCGGGCCGCCCCGAACTGCACGCCGAGCTGCGCGGCGAGGCGTGGCTGAAGGTGATCGAGCCGACCCCCGGGTCGGGCGTCGCCGACCGCTGGGCGGCCGGCCTCGACGCCACCCGCCACCCGATCGTCGTGCTGATCGACGGCGACGTGATCGTGTCGGCGCACTGGCTCGACCCGGTCCTGGAGCCCTTCCACGATCCGTCCGTGGTCGCGACCGGCCCCAGCTGCCAGCACACCTACGGCCCGCAGCAGGCCCACCTGCCGGACCACGCGATGACCAGCGCGGCGGCGTTCAAGACCTACGCACGGCAGTGGCGCCAGGACCACCGTGGCGAGTTCAGCGACGTGGACCGGCTCGGGCCGGTGTGCGTGGCGATCCGCCGGGACGCCCTCGCCATCGCCGGCGGCCCCACCGCGGACCTGCCCTGGGACGGGCTCGCCGCGCAGGGCAGGATCACCGTCGCGCACGCCGCGCTGGTGGCGCACGTGGCGTCACCGTCGTGCGGCCTGCGCGCCGACTTCCTCGACCCGCCGGACGCGCCGCTGCTCAGCGCGTCGCTGATCGTCAAGGACGAGGCGGATGTCCTCGGCCGCTCCCTCGACGCGCTGCGCGACCTGGTCGACGAGATCGTGGTGTACGACACCGGATCGACCGACGACACCGTCGCGATCGCCCGGGCCCACGGCGCGCGGGTGATCGAGGGGTTCTGGACCGAGCACTTCGGCGACGCCCGCAACCGTTCGCTGGAGCACTGCCGCGGCCGCTGGGCCCTCTGGATCGACGCGGACGAGATCTTCGCCGGCGACCCGCGGGCCGTGCGGGCGAGCATCGCGGCCAGCGACGCCAGGGCCTTCTTCGCCACCATCGACAACCAGGAGGGGCACGAGGGCGGCGCCGGCGCCAGCACGATCTACTACCCGAGGCTGTTCCGCCGGGCCCCGGTGCGCCTGTACGGCCGGCTGCACGAGCAGGTCGTCGACCGCATCACCGGCCAGGCCATGATCGGCCCGCAGCTGCCGGAGCTGGTGATCGACCACAGCGGCTACACCTCGCTGCGCCGCACGGTGAAGGGCAAGACCGAACGCAACCTGCGCCTGGCGATCCTCGCCGCCGAGGACGTCAGCGGCATCACCGCCATCGGCAACCTCGCCCGCGCCCAGATCGGCTCCGGCCACCTCGAGGAGGCGATCGAAACCTCCCGGCGCGGCCTCACCCAGGCGAAGGAGAACAGCCACCAGGTGCTGTTCATCAAGATCCTCGCCGACGCGTTCCTCGCCCTGAACCGGCTCGCCGAGGCCAACGAGACCATCGAGGAGTTGCGCCGGGTCGCCAGCACCGCGTTCACGGTCGACGAGCACGAGGTCAAGCTCCGCTTCGCCGAAGGCGACTACGAGCGCGCCCTGGAGATCGTCGCCGGCCTGCCGGAGTCGGGCATGAACGACCTGCTGTACGGGGTCGGCCGGGGCCGCTTCGCCGGGCTGCACATCGACGCGCTGAGCCGGCTGGACCGGCATCAGGAGGCCGCGATGCAGCTGCGCACGTCGCTGCGCGAGGGCCGGGTCCCGGTGCCGGTGTCCCGGATGGCGCAGGTCCTCGGCGCCGCCGACGGCAGTCTGGCCGAGGTCGCCGAGCTCCTGCCCCGCGAAGGGCTGCGCGGGTTGCTGTTCGGCATCGCCGAGGCGCCACCGGAGGCCGCCGACGAGCTCCTCGAAGCGTTGTGGCGGCGGTACCCCGGGGAGCCGACCGTGCTGACCGTCGCCGCCCGGGTCGGCCGGCTCGTCCCGCTCATCCGGGCCATGGAATGGTCCGCTCGGCTGCGCCAGCACGGGTTCGCCGAGCGCTGCACGCTGCTGGCGCTGTCCGACGACTCGCGGCGCACCCCGCGGGAGCGCACCCTCGCGGCGGCGATCGCCCTGGAGATGTTCCACGACGAGGCCGCGCTGCCGCTGCTGGGCGAGGCGCTGTCGGCGGTCCCCGACGAGCAGAGCGCGCCCGTGCTGGCGGAGATGCGCATCCTCGCGCCGCGGGTGTCGGACTCGATCGAACTCGCCGACGCCTGAACGCTCAGGCGGGGTGGGAACCGGCCCGTACGCGAGCACGAGGGTCAGCACCGAGCGGGCGTTCTCGGCCTGGTCGTCGCTGAGGGCGACCCGGACCGCCGCCGGCAGGGTGCTGCCCTCAGGTTCGCCGTAGACCACGACGTCCGGCAACGCCCGGCCGTCCGCGAGCACCCGCACGACACCGGCGATCGCATCCCCGATCGCCGGCGTGATCTCGGGGGCGCCCTTGACGACCAGGGCCAGTTCGACGCCGGCGACCGCTGTCGCCACTTCGAGGGCCCCGGACACCACCACCGCCGCCGACTCGATCAGGTCGGGGTCGACGAGCACCAGGATGCGGCTGAGCGGGACGGTGTCACGGTCCACAACGACGAGATCGGCAACCGGCCGGCACCGTTGAGAACAACGGTGCCGGCCGGTCTTACCCCTGTTTCCAGCTGCCCCACCGCAAGCGGCGGGTCCCGCGCGGGGGGTTCCCACCCCGCGAACCCCCATGCGCCGCTGCGCGACGCACTCAAGCCGACCTGCTCAGCGCCCGGCGCCGACCAGCTCCCGCTCGTGCGCGGGCGGCGCGGGCGGCACCTCGCGGCGGCGCATGAAGCGCGGCGCCCACCAGTTGGCGTTGCCCAGCATCGTCATCAGCGAGGGCAGGACGACCGCGCGGATGATGGTCGCGTCGAGCAGGATCGCGGCGGCCAGGCCGACCCCGAGCTGCTTCATGTCCACCGTGCTCAGCGTCGCGAAGATGGAGAACACCGCCACCATCACGATCGCCGCGCTGGTGACCACGCCGGCCGAGCCGGTGATGCCGTGCGCCACCGCGTCGCGGGTCGACATGCCCTGCTTGACCGCCTCGCGGATGCGGCTGACGACGAAGACGTGGTAGTCCATCGACAGGCCGAACAGCACCACGAAGAGGAACAGCGGCAGCCACGACACGACCGCGTCCATGGACTTGAAGCCCAGGATGCCCTCGGCCCAGGTGCCCTGGAAGATCAGGACGACGAGGCCGTAGGAGGCGCCGGCGGAGAGCAGGTTGAGGCCGATCGAGGTGACCGCGACGACCACCGAGCGGAACGTGAACGCCATCACCAGGAACGTCAGCACCAGCACGAACCCGACAACCAGCGGCAGCTTGTGCTTGACGTGGTCGGCGTAGTCGACGTCGGCGCCGACGAAACCGCCCACCGCGGCGTCGGTGCCCGCGACCTTGCCGACGGTCTGCGGCACCATGACCTCACGCAGCCGGGTCAGCGACTCCTTCGCCTGCTCGGAGCGGCCGGCGAACGGGGTGGCGACGTCGAGCACCGCGACCGTGCCGTCGGCGGAGACCTCGATGTCCGGGGCCTCGTCCAGCGGCGCGAACAGCGGGTCGGCGGCGGCCCGGTTCGCCAGCTCGGCCAGCGCGGCCTTCGTGGCGTCGAGCTGCCCGGCCGGGACGCGGACGGCGACGGTGTGCACGGTGCCGTTGCTCGGGTACGCCTTGACGAGCCGGTCGTAGGCCTGCATCGCCGGTGTGGTGCGCGGCAGGTCCTCCATGCCGGGGAAGCTCAGCCGCATGGTCAGGGCCGGCGCCGCGAGAGCCAGCAGGGCCAGGACCGACACGGTGAGGGTGATCGCCGGCTTGCGCAGGGCGGGCCGGAGGATGAAACTCCAGACCCTGGACTGGCCCTCGGCCGCGGCGCGGGGCCGGGTGAGGCGCCACAGCACCGGCACGCGGGGCCGGTCGATCCAGCGGCCCAGCTTCGACAGCAGCGCCGGCAGGACGGTCAGCGAACCGATCACGGACACCAGCACGACCAGGATCGAGCCGACGGCCAGGGACGAGAAGACCACGTCACCGGCGAGGAACAGCCCGGCCATCGCGATCGTCACGGCGATGCCGGAGACGACCACGGCGTGCCCGGAGGTCTCGGCCGCGATCTCGACGGCGTCGAGGTGGTTGCGGCCCTTCGCCCGCTCCTCCCGCTCGCGGCGCAGGTAGAACAGCGAGTAGTCGACACCGACGGCCATGCCGATGAGCAGGATGACGCTGGCGGTCGTGTCGGTCGACGGGACCAGGTGCGAGGCGAGCGTCGACAGGCCGAGCGCGGCCGCGACCGACATCAGCGCGAGGAGCACCGGCACGCCGGCGGCGATAAGCGCACCGAACGCGACGATGAGGATCGCGAACGTCACCGGCAGGCTGAGGAACTCGGCCCGCTGGAAGTCCTTGCCGAGGGTGTCGTCCATGGCCTGGCCGATGGACTCGCCGCCGGTCTCCTCGACCCGCAGCTCCGGGTGGGCCTTCTGCACGCCCGCGGTGGCGTCGAGCAGCTTGCCGACCCGCTCCTGGGCGGTCTCGGGGTCGCCGCTCATGGTGACCCGGACCAGCAGCGCGCCGCCGTCGTGCGAGGGCAGCGGGTCGCTCACGGAGGCGACCTCGGGCAGCGCCTTCATGGCGGCAGCCACGTCGGCGGCGGCCTTGTCGGCGGCGCCGCGGTCCAGCTGGCCCGACAGCGGCGTGATGAGCACGCTCTCGGTCGCCGGGTTGTCGAACTTGCCGTCGTTGACGATGACGTCGGCCCGGCCGGACTCGCCGATGGCCTGGTCGGAGTTGCTCGCCTCGACGGTCCCCGCCATGTTGCCGCCGACGAAGCAGACAGCGACGAACACGACCCACAGTGCGATTGCGCGCCAAGGGTGCTCCGCGCTCCAGCGCGCCACCCGTACGGTAACTGGTCTCTTCTCCACGTAGAGAGACGCTATGGACCGGCCGCGCCGGAAACATCCGGGCTGCACCCGACTCACACCCGGATTCGCGCCGTGGGGGTTTTCCCCGAGGCCGAATTCCTCAACCCCCGCTGGGCGGCGCCGATGGCTCTAACGAGCAAGGATCGCTCATCGCAGCAGCCAGGGACCGGCGACACACCGCAAGCGCCACCGATTTCCGGTGGACGGGAGGTTCCCTGCCGTGTTCGAGGACGTCACGTCGGTCACCCTGCACAGCGCCCTGACGGGGCTGGCCAAGCGGCAGCGGGTCATCGCCGACAACATCGCCAACATCGAGACGCCCGGCTTCCTCGCCGGGAAGGTGTCGTTCGAGGACTCGCTCCTCAACGCGGTCGAGGCGGGCACGCCGAAGGACGCGACGATCGCCGTGGCCCGCTCGATGGAGCCGACCCGGGAGGACGGCAACAACGTCAACCTCGATCACGAGGTGCTCTCCAACATCGACACCGGTCTGCGGTACCAGACGATGCTGCGCGGGGTCGACGACAAGTTCGTGCTGCTGCGGACCGCGATCAGGGGCTGACGATGACCATCTTCAGCGCGATCGGCATCGCCGGCACGGGCGTCACCGTCTACCGCAAGTGGCTGGACGCGATCTCCGACAACGTCGCCAACATGAACGACGCCGCACCGACCTCGGGCCAGGTGTTCCGCGCCCGCTACGTGCAGGCCCGCGCCGTCGACTACGGCACCGGGGAGGGCGGCGCGGTCGTCGCCGGCACCGCGCTCGGCGACCCCAAGGGCCGCCTGGTCTACGAGCCGGAGAACCCCCTGGCCGACCACGAGGGCTACGTGAAGTACCCCGACGTCGACCTCGGCTCGCAGATGACCCAGATGATCATGGCGCAGCGCGGCTACCAGGCGAACCTGACCGTGGTAGACCGGGCGAAGGACGCGTACCAGGCCGCGATCCAGATCGGGAAGGGCTGATCATGACCGTCACCGCCGTCGGGGCGGTCAACGCCCTCCCCGCCCTCGCGCCGATCTCCACGTCCGACACGACCGGGCCCTCGACGTCCGGCGCCGACTTCGGTGCCATGGTCGCGCAGGGCCTCCAGCAGCTCCAGCAGGTGCAGCAGACCGCCGACGACCTCGCCGTGCAGGCCGCCACCGGCCGGCTCACCGACGTGCACGACTACATGATCGCGGCGACCGAGGCGAACCTCGCGACCAGCCTCACCGTCGCCGTGCGGAACAAGGCCCTCGAATCCTTCAACGAGATCATGAGGATGCAGGCCTGATGCGCGAACGGCTCACCGCCCTCCTGCAACGGGGGAAGGACGGCTGGAACGCGTTCACCCCCGGGCAGCGGGTGGTCACCATCGTCGCGGTGCTGGCCCTCGCGATCGGCGGCTACTTCTTCGCGACCTGGGCCGGCAAGCCGACCATGGCACCGCTGTTCTCCAATCTCGCGGCCAGCGACGCGAGCGCGATCGTCGACAAGCTCAACGCCGACGGCGTCACCTACACCCTGTCCGACGGCGGCAGCACCATCAACGTGCCCAGTGACCAGGTGTACAACCTGCGGATCTCGATGAGCGGCGCCGGCCTGCCCGCCTCCGGCGACGCCGGGTATGCCCTGCTCGACAAGCAGGGCATCATGACCAGCGAGTTCATGCAGCAGGTCACCTACCGCAGGGCCCTGGAAGGCGAGCTCGGCAAGACGATCGAGGCGATCAACGGCGTCAACAAGGCCACCGTGCACCTGGCGATCCCGCAGAAGGACGTCTTCACCGACGACCAGCTGGCGCCGACCGCGTCGGTGCTCGTCGACACCGGCACCAAGGCGCTGCCCAACGGCGCGGTCACCTCGATCGTGCACCTGGTCTCCTCCAGCGTCGAGGGCCTCGAGCCGACCGCGGTCACCGTCGTCGGCGCCAACGGCAAGGTCCTGTCCAGCTCCGGCGACGGCCCGGGCTCGTCCCCGGACGGCCAGTCCGGGCAGACCTCGGCCTACGAGCAGCGGCTCAACACCGCGCTGCAGAACATGCTCGACACCGTCGTCGGGCCGGGCCACTCCGTCGTGCAGGTGACCGCGGACCTCGACTTCGACGCCACCGAGACCAAGACGCAGAAGTACGTCGCGGACCCGGCCGTGCCACCGCTGTCGGAGTCGAAGACCTCCGAGCAGTACACGGGCGGCAACGGCACCCCCGTCGGCGGCGTCCTGGGTCCCGACAACATCCAGGTGCCCAACGGCACCGGCGCCGGCGGCGACGGCACGTACCAGCAGTCCACGGAGACCCGGAACAACGCGGTCGGCATGGTCACCGAGACGAAGAAGTCGGCCCCCGGCGCGGTGAAGAAGCTCGCCGTCGCCGTCATCGTCGACAGCTCCGCGGCGAAGATCGACGAGGCGCAGCTGCAGCAGCTGGTCTCCTCCGCCGTCGGCCTCGACGCGACCCGCGGCGACCAGATCGCGGTCAGCTCGATGGCGTTCGACACCACCAAGGCCGAGGCGGAGCAGAGCGCCGCCGCCGAGGCGGCGAAGGCCGAGCAGGGCCAGCTGCAGCAGAAGTACATCCAGATGGGCCTGATCATCCTCGCGCTGCTGATCCTGCTGATCGTCGCGGCCATCTCCGGCCGCCGGCGGCGCAAGGCCGAGAAGGCGAAGCTCACCGAGCAGCAGAACGCGGCCCTGGAGGAGATGCAGGCGGCGATCGAGGCGGCCCGCGCGAAGCTGGCCCTGGAGGGTCAGGGCGGCATCGGCGGCGCCCACGCCCTGGAGGGCGCCGGCGGCCCGGGCGAGGAGTTCGACCGCGACGGCCGCTTCCGCGACATCACCCAGATGGTCGAGAAGCAGCCCGACGAGGTGGCCCAGCTGCTGCGCGGCTGGCTCGCCGACCGCCGCGGCTGAGGCACCATGACCACCGGGGAGCTGTCCGGGCTGCGCAAGGCGGCCATCCTGCTCGTACAGATGGGCAAGGAAGACGCGGCGAAGATCATGTCGCATCTCCGGGAGGCCGAGGTCGAGGAGCTGACCGCCGAGATCATGCGGCTGGGGCAGGTCGAGGGCGACGTGGCCGACGTGGTGCTCGAGGAGTTCCACGACATGGCGACCGGGCACCGGTACGTCGGTCAGGGCGGGCTGGACTTCGCACGGGATCTGCTGGAGGCGTCGCTCGGCCGGGAGCGGGCCGGCGAGATCGTCGGACGGCTCAACACGGTCTTCATGGACGTGCCGTTCGGGTTCCTCGGCCAGGCGGACCCCCGCCAGCTGCTGTCGTTCCTGGAGGACGAGCACCCGCAGACGATCGCGCTGGTCCTCGCGCACATGACCGCGACGCAGGCGTCGCAGATCCTCGGCGGGCTCGCCCCGCAGCTGCAGGCGGACGTCGCGCACCGCATCGCCGTCATGGACCGCACCTCGCCCGACATCATCCGCAAGGTCGAGTCGACCCTGGAACGCAAGATGTCCTCGGTGCTGCAGCCCAGCGACCTGTCCGCGGTCGGCGGTCTCGAGCCGCTCGTCGAGATCATCAACCGGACCGACCGGGCCACGGAGCGGCTGATCCTCGAAGGGCTCGCCGGGCGCAACCCCGAGCTGGCGGAGGAGATCCGCTCCAAGATGTTCATGTTCGAGGACATCGTGTCCCTGGACGACCGGTCCATCCAGCTCGTGCTGCGCCAGGTCGAGACCAACGACCTCGCCACGGCGCTGAAGGGCGTCCGCGACGAGGTCCGCCAGAAGGTCATGAAGAACCTGTCCGAACGCGCCGCGGAGAACCTCGGCGACGAGATCGAGATGCTCGGCCCGGTCCGCCTGCGCACGGTCGAGGAGTCCCAGGCGAAGATCGTCCAGGCGATCCGCACCCTGGAGGAGTCGGGCCAGATCACCATCCGCCGGGGAGACGACGATGAGTTCGTCGGCTGAGTACCCCCTCGCGTTCCCGCCGCCGCCGAAGAAGAAGGCCGGCCCGCCCCGGCCGGCGTTCCCGCCGCCGCCCCCGCCACCACCGACCCCGGCGACCCGGGCCTTCCCGCAGCCGGAGATCCCGGCCGTCGTCCGGTACGGCGAGAACGTGCTCACCGACGACCGGGCCGGCGCCGCGCCCTCCGCCCGCTTCGACGTCGACCTGCGGGAACGCGAGACGTTCCCGCCGGAGCTCGTCGCGCAGGTCCGCGCCGAGGCGGAGGCCGCCGGCTACGCCGCCGGGTGGGCGCAGGGCAGGCGGGAGGCGCGCGCCGGTGCCGAGGCGGAGGCCGCCCGGGTCGCCGCCGAGGCCGCCGAGATCGCCGAGCTGCACCGCCAGCGCGTCGAGCATGCCCTGCAGGCGATCGGCGCGGCCGCCGGCGCTCTGGAGCGCCGGGCCGTGCCCGCCGCGCA
This sequence comes from Dactylosporangium cerinum, assembly GCF_042653625.1. Lineage (NCBI taxonomy): Bacteria > Bacillati > Actinomycetota > Actinomycetes > Micromonosporales > Micromonosporaceae > Dactylosporangium > Dactylosporangium cerinum. Next base: position 42,734 of record NZ_JBHSIU010000037.1, on the reverse strand, counting down.
GGACGTCGAGGACCAGATCGTGGCGACGGCGTTCGCGCTGGCCGAGGCGGTCCTCGGCCGGGAGCTGCGCACCGCGACCGAACCCGGCCGGGAGGCCCTCGCCCGGGCGCTCGCGCTGGTGCCGTCGGCAAGTCCGGTGACGGTCCGGCTCAACCCGGCGGACCGGCTGACGATAGGACAGACGGAACTGGTCATGGACGGCCGCACGGTGTCCCTCGTGGACGACCCGGGCCTCGGACCGGGTGACGCCCTCGCGCTGTGCGACGCCACAACGGTCGACGCCCGGCTGGGCCCGGCCCTCGACCGGGTGCGGGAGGTGCTCGAACAGTGACGTCGTCGCTCCAGCAGCGCATCGCCGCCGCCCGCCGGGCCGCCAACCCGCGCGTCACGGGCCGGGTCAGTTCGATCGTCGGCCTGTCGGTCACCGTCGCCGGGGTGACCGGCCGCGTCGGTGACCTCGTCGAGATCGGCCCGGCCGGATCGGCGGTGCCGGCGGAGGTCGTGTCCATCGACGGCGACCGGCTCGCCTGCCTGCCCCTGGGCGCGCTCACCGGCATCGGCACCGGCAGCCCCGTGCGCGGGACCGGCTCGCCGCTGGAGATCGCCGTCGGCCCGCAACTGCGCGGCCGCATCCTCGACGGGCTCGGCCGCCCGATGGACGGCGGGCCGCCGCTCACCGGCCTGGAACGGGTGACCGTCGAGAACGACGCGCCCGACGCCCTCGCCCGCGGCCGCGTGCAGGAACCGCTGTCGCTCGGGGTGCGCGCGCTGGACACCCTCGTGCCGTGCGGCCGGGGGCAGCGCATCGGCATCTTCGCCGGGTCGGGGGTCGGCAAGAGCAGCCTCATGTCGATGATCACCAGAGGCACCGACGCCGAGATCTCCGTGATCGGCCTGGTCGGCGAGCGTGGCCGCGAGGTCCGCGAGTTCATCGAGAACGACCTCGGACCCGAGGGGCTGGCCCGGTCGGTCGTCGTGATCGCGACGTCGGACCAGCCGCCGCTGGTGCGGTTGCGCGCCGGGTTCGTCGCGACCCGGATCGCCGAGTACTTCCGCGACGGCGGCCAGGACGTGCTGCTGCTGATGGACAGCCTGACGAGGACCGCGATGGCCCAGCGCGAGGTCGGCCTGTCCGCCGGCGAGCCGCCCGCGACCCGCGGGTACCCGCCGAGCGTGTTCGCGCTGCTGCCCCGCCTGCTGGAGCGGGCCGGCCCGGCGCCCGTCGGCTCGATCACCGGCCTGTGCACCGTCCTCGTCGAGGGCGACGACCACAACGAGCCGATCGCCGACACCGCCCGCTCGATCCTCGACGGCCACATCACCCTCGACCGGCGGCTCGCCACGTCCGGGCACTTCCCCAGCATCGACGTGCTGGAGTCGATCTCCCGGGTCGCGAACGCGGTCACCACCCGGGAGCAGCGCGCCGACGCGACCGCCCTGCGGCGGATGCTCGCCGCCCACCGCGACGTGCGCGAGCTCGTCGAGATCGGCGCGTACGTGAGCGGCACCAACCCGGACGCCGACCGCGCCCGGGCGCTGTGGCCGCAGATCAACGACTTCCTGCGACAGGACATGGACGACACCACCCCGGCTCCGCTGGCGTGGTCGATGCTGGATGCGCTGGTGAAATCCTGATGGCGAAGAACGGTTTCCGGCTGGGCGCGGTCCTGCGGGCCCGCAAGGCACAGGAGGACGCGGCGAAGGCGGCCGTCGTGCGGGCCCGCGGCGAGGCCGCGTCGGCGCACGGCACGGTCCACACCCGCGAACGCGACCTGGACGGGCGGCGGGTCACGGACGGGGCGACGTCGGCCGCGTTCGCCGCGACCCTCATGGCCCGGCAGGCGATCGCGGGCGCGCTGTCCGCGGCGATCGGCGCGGCGTCGCTGGCCGACGAGACCGTCCAGGAACGGCTCGACGACCTCACCGACGCGGCCGTGCAGCACCGCACCATCGAGAAGCTCCAGGAGCGGCACGACCTGACCCGCAAGCAGACGGCGGCCGCGATCGAGGCCAAGGCCGTCGACGACCTGACCACCGCCGCCGCCTTCAACCGCCGGGGGGAATCATGACCGGCCAGCGAAGCGCCTCGGGCCGGTCATCAGCAGCCCAGTATCGGGTCAGGCGCCCGGAACGAAGTGAGGACGCATGACCGGCCAGCGAAGCGTCTCGGGCCGGTCATCAGGGGGACAGTGTCAGGTCAGGCGCCCGGAACGAAGTGAGGACGCATGACCGTCTACGAGGCGCAGGCCCGGGTCGCCGAGATCCGCAGCCGGATCGGGCTCGGCGCACCCGCCGCGGCCGGCGGCGGCGACGCGTTCGCGGCGGCGCTGCAATCCACGACGTCCACGATGGACGGTTCCCGGGCGGTTACCGGCGCCACGGTCGTGGACACGGCGAAGCAGTACCTCGGCACGCCGTACGTGTTCGGCGGCACGAACCCGGAGAGCGGCCTGGACTGCTCGGGGCTCGTCCAGCGCGTCTACGCCGACCTCGGCGTCAAACTGCCCCGGGTCGCGAAGGACCAGGCCCGCGAGGGCACGGCGGTGGCGGACCTGGCCCACGCCCGCCCGGGCGACCTGCTCGCCTTCGGCAGCCCCGTCGACCACGTCGGCCTCTACCTCGGCGACAACCGCATGATCGCCGCCCCGCACGCCGGCGACGTGGTGAAGATCCAGGAGGTGTACGAGACCCCGACCGCCATCCGCCGGATCGTGCCCACCACGTCCCTCGACGCGACCGGTGCCGCCTCGGCCGGTGGGATGGTCACGGCGGCGGCGATGCGACCCGCGTCGCTGACCGGGGTGCCCTACGCCGACCTGTTCCAGCAGGCGGGCGCGAAGTACGGCCTCGCGCCCTCGCTCCTCGCCGCGGTCGCGAAGGTCGAATCCGGATACAACCCGGCCGCGGTCAGCGGCGCCGGCGCGCAGGGACTCATGCAGCTGATGCCGGCGACCGCCCGCGGGCTCGGCGTCGACGCCCTCGACCCGGCGCAGGCCGTCGACGGCGCGGCCCGGATGCTGTCGTCGAACCTGGACCGTTTCGGCTCGATCGACCTGGCCCTCGCCGCCTACAACGCCGGCGGCGGCGCGGTCAGCCGGTACGGCGGCATCCCGCCGTTCGCACAGACCCAGGCCTACGTGCCGAAGGTCAAGGCCGCGATGGAACAGCTCGCGGGAAGAGGGTTCGCATGACCGTGCCACTGGACGCGACCAGCGCCGCGGGCACCACCCGCGGCCCGGATCCGATCGCCCCCAGCGGTCCGTCCGACGCCTTCGCCGCCGCCCTGGCCGCGGCGACCCACGGCCGCGCGTCGCTGGGGGCGCCGACACAGGGTGCCCGCGACCGCGCCGTCGCCGACCGGCGGCACGATCAGGCCCGGGACCAGGACCGCGAGCCGGAGCGCCGGTCGCCGGTGCGGGACCGCCGGGTCCGGGACGAACGGCCGCGCAGACCCGATCCCGACGCGGTCCTCGCCGGCGCGGCCGTGCACCAGCAGCGCGACGCGATCGTGCGGCGGGCCGACACCGACCGCCGCCCGGAGGCCCGCGACCGCGCCGACCCGCCCATCCGCGACCGCACCGCCGCGACCGTGCGGGAGCCGGCGCGCCCGGCCACCACCGCCGAACGCGGGCCCGGTGCCATGCCCCAGGATCGTGGCGACGCGACGCCCGGCGGGACGTCACGGCCGGCCGAGAACGCGGAACCGGCGGGGCTCGAACACCCGGAGGTGGCGCGGACCGCCGGCGGCGACGTGGGGCGGCGCACCGGGAACCCGGCCGCCGGGGCGCGGCCCACCGGGCCGGGCACCCTGGAGGCGATGCTCGTCGCCGCGTCGGCGCGGCCCGGTGTCACCGCGGTGGCCGTGCCCGTCGACGCGACCGGCGCGCCGGTGCAGGTGCCGCCCGCGATCACCGGACCGGCCGGGACGGCCGTCAGGCCGGTCGGGACGCAGGGGGTGTTCCTGGGCCCGCCGCGGACCGGTGTGCCGGCCGGCACGTCATCGGCGGCAGCCCGGGCCGGGTCGCCCGCATCGGCCGGCCCACCGGCGGACCTCGGCGCCTGGACCGGCAACCCGCTGCCCGGCGCCGGTCTCCCCACCGCCGGGTCGCCGGCGGCCGGCCACGCACCGGCCACCGGCGACCGGACCGCGGAACCGGCCATCACGGGACCCGCCACCCCAGGGCAGGCCGCCGCAGGACTGGTCGCCGGGCCCGGTGCCGTCCCCGTCCAGGCCGCAACCGTTGCGCCCGTGGCCGTCACACCGGTCGGACAGCAGGCCGCCGCGGTGGGACGGCAGCCCGCGCCGGCCGGCGTCAACCTCCTCTCGCAGGCCGCGCAGCTCGTCGAGGCGGCCCGGCCGGCCCAGATCCCCCTCGCCACCCAGGTGGCGCAGGTGCCGTCCGTGGCACAGGCGCCGCAGGGGCCGTCCGTGACGCAGGCGCCGCAGGCACCTCGGGCGACCCAAACGGCACACCGCCTCATCGCCGCGGCCCCGGATGCCGCCGCACCGGAACCCGTCCATCAGGCCGCCGCTCCGGCGGTCGCCCCGCATGTCCAGGCCACCGCCCGGGCCGTTCCCGACCTCGTCGCGCAGCCCGGAGCGCAGGCCGGTGCCCAGACCGGCGCACAGACAGGCGCACAGACAGGCGCACAGACAGGCGCACAGGTCGAGACCTCGGCCGCCGAGACGGTCGGCGGCGCCGGGGTCTCGCAACTGCTCCCCCAGCCGGGCCCCATCCTGCCGGGCACCGCACCGCCCACCGCCGCGCCACAGGCCGCTGTCCCGGCCGCGACCCAGGCAGCAGCCCAGGTAGCGGCGCAGGTAGCGGTCCAGGTCGCCGCCGTCCAGACCGGCACCGGCGCGCCGGTGGACGCGGAGGCCGCCACCGGCACCGGGGCGCGAGCCGCCGGCGCCGATCAGCCGGCCGTGGTCACCAACCCGGGCCTGCCGCAGTTCGCCGCGCAGCTGGCCGCGCAGGGTGCCCTCGCGGGCGACGCCCAGGGCCGCGGCACCCACGACCGGGGCAGACAGCCGGGCAGCGAGACACGGGGAGGGCAGGATCAGGTGCAGGCGGTGGGCGTACCCCCGCAGCAGCCGCAGCTGACGACGGCCGGGCCGGCGTCCGTGCCACCCAACCAGGCTCCGGCGACCGCTCAGCCGCCGGTGGCCGCCCAGGTGGCGATGGTGCTGACGCCGCTGCGGAAGGGACCTGACGGGGTGCACCGGATGACGATCCAGCTCAGCCCCGGTGACCTGGGGCCGGTCAGCATCGTCGCCGAGGTGCGCGACGGGGCGATCACCGTGCAGCTGGCGACGGGCAGCGAGGCGGCCCGGGCGGCGCTGCAGGCGGCGCTGCCGGACCTGCGGCAGGACCTGCGCGACGGCGGGTTCGCCCAGTGCACGCTGGACCTGCACCAGGGTTCGCAACCAGATACCGGCCGGCCGGGCAACCAATCGCAACAGTTCTCAGGTTGGCAGTCGCGGGGTCGATCACAACAGCAGGCACCCGAACCACGGGCGGATGCGGAGGTCCGCGAACCGGACGGCGCAGACGCGTTGGTCGACGTGCGCATCTAGGAGGGGGTTCCGCCATCACCACCCCGACGACACCCGTCAGTGGCAGCGTCGGCGCCTACGTCCCGAAGCCGGTCCCTGGCAACGTCAGCGACTACGTGCCGAAGACGGACGCGCCGGACGACGTCAGCCGGACCGACGGCGCGAAAAAGCAGGAAGCGCCCGCGAAGCCCGGCGGTGACCTGGGCAAGGACGCGTTCCTGAAGCTGCTCGTGGCGCAGCTGAAGTATCAGGATCCGATGAAGCCGATGGACAACTCGGAGTTCCTGGCGCAGACGGCGCAGTTCACGACGGTCGAGAAGCTGAGCGACCTGGCGACGATGGAGCAGAGCCTGCTCACCGCCCAGCTGCAGCTCGGCGCGAGCAACCTCATCGGCAAGACCGTCGCGTACACCGACCAGGACGGCAAGGAGCAGTCCGGCGTGGTGACCGCGGCGGCGTTCTCAGGCACCAGCCCCACCCTGCGGGTCGGCGACAAGGATGTCGCGCTCAGTGCGGTCAAGGAAGTCCGCGGCCCGGCATCCTGAAAGGACCCCTCCCCAATGCTCCGCTCACTCTTCTCCGGCATCAGCGGTCTGCGGGCCCACCAGCAGATGATGGATGTCACCAGCAACAACATCGCCAACGTCAACACCTTGGGGTTCAAGTCGTCGCAGGTGGTGTTCGAGGACACGCTGAGCCAGATGATGCGCGCCGCCGGCGCCCCGCAGCAGGGGCAGGGTGGCACGAACCCGGCGCAGGTCGGTCTGGGCGTGCGGCTCGGCGCGATCAACACCAGCTTCGTGCAGGGGTCGGCGCAGACCACGGGGCGGGCCACCGACGTGATGATCTCCGGTGACGGGTTCTTCGTCGTCAACTCCACCGACGAGCTGCTGTACACCCGGGCCGGCGCGTTCAACTTCGACGCCGAGGGCAAGCTGGTCACCCCGACCGGCGCCGCGGTGCAGGGCTGGCCGGCGGTCAACGGCGAGGTCAACACGAACGCGCCGATCGGCGACATCCGGCTGCCGATGGGCACGCTGATCGCGCCGAACGCCACCCGCAACATGGTCCTGGCCGGCAACCTGCCGGCCGACGCGCCGGTCAACACCACGATCCCGCGCGCGATCAAGACGTACGACGTGCAGGGCAACGTGGTGACGCTGACGACGACGTTCACGCTGACCGCCGGCGGCTGGGAGGCGGTCGTCAGCGACGGCAGCACGCCCTCGGCGTCCACGCCCCTGACGTTCCTGCCGAACGGGCAGATCAGCGCGCCGACGTACACGGACTCGAACGGCGACACGAAGATCGGCCTGTTGTACGACCCGGACAACGACGGCATCGGCGTCGAGGTCGACCTGGCCGGGCTGACGGAGTACACCGGCAACACCACGGTGAGCCCGCTGAGCCAGAACGGCTCGCCGGCGGCGACGCTGCAGTCGTTCAGCATCAACCCCGACGGTCAGCTGGTCGGCGTGTTCTCCAACGGCAACAAGCAGACGGTGGCGCAGCTCGCCCTGGCCAACTTCAACAACCCGCCCGGCCTGGAGAAGGTCGGCGACTCGCTCTACCGGTTCACGGTGAACTCGGGTCTGGCGCAGGTGGGCGTGGCCGGGACGGTGGGTCTCGGCACGTTGCAGAGCGGTGCGGTGGAGATGTCCAACGTCGACCTCGCCCAGGAGTTCACCAACCTGATCGTGGCCCAGCGCGGCTTCCAGGCCAACTCGAAGGTGATCAGCACGTCCGACGAGGTGCTGCAGGAACTGGTGAACCTGAAGCGGTAACCGGACTCTCCTGCAGAAAAGGCCCGCCAGTGATGGCGGGCCTTTGTCGTAGCTACCCCCCGGCAACCGTCAACTCCTCACCTGTCGGCCGATCGGTCCGATGTGAAGTCCGAAGGCACCACGGAGGGGGCCTCGCCCACAAACCACCAAGGACGGGAGCGCGTCGATGATCCTGCTGACCAGACTCAACGGCCCGGTGTTCGCACTCAACCCCGACCTGGTCGAGCGGGCCGACTGCACCCCCGACACCGTCGTGACGCTGGTCGACGGCACGAAGTACCTGATCGCCGAGTCGTTGCCGGAGCTGGTGGCGCTGATCCGCCAGTACCGGGCGCAGGTGGTCGTCGACGCGCAGCAGCTCGTCGGGCAGACCTCGGCCGAACGCGCCGAGGACGCCCGGGAGCGCGTCAAGGAGACCAACGTCGTCCAGCTGCATCGTCGGGAGCGTTGACACATGGATCCGGCAACCATCATCGGCATCGTGCTGGCCTTCATTGCGATCTTCGCCTCGATGATCCTTGAAGGCGGCAGCCCGGGCTCCATCTTCCTGGTGCCGCCGTTGATCCTGGTCTTCTTCGGCACGCTCGGCGCGGCCATGGCCGGCGGCATGCTGAAGGACACCATCGCGCTCGTCGACTCGTTCAAGCGGGTGCTGCTGGGCAACGTGCAACCGGCCGACGCGCTCGTCGACGACATCGTGAAGCTCGCCGAGAAGGCCCGGCGCGAGGGGCTGCTGGCCCTGGAGGACGCGATGAAGGAGGTGCGGGATCCGTTTCTCAAGAAGGGCCTGCAGCTCGCCATCGACGGCACCGACTCCGAGGAGCTCGCGGCGATCCTCGAGGCCGAGGTCGACGCCAAGCGCAAGGCCGACAAGCATGCCGCGACGATCTTCACGGGCATGGGCGGGTACGCGCCGACGATCGGCATCATCGGCACGGTCATCGGCCTGATCCACGTCCTGGAGAACCTGAGCGAGCCGGACAAGCTCGGTCACCTCATCGCCGGCGCCTTCGTGGCGACGCTCTGGGGGGTTCTCTCAGCAAACGTCATGTGGCTGCCGATGGGAGCCAAGTTGAAACGGCTGTCCGAGCTCGAATGCGCACAGATGGAGCTCGTGATCGCCGGCATCATCAACATCCAGGCAGGGGCCAATCCCCGCCTGGTCGCACAGAAGCTCCGAAGCCTGCTGCCGCCGGGCAGCATCACCGAGAAGAAGGAGGCCGCCTGATGAGCGGACAGCGAAGCGGCTCGGTCCGCTCATCATGTGACAGGTTGAGCTCAGGCCGACGCCGGAGCGCAGCGGAGGTGGCGGAATGAGCGGACAGCGAAGCGGCTCGGTCCGCTCATCATGTGACAGGTTGAGCTCAGGCCGACGCCGGAGCGCAGCGGAGGTGGCGGCATGAGCGGAGGTGGGCATGCTGCAAAGGGCGGCACGAAGGGTGCGCACGCCAAGGGTCACGGCAAGAAGCACGGGGCGCACGACGAGGAGCACGAGAACCACGAGCGCTGGCTGGTCAGCTACGCCGACATGATGACGCTGCTGATGGTGCTCTTCATCGTGCTGTTCGCGATCAGCCAGGTCGACCAGAAGAAGTTCGCGGAGCTCAAGAACGGCCTGGCGGTCGGCTTCGGGTCCCCGTCGGTGGCGTTCGAGGGCGGCGAGGCCTCGCTCATGGAGTCCTCCGACAGCAGCTCCCCGATGGACATGTCCTCGGGTATCGGCGGCACCACTGCCGACGCGACCGCGGTCCAGGAGGCCGTGGCGGCCAAGGAGCGGGCGTCGGCGTCGGCGAAGCAGAAGGCGGCGCAGCAGGAGGTCGAGAACTTCGAGAAGATCAAGGCCCAGATCGAGGAGAGCCTGAAGGCGGAGGGGCTCGCCGACTCGGTGAAGTTCTCCATCGACGAGCGCGGCCTGGTCGTCACCGTCGTCACCAGCGCGGTCGTGTTCGACGGCGGCGAGGCGCAGTTGCTGTCCGCCGGCCAGGAGATCATGAGGGGCATCGGCCCGGCGATCTCCGGCCTGCCGAACAAGATCGAGGTCGACGGGCACACGAACCAGCTGGCCGCGACGACCGGCACCTACCCGAGCGGCTGGGAGCTGTCCACCGCCCGCGCCTCGACCGTGGTCCGCTACCTGCACAGCAACGCCGGCATCGCCGAGAACCGCCTGCTGGCGGCTGGCTACGCCGACACCAAGCCGCTGTACCCGGCGGACGACCCGCGCGCGGCGTCGCTCAACCGGCGGGTGGAGATCATCGTCCTGTCGTCCCTTCCGGCCGACACCCGGGCGCTGCTGCCCTCGGCTTCTTCGGGCGGCTGAGGAGCGACCATGGCGGACGACGAGAAGGCGGCGACCGAAGAGGCCCCGAAGAAGGGCAAGAAGAAGCTCATCATGATCATCGCGATCGCGGTGGTGCTGCTGGGCGGCGGCGCGGGTGGCTACATCATGCTCAAGCCGTCCTCCGCCACGGCGGAGAAGGAGCCGGAGCCGGGGGTGGTGGTGCCCCTGGACGCGATCACGATCAACCTGGCGGACGGGCACTACCTGAAGCTGAAGCTGTCGCTGCAGGCCACCGCCGCGGCCGCGGAGGCACCGGACGGCAGCAAGGCGCTCGACATCGCGATCGACCTGTACAGCAACCGCGAGATGGCCGAGCTGATGTCCAACGCGGAGCGGGAGCGCCTGAAGGCGGAGCTCAAGGAGAAGATCGAGAAGGCCTACACGGTGGAGAAGGAGAAAGAGATCATGGACGTGTACTTCACGTCGTTCGTGATCCAATAGCCACGAACCGGCGGATCTGGGGGTTTTCAAGGAAACCTCCAGGTCCGTTTCGGCCGTTTTCCGTCAAGGTGCACCCAAAAAGACCGATGGTAAGAGAGTGACGCAGTCAACGTCGGCGACCGGTAGCGGCCGCACGCCCGGCAAGATGAGCCGGCGCGGCGGCAAAAGCTCCGGTCCTGAGCCGTATGACTTCCGGCGTCCGACCAAACTGTCCCGAGAACACATCCGAACGCTCCAGATCTCCTACGAGACCTTCGCCCGCCAGTACGCCACACTGTTGACCACCAGTCTCCGGGCGGTGTCGCAGGTCAGCCTGATCTCCATCGAGCAGCTGACCTACGACGAATACATCAGCGGCCTGTCGAGCCCGACCGTCGTCGCCATGTTCAGCATCGATCCTCTACCCGGCACAGCCATTCTGGAGTTCTCCCTGAGCACCGCCATGGCCTGCATCGACCACATGCTCGGCGGTCCGGGCGGTCCGCAGCCTCAACGCCCACTGAGCGACATCGAGATGCCGTTGCTGCACGGCCTCATCGAACGGACGCTCGGCGAGCTGCGCTACGCCTTCGAGGGCATCGTGGCGTTACGGCCGGAGATGACCACGATCGAGTACAACCCGCAGTTCGCCCAGGCCGGCGCGACCTCCGACGCCGTCATCGTCTCCTCGTTCGAGATGCGGGTCGGCACCGAGGAGTGTGTGGCCAGCATCTGCCTGCCGTTCGGCTCGATCTTCCCGAAGCTGCAGGGCGAGCAGGGCAGCGCGGTGCTCACCGAGGCGCAGCGGCTGGCCCGCGAGGTCGCGTACCGCAACGTGGTGGCCGGGCTCGAGGGCGCGCCGATCGAGGTCGCGGTGCGCTTCCAGCCGGTGCGCATGCACCCCGCCGACCTGATCGGCCTGCGCCCCGGCGACGTGGTGCCCCTCGCCCACACCACCTCGACACCCCTGGCCGTGACGACGGCGGACATCACGTTCGCCTACGCCGTCCCCGGCGCCCAGGGCAACCGACTGGCCTGTCTCGTGGTGCCGAACCCACAGCCGGGTCAACGACCGACACACCGGCCCGCCGCACAACCAGCCGGACAGCTCGGCCAGAACCGCGCTGAGGAGACCCGCCGATGACCACCGCCACCAACGAGGCCCTGCTGGCCCGCGCCGAGGCGGCCGCACAGGCCGCCGTGGCGCTGCTGCCCGCCAGCTCCCCGCTCTCCGTCGGTGCGCCCACCCAGAACGTCGACGAGCTCGCCATCGACGGCCAGGCGGTCCGCGCCCGGTTCGCCGGCACCGCACAGGGCGAGGTCGCGATCGTCGTCACGTCCGACCTGGTCGAGGCCCTGGCCAACTCCCCCATGGGCGCCCTGGACCTGAGCCAGGCGGTCCGGCCCGCCCTCGAGGCCGCGGCGGCCACCGTCGGGCCGGTCGTCGTCGACCCCGGCGAGGTGCTCGAACCCGGCGACGCGATGGGTCAGCTGATCGACGCGGGCGGCATCCTCGTGCCGCTGCGCACCGACGAGGGCGTCGTCCAGGCCGTCGTCGCGCTCGCCGTCGCGGTGGAGGTCACCGGCGGCCCGGGTGGCGACGACGAGCCCCGCGCGGAGCGTGGCGACCGCGGCCGGCCGGCGTTCGACCTCCTCCACGACGTCGAGATGGAGGTCACCGCCGAGCTCGGCCGCACCCGGATGAGCGTGCGGGAGCTGCTGTCGCTCGCCCCGGGCGCGGTGATCGAGCTGGACCGGGCCGCCGGCGGCCCGGCCGACCTGCTGGTCAACGGGCGGCTCATCGCCCGCGGCGAGGTGGTCGTGATCGACGAGAACTTCGGCATCCGGATCACCGAGATCGTCGGCCCGACGGACCGGGCCTAGGACCCCCTGCCATGATCGAACTGGCACTGCGCGTCCTGTGCTCACTCACGGTAGTTTTTGCAATACTCTGGGCGCTCGCCCGGCTGGCCCGGCGCGGCACCGGCGGCCACGGCGCCGGGCTGCTCACCGTCATCGCCCGCCAGCAGCTCAGCCGCGGGTCGTCGGTCGCGGTGGTCAAGGTCGCCGACCGGGCCCTGGTCCTCGGCGTCAGCGACGCGGGCGTATCGCTGCTCGCCGACGCCGACGCGCACCTGTTCGAGCCGCCCGTCGAGGCCTCCCCGCCGTCCCCCCTGGCGGGCTCCCTGTTCGCCAAGGACGTCTGGCAGTTCCTGCGGGGCCGGCGATGAGGTCCGCGGTCCTGGGTGTCGCCGTCCTCGGCACGGTGCTGCTCCTGCCGGGCACCGCCCTGGCCGCGCCGACCCCGAAACCGCCGGTGCCGCCCAGCCCGCCCGACGGCACCGTCAACATCGACGTCGGCGGCGTGCAGCCCAGCCAGTCGATCACCATCATCATCCTGCTGACCCTGCTGTCGATCGCGCCGTCGCTGCTGCTGATGACGACGAGCTTCACGAAGGTCTTCGTGGTCCTGTCGATCACCCGCAACGCGCTCGGCCTCAGCAACGTGCCGCCCAACCAGGTGATCGCCGGGATGGCGCTGTTCATCAGCCTCTTCATCATGTCGCCGGTCATCGGCGAGGTGAACGACGTCGGCCTGCAGCCCTACCTGAAAGGAGACAAGAGCCAGGCGGTGGCGTTCAAGGACGGGGTCCAGCCACTCGAGGCGTTCATGCTCAAGCAGACCCGCAAGGACGAGATCGCGCTCTTCACGAAAATCGCCGACCGTCCCCTGCCGAAGAACAAGGACGACGTGCCGCTGACCACGCTGGTGCCCGCCTTCGTCCTGTCGGAACTGCGGGCCGCGTTCATCATCGGCTTCGTCATCTACATCCCGTTCCTGGTCATCGACATGGTCGTCTCGGCGGCGCTCATGTCGCTGGGCATGATGATGCTGCCGCCGGTCACCATCGCACTGCCGTTCAAGCTCCTGCTGTTCGTCCTGGTCAACGGGTGGGGGCTGATCCTCACCGCCCTCGTGGCCAGCTATCACTGACGAGGTGCTCCATGACCGACACCAAAATCATCGAACTGAGCCTGCAGGCCATGACGATCGCCGCGAAGCTCGGCGCACCGATCCTGCTCACCGCGCTCATCGTCGGCTTCGCCATCTCCCTGTTCCAGTCCGTCACCCAGATCCAGGAGTCGACGCTGTCCTTCGTGCCGAAGGCCGCCGCGATCGGGCTCGCCCTGCTCTTCGCCGGCAACTGGATGCTGCACGAGATGATCAGCTACACCGAGCAGCTGTACGCCCAGATCCCCGACCTGATCAAAGGTGCCTGACACCTACACCGTGCCGCTGAGCACGGTGCTGGCGGTCCTCCTCGGATCGATCCGAGCCGGGGTGTGGCTCGCGCTGTGCCCGCCGTTCAACAACCGCGGCGCCCCGGGCCCGGTGAAGGCCCTGCTGTCCGTGGCGATCGCGCTGCCCCTCGCGCCGCGCCTCGCCCCGCAGATCCCGGCCGACATGTCCGCCGGCGTCCTCGTCGCCAACGCCGCCGAGCAGGCCGTGGTCGGCGCCGCGCTCGCCTTCATCACCGCGCTGCTCTTCGCCGCCGTCCAGGTCGCCGGGAACCTCATCGACCTCGTCGGCGGCTTCAGCCTCGCCTTCTCGATGGACCCGTTCTCCCAGCAGGGCAACGCCGTGTTCGGCCGCCTCTACAACCTCATCGGCATGGCGCTCATGTTCGCCACCGACTCCCATCAGCTGATCCTGCGGGGGTTCGCGCGCTCGTACACCGCGATCCCGCTCAACGACGCGCTCTCGCTGCAGACCTTCGCCGGCATCATCAACGACGGCATGGTCGACATGTTCCTGGCGGGCCTGCAGATCGCGGCGCCACTGATCGCAATCATGCTCGCGGTGGACGTCGCGCTGGGCCTGCTGACCCGCGCGGCGCCGGCGCTGAACCCGTTCTCGTTCGGCTTCCCCGCCAAGGTGCTGCTGACGCTGCTGATCGTCGGCACGGCGATGATGCTGCTGCCGAACGCGGTGGCCAACCTGACCGACCGCTCGGTCACGCTGGTCCTGCGCCTCCTGGCCACCTGACCGCGTCTGCGGCATACCGGGCGTCTACTGGGCGTCCTCGGCACGGCGCTGCGGGAAGGGCTCGCCGGCCACCGCCTCGGCCCGCAGCGGCTCCTCGTCGCCGTCGGATTCGGACGGCTCCTTCTTCCGCTCGTCGTCCTTGCCGTAGTCGCGGGTGACCAACCGGAACAGGGCCAGCATGACGGCCGCCACCGGCACCGCGATCAGCAGGCGCAACAGGCCGGTCTGCAGGTCGAGCTGGTGGGTCACGAAGGTGGCGTACAGGGCGGGCGACGCGATCAGCAACGCCAGGAACAGCGTGGGGAACCGCGCCATACCGAGCACGTCAGCCGCCCACCAGGCTCAGCCGCTCGCAGAGCATCGCGGCCCACTGGAACGGGGTGGACGGGCGGCCGTCGAGGAGCGCGACCGGCAGGCGCAGCGACAGCGGGCTGGCCGGGTCGCCGCTGGACATCGTGCCGCGCAGGCAGATCGCGTCGACGCGGCGCAGGCCCTGCAGGTGGTGCGCGACGTCGGAGGTCTTGCGGCTGGCGTCGACGACGACCCAGACCGCGACGGGCCGGACCGCCTCGACGATCGCGGCGGCCCAGGCGGACTCGTCCAGGGCCGCCTCGACGGCCACGACGCTGGGCGCGTCGGACTTGCGCAGCTTCTTGGCCCAGAGCCGGGCGTCGTGGGCGCCGGTGATCCGGCGCTTCGCGTCGATGCCCGCGGCGGCCGCGTTGCGACCGGCGAACAGGATGTGGCTGCTGTCGAGGCGCTGCGTCTCGGCGACCCACCGGGCGACCTCGACGGCGTGGGTCGACTCGCCGACGACGATGAGCGTCTCGCCCGGGCCGTCGGGTGCCGGTTCGGCGGTCGGCAGCGCCGAGAAGGCGTCCACGACCGCGGAGTACGTGTCGGCGACGTTGGCCCGGAACGCGATGTCGGTCGGCACGCCCAGCGACTGGAGCCGGCGGCCCAGCGCGGTCTGCCGTTCGGGCTTCTCCGCCGCGGGGCGATCGACGACCCGCTCGGCGGCCCGGGCGCGCTCGGCGGCC